>DASXCJ010000020.1:0-80531 GCA_036491175.1 Rhizomicrobium sp.
GACAATTGGCGTGCAAAGCACGCCGGGCAGGCCATGACACCGGAGGTGGATGGGGCAGCGATGCGCGCAAGGCGCAGATTGGGGAATACTGACAACCTAGGGGTGCAGCGTCACCCTGTCAAGGCGATGTAGGAAAAAATCTCGAAGAATCTGGGAACTTTGAACAGGCGTGCAGAATAACTTGCAATATCAGAGGCTTAGCGGGCCGAATCGCGGATTTGGGCCGCCAACTCCAGGGTGTGGCGAGCCTGTTTGAGGTGGGGCTGGTCGAGCATCTTGCCTTCCAGCGAGGCCACCCCCGCCCCGCCGGCGAAAGCGGCGACCACTTTCTGCGCATGGGCGACGTCGGCGGGCGACGGCGTGAAGGCGGCATTGATCGTCTCCACCTGGCCGGGATGGATGGCGAGCATGCCGGTGAAGCCCTCGCGCTGGGCGGCGCGCGCGGCGCGCTCCAACCCCGCGCTATCGCGGAAATCGGCATGCAAGGTCTCGATCGCCTCGACGCCGGCCGCCTTGGCCGCGATCAGGCAGAGCGAGCGCACGATCTTGTAGGTGAGGAAGAACGCGCCGCTCTCGTCGCGATTGCTTGCCGCGCCCAGCGCCGCCGACAGATCCTCCGCGCCCCAGGTGAGCGCCGCCAGACGCGGCGGCTTGATCCGGTAATCCTGCAGCGACAGCGCCGCGATGGGCGTCTCGCTCGCCACCGGCAGCAGCGCGATGCCGCGCGCCGGCAATCCCGCCGCGGCCTCGAGCGTGAGAAGATGCGTATCGATCACATTGAGCACATGCGGCCCATCGGGCTTGGGGATCACCAGCCCCGCCGGCGCGCCCGGCACGACGGCCTCGATGTCGGCGCGGAAATCGGCGCTGTCCAGCGGATTGACCCGCACCCAGACCGATTGCGGATGCTTCGTCGCCAGAAACTCCCGCGCCAGCGCCCGCGCGCGCGGCCGGTTCTCCGCCGCCACCGAATCCTCCAGATCGAGGATCAATCCGTCGGCGGGCGACGACATCGCCTTGGCGAGCTTCTTCTCGCTGTCGGCCGGCACGAAGAGGAGGGAACGGAGGATCATGCGGCCATCACCTCGCAAGCGCAACGCCGGTCTTCGCAGCAACCGCCGCCAAGTCGCCGTCGCGTGTCCACAAAGCAGTATCAGGCGTCAACCGGGCTGAGACCAGAAGATGCGCGTCGATATAACCGATCCCAGAGCCATAGAGGTTGTTGTTCTCGATAAAGGCCAAGACCTCGTCATTGGTAGCGACCTCGGCTGCGTGCAGATTGTGCAGCACCTCCAAGAGGAAATTCCGCGGCTCAAGATATCCGAGCGCCAATTCACCGATCACGAACGGATGCACCGTCACCCGACGGTCTTCAAGCAAACGCGCCATGATCGGATCGTTGCCGGAAAGATGATCGATCCAAATCGACGTATCGGCGAGAATCATATCTTGGCGAACCGACGTCTCGGCGGCGCTTTCAGCTTGTGCTGAGTACCACCCAACCGCGCCAAGCGACGCGACGCCTCACGCTCAATGAGAGACTTCAAGGCTTCGCGCACAAGAGCCGGCGTTTCTTCGATGCCCGTATATTCACGGGCCGTTGCCAACTGCTCGTCATCGATGACAATCGTGGTGCGCATGGTTTTTCTCCTTGCATCAAAACTAGCATCAATTGATGCGCATTTCAATGCGCCCGCTCAGCGGGTGAAGGCGATGTAGTAGCTGCGCGCCGCCGCCACGAACGAGAGCGCCCCGATGAGCCACAGAATCTTGCTCGCCTTGTCATCGATGTTCAAGGCGACCATGTAGTCGCCGCGAAAATCGCCGAGCATCTCGATTGTTGACGCCGGAAAGAGCGACGACGAGCAGGACGCTCGCAAACAGGAGGAGGAGGAACGTCCTCACTTCTTCCGCCCCAGCATCAGCGCGTTGCGTTTGCATTGGGCGACGATTTCGCCCTTCTGATTGATGGCCTTGTGCAGGAAGGTGACGATGCCCTGGCCGGGGCGCGATTTGCTGGCGCGCAATTCCAGCACCTCGCTCTCCACGTGCAGCGTGTCGCCGTGGAAGACGGGCTTGGGAAAGCGCACCTCGTCCATGCCGAGATTGGCGACCGTCGTGCCCAGGGTCGTCTCGCCGACGGAGATGCCGATCATCAGCCCGAGCGTGAACAGCGAATTGACGATGCGGGTTCCGAACTCCGTGCCCTTGGCATATTCCTCGTCGAGATGGAGCTGGGCGGGGTTGTGCGTCATGGCGGTGAAGAAGACGTTGTCGGCCTCCGTCACGGTGCGGCGGATGGGATGGGCGAAGCTCTGCCCGACGGTGAACTCCTCGAAATACAATCCCGCCATCAACCGCTCTCCTGCAACGCGGATATCCAGGCCCGGGGCGCGAGCCCGAAGCTTTTGCGGAACATGGCCACGAAGGTCGAGGCTTGTCGATAGCCGACCGCATGCGCCACCGCCTCGATGCTGCGCCCTGTTCAGCCGGGCGGATATTCGCAGGCCACGCTCGATATCGAGACGCCCGGGCCGGGGTCGAATGTCTTTCGCGCGGCGTGTCGCATAAGCGATAGTCTATGACGCCTTGCGCCTCTTGCGACAGGGCGCGATTCGCGGAATCCTCGGCGTCATGACACAGCTTCTTCCAAAATCGGCCAGGACCGGCGCCTTCATCGTCACGCGCGACCGCGCCAAGGCGAAGGCGTTCTATGGCGGCGTGCTCGGCTTCCCGCAGATCCACGAAGACGACTTCGCCGTGGTCTACGACATGAACGGCGCCAAGCTGCGCATCTCCACCGTCGCCGACCATAAGCCCGCGATGTTCACGGTGCTGGGCTGGGAGGTGGACGACATCGTGGCCGCCGTGAAGGCGCTCACCGCCAAAGGCGTCGCCTTCAATCGCTATCCCGGCTTCGAGCAGGACGAGCTCGGCATCTGGACCCCGCCCGGCTCCAGCAACAAGGTCGCCTGGTTCCTGGACCCGGATGGCAACAATCTCAGCCTCGCGCAGCTATAGTCTTGCTCTATACTTGCCTCTGCAATGGAGGGGCCGATGAGCTATGCAGCCGCGCCGGGCAAGCCCGGCTATGAGACCGATGCGGCGCTGGTGACGGCGGAGCTGGCCAATTTCCCCAAGGCGCTGGGCGACTCCATCATCGCTTCCGGCATCGGGATCGTCGCCTGCCGGAGCAACGTCACCGATTACGCGCCCCAGCTCCACAACGTGCAGCCGCGCAACTGGCCTGCGGGCTCGACCTGGGACATCGTGCCTGGCGCCTATATCCCGGAGCTGCACAAGGTCGTCATCGCGACGCAGCCGACGCCGGGCGGCGGCTGGCATGTGCCGGTCTATGGCGAGCTCGAGGGCTCGCGCAGCATCGTCATCCATGAATCGATGCACGCCTACGACTACGAGGACCTCGACAACAAGAAGTCGGCCGCCCCCGCCTTTCTCACCGCGCGCCAGGCCGATTTCGCGCTGCTCGGCGCCTATTTCCAATATCCCAACGGCGGCGCGGAAGAGACCTTCGCGGAGAGCGCCGCGATGCGTTTCGGCCGCGACCAGAGCACCGCGAATGCCTGGCCGGCACTGGCGCAATATTGGGCCGCTTACGCCGCGGGCCATCCGCCGCCGGTCGTCGCCGCGGCGATAGTGGCGGCGGCCGCCGCGCAAGCAGCCCTGCCGCGTGGCGACAATATCGGCCACGCGGTGCTGCATGACAGCGGCGTGCTCTCGCTGAACCTCGTCGCCCAAGGCGCAAATGGCGAGATCGGCCATGCCCGCCTCACCTACGCGCCGAACCATCCGGATTATCAGGCGATGGCGCGGCATGTGACGGGCGGCGCGCAAACCGCCCCCGGAAGTTTCGTGGTGAAGCCGTTCTGAAAGAACCTCCCCTTTGCGAGGAGATGCAACGTCAGTACGACTTCGGCAGCTCCAGCACGTTCTCGCCGATGAACGACAGGATCATCTGTTCCGTCACGGGGGCGATGCGCGTCAGGATGCTTTCGCGGAACAGGCGTTCGACCTGGTATTCCTTCGCATAGCCCATGCCGCCATGGGTCATGACGGCCTTGGTGCAGGCGTCGAAGGCGGCGCGGGCGCCCAGGAATTTGGCGGCGTTGGCTTCGGCGCCGCAAGGCTCCTTGGCGTCGTAGAGCGATGCGGCGCGCATCGTCATCCACCAGGCGCTTTCGAGATAGGCCCAGGCTTCGGCGAGCGGATGCTGGATGCCCTGGTTCTGGCCGATGGGGCGGCCGAAGACGACGCGCTCGCGGGCATAGGATGACGCGCGGCGCAGCGCGTCGCGGCCCAAGCCGATGGCTTCGGCGGCGATGAGGATGCGTTCGGGGTTGAGGCTATCGAGCAGGTAGCGGAAGCCCTTGCCCTCCTCGCCGATGCGGTCCTCGTCCGGCACGAAGAGATCGTCGATGAAGACGGCGTTCGAATCCACCGCGTTGCGGCCCATCTTGGGGATGCGGCGCACCTCGACGCGGGCGCGGTCGAGATCGGTGTAGAACAAGGTCATGCCGTCGGTCGGCTTATTGCTCTGCGCTTTCGGCGTGGTACGGGTGAGGAGCAGGATCTTGTCGGCGACCTGGGCGGACGAGGTCCAGATCTTGCGGCCCTTGACGATGTAGCCTTCGTTCGTGCGTTTGGCGAAGGTTTCGATGCTCGTGGTGTCGAGGCCGGCATTGGGCTCCGTCACGCCGAAGCAGGCCTTGTGCTCGCCCCTGATCAACGGCGGCAGCATGCGCGCCTTCTGCTGATCGCTGCCATGCTTCACGACAGCATGCGGGCCGAAGATGTTGAGATGGATCGAGGAGGCGGCCGAGAACCCGCCGCCGCCTCGCGTCACCGCCTGCATCATGATCGCCGCTTCGGTCACGCCCAAGCCCGCGCCGCCCAGCGCGGTGGGCATGGCGATGCCGAGCCAGCCGCCTTCGGCCATCGCCTGGTGGAATTCGTGCGGGAAGCGCGCGTCGCTGTCGCATTCGCTCCAGTAATCGTCGCCGAACCGGGCGCAGATCTTGGCGACGCTGTCGGCGATGGCGTTCTGGTCGGCGGTCATTTCAATATTCGGGGCACGTGCTGCATTCTGCTCCGCTGTCATCCCCGGCGAGCATTGCGCGGAAGCGCAATGCGAGGGAAGGGGACCCAGGTGCCAAAACACGAAGATTCCCTGATGCCATGGCGCGAACTTCATCGAGACCGCAGATGTTCGGTCAGCTGGGTCCCCTTCCCTCGCTTCGCTCGCCGGGGATGACAATCTCCCCTTCATGAAGACCGGCTCCCCTTCATGAAGACCGGCAATCGCCCACTTGAGACGCGCTCGCATCTACGGCCAGAGCGGCGAAAACATGGCTTTTCCTGGCACGAAAGCGGAGTAAGATGGCCTCAGGGAAACGTACCGGGTGTTCGCCCAAGGTGCGCCCATAGGGCTACACCGGGCGGGCATCTCCGTGGAGATGTGCAAATAAAATGAGTTCCATCGTCGTCGAGGGACCGCTCGCGCGGCCGTCCCCGCGTCCCGGCATGAAGCCCACGGACATCGCCAATCCCGAATATTTCCACAAGGTGGTGGACTGCCAATATGCCTGCCCGGCGCACACGCCCGTGCCGGAATATATCCGGCTGATCGCGGAGGGGCATTACGCCGACGCCTATATGATCAACTGGCATTCCAACGTGTTCCCGGGCGTCCTGGGCCGCACCTGCGACCGCCCCTGCGAGCCAGCCTGCCGGCGCGGGCGCATCGAGGACCAGCAGCCCGTCGCTATCTGCCGCCTCAAGCGCGTCGCCGCCGACAACAAGGGCGACGTCGCCAACCGCATGCCCGTGGCCGCGACGCAGAAGAACGGCAAGCGCATCGCCCTGGTCGGCGCAGGGCCCGCCTCGCTCACCGTGGCGCGCGATCTGTTGCCGCTCGGCTATACGGTCGTGCTCTACGACGCCGATCCGTTCGCGGGCGGCATGATGCGCACCCAGATCCCGAAATTCCGCCTGCCGGAGACGGTGCTGAACGAGGAGTGCGACTACATCCTCGCGCTCGAACCCGAGACGCGCTTTGGCGTGCGCATCGACAGTCTGAAATCGCTGCTGGCGGAGGATTACGACGCGATCTTCGTCGGCTCCGGCGCGCCGCGCGGGCGCGAGCTGGAGATGCCCGGCCGCCAGGAAGCCGGGACGAACATCCATATCGGCATCGACTGGCTGTCCTCCGTGTCGTTCGGGCATACGACGTCCATCGGCAAGCGCGTGATCGTGCTGGGCGGCGGCAACACCGCCATGGATTGCTGCCGCACCTCGCGGCGCCTGGGCGGCGAGCAGGTCGACGTCGTCGTCCGCTCCGGCTTCGACGAGATGAAGGCGAGCCCCTGGGAGAAAGAGGACGCGATGCACGAAGGCATCCCGATCCACAATTTCCTGGTGCCCAAGGAGTTCACGCACGACAACGGCAAGCTCACCGGGGTTCTGTTCGAGAAGGTGAAGGCGGAGAAGGACGCGAAGGGCCGTCGCGCCCTGGCGCCCACCGGCGAGCCGGACGTGCATATGGAATGCGACGACGTGCTGGTCGCCGTGGGCCAGGAGAACGCCTTCCCCTGGATCGAGCGCGACATCGGCCTGGAATTCGACAAATGGGACATGCCCAAGGTCGACGAGAAGACGATGCAGTCGACCAATCCGCGCGTCTTCTTCGGCGGCGACGCGGCCTTCGGGCCCAAGAACATCATCTGGGCGGTGGCGCATGGCCATGACGCCGCGGTGTCGATCCATCTGCACTGCACCGGCAAGGACGTGGCGGCCGAGCGGCCCAATCCACTGACCAATCTGTCCAGCCAGAAGATGGGAATCCACGAATGGTCCTATGACAACGACATCTCGGTGGATCTGCGCTTCAAGGTCCCGCATGCGCCGACCGAGATAACCTTGCGCGACGTGAACATGGAGGTGGAGCTCGGCTTCACCCGCGATCTCGGCTTCAAGGAGGCGCAGCGCTGCCTGAACTGCGACGTGCAGACGGTGTTCGAGGAGAATCTCTGCATCGAATGCGACGCCTGCGTCGACATCTGCCCGATGGACTGCATCACCTTCACGCCCAACGATCCGGAGCCGGCGCTGCGCCTGCACCTGACCGCGCCCGCGCCGAACCTGACGCAGGACCTCTACGTCTCCGATCCGCTGAAGACCGCGCGGGTGATGGTGAAGGACGAGGATGTCTGCCTGCATTGCGGGCTCTGCGCCGAGCGCTGCCCCACGGGGGCCTGGGACATGAAGAAATACATCTACGACACCGCGAAAGCCGCCTCATGCCGATGAACGCTGGACCGATCGAATCCACCAACGATTTCGTGGTGAAGTTCGCCAACGTCAACGGTTCGGGCTCGGCTAGCGCCAACGAGCTGTTCGCGCGCTGCATCCTGCGCATGGGCGTGCCGGTGGCGTCGCGCAACATCTTCCCGTCGAACATCCAGGGCCTGCCGACGTGGTACGAGGTGCGCGTCTCCGGCGGCAACTGGCTGGGGCGGCGCGGCGGCGTGGACTTGATGGCCGCGTTCAACCCGCAGACCTGGAACGCCGACATCGCCGAGATCGAGACCGGCGGCTACCTGCTCTACGATTCCACCAAGCCGCTGACGAACCAGAAGCTGCGCGACGACATCACGCTTCTGGGCGTGCCGCTGACCGCGCTGTCCAACACCTTGGAAGGCACGATCCCGCGCGAGCGCCAATTGCTCAAGAACGTGATCTATCTGGGCGCGCTGTCGTCGCTGCTCGGCTTCGAGGCGAGCGTGGTCGAAGCGCTGATCGGCGAGCAGTTCGCGGGCAAGGACAAGCTCATCAAGCTCAACATGCGCGCGGTCGAGCTCGGCCATGGCTATGCGCACAAGAACCTCGCGGGCACCTGCAAGCTCAAAGTCGTACGCGACGACAAGGTGGGCGCGCGCATCTTCATCTCCGGCAACGATGCCGCCGGGCTGGGCTGCGTCTATGGCGGGGCGACGGTTTGCGCCTGGTATCCGATCACCCCGTCGACCTCGCTGGCGGAGGCGTTCACCGCGCATTGCAAGACGCTGCGCGTCGATCCGGTCACCAAGGAAAACAAATTCGCCATCGTCCAGGCGGAGGACGAGATCGCCGCCATCGGCATGGTCTTGGGCGCCAACTGGAACGGCGCACGCGCCTTCACCGCGACATCGGGCCCCGGCATCTCGTTGATGCAGGAATTCTTCGGGCTCGCCTATTACGCCGAAGTGCCGGCCGTGGTCTTCGACATCCAGCGCGGCGGCCCCTCGACCGGCATGCCGACGCGCACGCAGCAATCCGACATCCTGCTGGCGGCCTATGCCAGCCACGGCGACACCAAGCACGTGCTGCTGTTCCCCAAATGCCCGAACGAATCCTTCGCGTTCGCGGCGCAGGCCTTCGACCTTGCCGAGCGGCTGCAGACGCCGATCTTCTCCATGATGGATCTCGACATCGGCATGAATGACTGGCTGGTCGAGCCGTTCCAATGGGACGATGCCCGCAAATACGACCGCGGCAAGGTCATGACCCATGACGAGCTCGAGGCCGGCAAGAGCTTCGCCCGCTATCTCGACGTCGACGGCGACGCGATCCCCTACCGCACGCTTCCCGGCGTGCATCCGACCAAGGGCACCTACTTCACCCGCGGTTCGTCCCACGACGCCTATGCCCGCTATAGCGAGGCCGGCAAGGACTATACCGAGGTGATGCAGCGGCTGTTGCGCAAGTTCGAGACGGCGAAGGCGCTGGTGCCGCAGCCGATCGTCCGCAAGGCGCCCGCCGCGACGCGCTGGGGCGCGATCTATTTCGGCTCGACGTCGGTCGCCATGGACGAGGCGCTGCATACGCTGGAGGCAAGCGGGCTGCATGTCGATGCGCTGCGCCTGCGCGCCTTCCCGTTCCCCGACGGCGTGGTGGACTTCATCAACGCCCACGACCAGGTCTTCGTGATCGAGCAGAACCGCGACGCCCAGATGATGAAGCTGATCGTCAACGAATGCGGCATCGATCCGGCGCGGTTCATCTCGATCCTGCATTACGACGGCACGCCGATCACCGCGCGCTTCATCACCGCCGCCGTCACCGAGCGCCTGAGCGTGACGCGCAAGGAAGCGGCGGAATGATCGTTTCCGACAGACGCAAATTCGTCTTCGCGCATATCCCCAAGACCGGCGGGATCAGCGTCGCGGCCGCGCTCGAGCCTTTCGCCGACGGCCAAGCCGCCGCGCATGCGAACACCACGCATGAGACCTTGCCGGAGTTCCTGGCGCGCCATCCCCAGGCGAAGGGCCATTTCAAATTCGCCTTCGTGCGCAATCCGTGGGACCGCCTCGTCTCGTTCTATTTCTTCGCCAGGGACGTGCTGGCGCGCGCCATGCCCGAAATCAAGGGCGTGGATGGGCTCGGCGGCATGCTGCGCGCGCTCGACGCGGACGCGCCCTGGATCCGCGATCTGCACATCATGCGCCCGCAGCGCGACTATCTGTGTGGGCCGCGGGGCGAGAGCGTCGCCGATTTCGTCGGCCGCTTCGAGCGGCTGCCGCAGGATTTCGCGGCCGTTTGCGAACACACCGGCATCGCGGCCGGCCTCGGCCGCTGCAACGCCTTCCCGCATCCGCCTTACGCGCAGTGCTATGACGGTTGGAGCAAAGGCTTCGTGGCAGAGCGCTATCGCGGCGATATCCAGGAATTCGACTATCGCTTCGAGGGGGCCGCGTGAGCTATCTTTTCGTGTCATGGCCCGCCTTGGTGCGGACCACCCAGGTGACGCCATGTTGCGGCGCGATGGGTCACGGAATCCCACAAAACTTCAAACAAGTTCAGAACCCACCTGGGTGGCCCGCATTGGCGGGCCATGACACGGTGGGTTGAGCGGGCATACGGACACCATGACCTACATCGCCAAGCCGAAATTCCATCATCCTGCCCTGAAGAAGAACGCCGTGGGCTTCACCCATCGCGACTATGAGGGGCGCATCTCGACGCTGTGCGCGGGCTGCGGGCACGATTCCATCTCGGCCGCGCTGATCGAGGCCTGCTTCGAGCTCGCCATCGCGCCGCATCGCGTCGCCAAGCTCTCCGGCATCGGCTGCTCGTCCAAGACGCCGGACTATTTCCTCGGCCAATCCCACGGTTTCAATGCCGTGCATGGCCGCATGCCGAGCGTGCTCACCGGCGCCAACCTCGCCAATCGCGACCTGATCTATCTGGGCGTCTCCGGCGACGGCGACTCGGCGTCCATCGGGCTCGGCCAGTTCGCCCATTGCGTGCGGCGCGGCATCAACATGGTCTATATCTGCGAGAACAACGGCGTCTACGGCCTCACCAAGGGCCAGTTCTCGGCGACCGCCGACAAGGGCTCAAAGAGCAAGACGGCGGTGAATTCGGATTCGCCGATCGATCTGGTGTCGATGGCGCTTCTGCTCGGCGCGACTTTCGTGGCGCGGAGCTTCTCCGGCGACAAGAAGCAATTGGTGCCGCTGCTCAAGGCCGCGATCAGCCACAAGGGCTCGGCGATCCTGGACGTGATCAGCCCTTGCGTGCAGTTCAACAACAACCCGCAATCGACCAAGTCCTACGACTTCGTCCGCGAGCACAACGACGCGGTGAACCGGCTCGACTTCATCGTGCCGCGCGCGGAGATCACCGCCGATTTCGCGCCCGGCACCATCACCACCGTGACGCAGCATGACGGCTCGATCCTGCGCCTGGCCAAGCTGCACGAGACCTACGATCCGACGGACCGCGCCGGGGCGATGGCCTATCTGCAGATGCACGCCAAGCAGGGCAACGTCGTGACGGGACTGCTCTATGTCGAGAACGACGCAGAGGACATCCACGGTCATCTCAAGACCGTGAAGACGCCGCTCAACGCGCTCGGCGAAAAGGAATTGTGCCCCGGCTCGAAAGCGCTCGACGCGGTCAACGCGGATTACCGGTGATATCTTCCTTCCCCGCGAGAGCGGGGGGAGGAAGAATCAATCCCCCGTCTCCGGCTGCTGGCAGATGACGCCCTTGGTGTCGGGCATCTTCTTCAGCTTGCCGCGGTCGATGGTCCACCAGGCGATGATCGCGCTGCGCTTGGCGTTGCGCATGCCGAAGCCTTCGAGCATCGCGTCACGTTCGTGGCATTGGAGCCAGATATTGGCCTGCTTTTCGTCCGGCAACTCGGCCACGTCGTGCAGCTTGCACACGTCGCCCAGGCCCGTGACGAGGAAGGCATAGCGGTATCTGCCCTTCGCCATCGGGAAGATCCAGCCGTCGGCCAACGTAACGGTGACGAAGCCCCTGGGCACGGTGAAGCCGGGGAAGGCGACGCCGGCGTCGCTGAACAAATTGGGGCAGGTCTTGCCGATCAGCGCCCGCACGTCGGCCGGCGGATCGGCGGCGGCGGGCAGCGGCGCTATCGAGGCCGCGGCGACGAAAGCGGCCAGCATGCCGCGAACGAACAACGAATTTTGCATTTGGGATTCACCTGGATCGCGTGAACAGATTGGCACAGGCCCGCGAAATCCCAAACTCGCGCGGCCAGGCTAACGCGGGGCCGGCGTCCAGATCACGTCGTCCAGATTGCGCGCGCCCGTCGCCAGCATCACCAGCCGGTCGAAGCCCATGGCCACGCCGCTCGCGGGCGGCATATGCGCCAGCGCCGCCAGGAAATCCTCGTCGATGGGATAGCGTTCGCCATGAACGCGCGCTTTCTCATCCATCTCCGCCTCGAAGCGGCGGCGCTGCTCGACCGGATCGGTGAGCTCGCCGAAGCCGTTGGCCAGCTCCACGCCGCAGACATAGAGCTCGAAGCGTTCGGCGACGCGCGGGTCATGCGCCGTCGCGCGCGCCAGCGCCGCCTCGCAGCGCGGATATTCAGTCAGCACCGTGGGCGCGCCGAGGCCGAGCTTGGGCTCGACGCGCGCGACCAGGATCTTGGAGAAGATGTCGGCCCAATTGTCGTCCTCGGCGACGGCGATGCCGCCGCGCTTGGCGGCATAGGCGAGCCTGGCGCGGTCGCCCCGCCCCGTCTCGTCCAGAGTCTTCAGCAGATCGATGCCGGCATGATGCAGGAACGCCTCGCCGACGGTGAGGCGCTGCGCTTGCCCGCGCGGATCGCATGCGCGGCCCCGGAAGGAGAACGTCGCAAGCTCCGTCACCTCGGCCGCCTTGGCGACGATGGCGAGGCTGTCGGCGATCGCCGCGTCGTAGTCTTCGTCGGCGCGATACCATTCGAGCATGGTGAATTCGGGGGCGTGCGTGGCCGTGCGCTCGCGATTGCGGAAGACGCGGGCGAAATCGAAGATGCGCGTCTCGCCGGCCGCGAGCAGTTTCTTGGCCGCGAATTCGGGCGAGGTGTGGAGATAGAGCGTGCGCCGCGCCGCATCCGGCCCGATCAGCTCGGTGGCGAAGGCGTGCAGATGCGCCTCGTTGCCGGGCGAGACGGCGAGCGCGCCGCACTCCACCTCGGTGAAGCCCCTGGCCTCGAACCAGCGGCGCAACGCGATCTTGATGCGCCCGCGCGCCAGCAAACCCGGCCTTCTGTCGGCATGGATATGGGGCGACCACCAGGGGGCGACGGGAGGGGATTGGCTCATCACTCGGGCTTCTGCTATAGGCGCTGGCCCCAAAACGAGGTCTTCACGTGGTTTCGGTTATCGCCAGCTCCGTCCGCAAAGGCAATGTCATCGAGAAGGGCGGCAAGCTTCACGTCGTGCTGACGGCGGAGAACATCCATCCCGGCAAGGGCACGCCCGTGACGCATCTGGAAATGCGCCGCATCTCCGACGGAGTGAAGGTGGTCGAGCGCTGCAAGACCACCGACACGCTGGAGAAGGCCTTCGTCGAGGAGCGCACCTTCCAATATCTCTACAAGGACGGCGCGCACGACGTGTTCATGGATCCGGAGACCTTCGACCAGGTCCATGTCAGCGCCGACGTGATCGGCGACCGCCAGCCCTATCTGCAGGAGAACATGGAAGTCCGCCTGCAGAGCTTCAACGGCAATCCCATCGCGATGGAATTGCCCGCGCGCCTCACCTTCGAGGTGATGGAGACCGAGCCGGTGGTGAAGGGCCAGACGGCGTCGGGCTCGTTCAAGCCCGCGCTGCTTTCCAACGGCGTGCGCACCATGGTGCCGACGCATATCGTGCCCGGCACGCGCGTGGTCGTGCTGACGGAAGACGGCTCCTACGTCGAGCGCGCGAAGGACTAGCTGCCGGTACTGATATTCGCGTGGCTGAGCCACATGACGGCGAAGATCGCGACCACGATGAGGGTCGACACGATCAGCACCGTGATGACGCGGCCCGACACGGCGCCCTGCCGCGCCTCCGGCGTGGGCAGTTCGCGGGCGACATTGTCTTCTTCCGCCTGATCGGCCGAAAGCCTGTTCTGGACAGCCATCGGAGCCTCCATTGTTCCCCTAGGGAACGCGTGAGGCGGGTCCAAGTTTCGGGTCGGCTTTCGGCGCGGCCCTGGGCTTGTCCTTGAGTATCAACGGCTCGCGCTTGGGCGGCGGGCGGTTGGCATGCCGCGGCACGCTCTCCGTCGCCAGGAACATGGCGAACGGCTTCAGATGCGGCTGATGCATCAGGACCGTGTGGATGAAGATGAGGATCGGCACCGCCGTGATCGCCGCGGCCGCGCCCCACATCCAGACCAGCACGGCGATCATCACGAAGATGGCGATGGGACTGACGACGAGCCTGCGCCCCAGAAGCCAGGGCTGCACGAAATAGGCCTCGATCGTGTCGATGACGAGCAGGATCGCCGGCGGCAGGAAGGCGCCCGCCAGCGTGTCGGCGGTGGCGAAGCCCACCAGCGCCGAGGAGATGATGATCGTGGTCGGCCCGATGATCGGCACGAAATTGAGCACGCCATAGGCCACGCCCCACAGGATCGGATTGGGGACGCCCGCGATGGTGAAGGCGATGGCGGTGGTCACCGCCAGCCCGATATTGATCATGGCCAGGGTGAACAGATAGCCCGACACGCGATGGCGCACGTCGCGCACGATGCGGGCCATGCGCAGCCGCCCGTTCAGGCTGCGCGGCAACAGGATGAGCTGCTGGATGTAGCGCTTGCGCTCCGACAGCAGGAAGATCGTGAGCACCGTGACGTAGAGGATCATCGCCAGCACGTTGGGCGCGGTGAGCGCCACCGTCGTGATCACGCCGGTGCCGTCGACGATGGGGGCGGCCGGCGCGGGCGGCGTCTTGGGCGCGGGCGCGCCGGGCGCGCGGGTGATCTGCTGGGAGACTTTCTCGAAGGTCGCGATCTGATTCATGATCGGCTGGATCTTGCGCTCCACCGAACGGACGATCTGGGGCGCGTGCTTGACAACGCTGGTGGCCGAAGGCGCGAAGCTCGTCACGCCCGCGACGATAATGCCGACCGCCACGACGGCGGTGAGCAAAGCCGCGGCGCTCGGCGGCAGGCCGAATTTCTCCAGCCGGTTCGTGATGGGGGCGAGCGCCAGGGCCAGGATCCCGGCGACCACGGTGGGGGCCAGGATCTCGCCGGCCGCGACGCCGATGGTCAGCGCCGCCACCGTCACCAGGCCCAGCATGCAATTGCGGATGATGTGAAGGTCGCGCTTGACGATGAGAAGCCGGCGCTTCTCCTCGTGCTTGTGGGTCGAAACCACGATGGGACGGCGGGTGACAGGCGCGCTCATAGCAGCCAGTGTTAGCCGCGAACCGGCCTGGTTGAAACTTTTTCGTCTGGGAGGGGGAGTGAGCGGACACCCGATGCGGGGTGTCGAAGGGGCTGGGGCGTACCGGACCGGACATCCGCTCGGTGTAGAGAATGGCTTCAGCCAAACTTCGTTCCGAAAAAACCGAAAAAACTTATCGCCAGCGCAGATTTTTTATAAGCTTCTGATTTTGTAGGAGAATCTTGGACAAAATCTCTTGTCCCCAAGCCATCATTTGCGTTTTTTGAAGAACGCATCCGCCGCGCCCAGGAGCGCCGCTCCCAAAAGGAGCAAAAATGGCCGGTCGCGGACAATACCGGTGAGCATCGCTGCCGCCGTCTCCTCCCCGCCGAACCCACCCAGAAGACCCTTGGGCTTGCGGCGCGGGATGCCCAGGACCAGCACGGCGGTCAGCGGCGCGATGAGGAGGATCAGCGCCGTCAGCGCCGCGGCCCAGGCTTCGCCCATGGAGGGGCTGAGCCCCGTCCAGATGGCAAAGGCGAGCGCACCGATGCCAAAAAAAGACAGGCAGGCCGCGATCTGCAGCAGGATGACCTTGGACGCGACGCGCGACAGCATCTAGCGCCGCAGGAACAGCAGGCCGAACAGCGCGCCGATGCCGGCCGCCACCGCGACGGAGACGATGGGCTGCTCGCGCACCGTGTCGCGCAGGGAATCGATATTGTCGGTCGCCCATTCCTCGGCCTGGCCATAGGCCTGGGTGGCCGCTGTCTGTGCCTGGGCCACGGCGGCGGTGAGGCGGATCTCGGCCTGCTTCAGGGCTTCGGTGACGCGCTCGCCGGCTTCCGACTTGGCGCCCTGGGCGAGCTTGCCGACGTCGGCCTGCAAGGTGCGCAAATCCGCGACCAGCGCGTCGAGCTGGGCCTTGAGGTCTTCGTCACTCGTATCGGTTTTCGCGCGTGCGGCCATGTTAACCCTCTTTTTCGCCGGGACCTTACCACGGCTAGATAGTCAAGGTGGGGCGAAAGTTCCAGCAGGCGCTTTTACGCGGCTTTCCTTTTGATTGGATGAAAGAAAAGCGCCTGGCCGACCGTTGCCTGGACCGTCTCGGGGAGGAACGGCTTGGCGATGAGGTAGGTGGGCTCCGGCCGCTCGCCGGTGAGCAGCTTCTCCGGATAGGCGGTGATGAAGATCACCGGGATGTCGAAGCCCGACAGGATCTCGTTGACCGCGTCGATGCCCGAACCGCCCTCGCCCAGGTTGATATCCGCCAGCACGAGACCTGGCAGTTTGGCGCGGGCCTGCTTGACGGCGTCGGCGGCCGTGGCGGCGATGCCCACCACTTCATGGCCCAATTCGGTGACGAGGTTCTCGAGATCGAGCGCGATGATCGGCTCGTCCTCGATGATCAGGACCTTGGAGACCAGCTCGTCCTCGATGGCGCGCTGAGCCTCGACGATGGCCTGCTCCACGCCGTCCGGCGTGTCGGTGAGGATGGCGGCCGCCTCTTCCATGGTGAAGGATTCCACCGCCGTCAGCAGCAGGGCGGCACGGGCCTTGGCCGAGAGGGAGGCCAGACGGTCCTCCGGGCTCTGGTCCTCGGCCGCGACGACGCCATGCTTCTCATAGAGGTGGGCGGGACCCGTCCAAATCTTGTGGAAAACTTGATAGAGCGCCACCCGCGGGGCGAGACCAGGGCTCAAGGACTGCTCGCCCTCGACCAGCGCGGTCAGCGCGGCGCGGACATAGGCGTCCCCGCTCTTCTGGGATCCCGTGAGCGCGCGCGCGTAGCGCCGCAGATAGGGAAGATGAGGCGCGAGCGCCTGTGCTACGGTCATCCTGCCGTCTCCTTCGAACCCATGACTAAGCCTGACATTCCAAACCCCACAAAGCCCAAAAGGTTCCCGGCTGGAACCACCTGAACGCAAAGGCGTTCTCCTCTGCGAATGGACCGGCCTGGATGGAGGCAAAGGACGTTCCGCGAAGCCAGGTAGTGGTCCAGGAGGTTAACGGTGTCATTTGCGCCAAAAGGGCGGGGTTGGGATACGGTGAAAGACGACAACGACAATGGCGACAAGAACCGCACGATCCGGGCGCGTCAGCGCGCGCTGGGCCGTGAGTTGCGCCGGATGTTCGACAACGTCGCTCGCGAGCCCATCCCCGACGAATTCTCAGATCTTCTGTCGAAACTCGATCAGAAGGACGAGCAGTGATGACCGCGCCCCACGCCGAGACCGTGAGTACCGGCGCGAAGCCGGAAAGCGAGGCCAAATTCAAGCAAGGTCTGCTTGAGCTGGTGCCGTTCCTGCGCGCCTTCGCCCGTTCGCTGTGCGGCAATCCCGAGATGGCGGACGATCTGGCGCAGGAGACGCTGGTGAAAGCTTGGCAGGCGCGCGCCACATTCGCGGCCGGCACCAATCTCAAGGCCTGGCTGTTCACGATCCTGCGCAATCAATTCTATTCCGACCGCAGGCGGGCCTGGCGGCAGGCGCCTTGGGACCAGGAAGCGGCCGAGCGCATTCCAGGCTCGACCGGCGAACAATCCTGGGCGGCGGAACTGTCGGACACGGCGCGGGCTTTGACGTGCCTGTCGGACGAACAACGCGAAGCATTGATTCTGGTGGGCGCTGGAGGTTTTTCGTACGAGGACGCGGCGGCGATCTGCAATTGCGCCGTGGGCACCGTGAAAAGCCGGGTGGCAAGGGCACGCAAGTCACTTCTGTCCATTCTGGAGGGGGAGGAGCCTTTGCCCTCGGCCCCGCATGCGACGGAAGGAGATGCGGCCCATGACATCATGGCGCAGCTTGACCGGTTGGCCCCGAACGCCGCCGAGCAAGCCAAGCGACGCCTCAAGAAGCCTTCCGAATAGCGACCACAGCGGCTGGTCGCTGCGCATCCGGCTCCTGGCCATCGTCATCGGCCTGCTTCTTCCCCTGGTCGTGCTCATCATCGTGCAAGGCATCGATCGCGCCCATCGCGAGATCCAGGACACGCGCGAGCGCCTGGCGCAGACCGCGCGCGCCGCCGCCACGCCGGAACAGAACATGCTGGGCGCGGCCGAGCAGATCGCGCGCGCGCTGGCCAGCATGGGCGACGTGCGCACCGCCAATTCCGAATGCAGCGCGGAACTCGCCGAAGCGCTGCATGGGCTTTCGTTCTACACCAACATCTCCCGCATCGACGCCAACGGCAAAGTGCTGTGCGCGGCGATCCCCACCGCCGTCGGCATCGACGCCTCCCAGCAGCCGATCTTCCAGGAAGCGAAGGCGAGCCGCGGCTTCGTCGTCTCCGGCGAGATGCGCAGCCCCGTCACGCATCAGCGCATCATCGCCGGCATGCTGCCCTTGCGCGACGCGCGCGGGCGCTTCCTCGGCGCCATCGGCATCGGCGTCGATCTGCGCTGGCTCGAATACATGGTGCGGGCGAACAAGCTGCCGGCAGGGTCGGTGGTGGCGCTGTTCGACCGCAAGGGCCACATCATCACCGCGAGCCACCCCGTCATCGCCCGGGCGCTGTTCGCCAAGACCCAGAATTGGAGCACCAGCGAAGGCGAGGTCACCTCCGCCAAGGACGACAAGGGTCGCGCCTGGACGTTCTCGACCGCGCCGATCCTGGGCAACAATGTCTTCGTCGGCTTCGCGATGCAGGAATGGAGTCTGCTGGCGCCGACCTATGTGAACGTCGGCGCCGACTTCATCGTGCCGATCCTGCTTATCATCTTCACCTGGATGACGGTCTGGATCGTGACGGAGCGGCAGCTCACGCGCTGGATCGTCTATCTGCGCCGCATCGCCGAAGCCTATCGCGCCGGGCATTATGCCATCCGCCCGCAACTCGACGGCGCGCCCCAGGAATTCCGCCTCCTGGGCGAAGCGCTTTCGGCGATGGCGCAATCCATCCACGAGCGCGACGGCAATCTGCGCGACGCGGTGACGCAGAAGACGCTGATGGTGCGCGAGGTGCATCACCGGGTGAAGAACAACCTGCAGATCGTGATGAGCCTCTTGAGCCTGCAGGCGGCGCGGCTGCGCGATCCGGCGGCGCAGGAGGCGCTCAAGCAGGCCCGCGCGCGCATCAATGCGCTCGCGCTGGTCCACCGCATCCTCTACGAGCTCGAAGACCAGAACGTCGTCGACATCAAGCGGCTGATCACCGACTTGACCGAGCAGATGCATGAGGGTTTCGGCGGCGACCGCCGCGACATCCGCGTGATGGTGGATGTCGCGCCGCGCATGGCCTCGGGCGATGCCGCGGTGCCGCTGGCGCTCTTCACCGTCGAGGCGCTGACCAACGCCTTCAAGCACGCCTTCGCCGATCACGGCGGCACCATCACCGTGTCGCTGCAGCCCGACGGCGCGGGCAATTTGCGGCTGGCCGTGGAGGACGACGGCTGCGGTTTCGGCGACGAAGAGCTGCAGGGCAGCATCGGCACGCAATTGATCCGCACCTTCGGCCAGCAGCTTCACGGCAGCGCCGCCGTCCATTCCGAAAGGGGCAAGGGCAGCGTGGCCGAGATCGTGTTCCCGGATCCTGCGAAAAAGGGCGACGCGGTTTCGTAGCTGCGCGATGCTCTCGACGAGCCACATAATCCATTCAAAAAAATCATCATCCCAAAAAACCGTCATCCCTGGGCTTGCCGTCTTCGCCTAAAGGCTACGGCGTGCCAGGAAGTCTCGCTTGCCACGCCGAAGCGAAGCGTAGGCGGGTCCCGAGGACCCATAACCTCGGTTTCGACTGGCTGTGAAAGACCGCGGTTATGGGTGGCCGGGACAAGCCCGGCCATGACGAATTTTTGGGTGACGGAATCTCACCAATGGCCGGTGCCGATTCATCAACTCCTAGCTCCCACGCCGCTTGCGCGTGGCGGCGGCCTTCTTCGCCGAGCGGGACTTGGCCGCTTTCGAGCGCTTGGCGGAGGCCGCGCCGCCTTTGCGGCCGCCCTTCTTGGACGCGGATTTGTTGCCCTTCTTGCCGCGGCCCGAACCGCTCTTCTTGCCGCCGCCGGATTCCTTGTTGACGGTGGCCCAGGCGCGGCGTTCGGATTCCTCCTTGCCGACGCCGCGGTCTTCGTAGCCTTCCTCGATATGCTCGGCCTTGCGTTTCTGCTTCTTTGTGTAGCTCGATTTGTCACCGCGGGGCATGTTTCCTCCTCACTGGACTCGTGGCACAAGATCAACGCTGCAACCGCGGGGGAGTTTCCATGCAGAGCCTGGTGCGGGGCGCGGACACGCCGCCGCTCATGACCCAGACCATCGGGGCGGCGCTCGACGACGCGGCGCGGCGGCATGGCGCGCGCATGGCGGTGATCGCGCGGCATCAGGATGTGCGCTGGTCTTACGAAGAGCTGAACCGCCGCGCCAATACGCTCGCCTCGGGACTGCTTTCACTGGGCCTGGAGCCCGGCGACCGCATCGGCATCTGGGCGGGCTCGCAAGTCGAATGGACGCTCACCCAGTTCGCGGCGGCGAAAGCTGGCCTCATCCTCGTCACCGTCAACACCGCCTATCGCAAGGCCGAGCTCGACTACGCGCTCAACAAGGCCGCCTGCAAGGCGCTGGTGATGCAGCGCAGCCTGCGCGGCATCGACTATGCGGCCATGCTGAAGGATCTGCGCGCGGCCGGGAGGCTGCCGCATCTGCGCCACGTCTTCGATCTCGCCGAGGTCCATGATCTGCGCGGGAACGCAGCGCTGCCGGACGATCTCAAGCCCGAGGATGCGATCAACATCCAGTTCACCAGCGGCACCACCGGGTTCCCCAAGGGCGCCACGCTCTCCCACCGCAACATCCTCAACAACGGCTTCTTCGTCGGCGAGCAGATCGGGCTTGGGCCAGACGACAGGCTCTGCATCCCCGTGCCGCTCTATCATTGCTTCGGCATGGTGATGGGCAATCTGGGCTGCCTGACGCATGGCGGCGCGATGGTCTATCCGTCGGAAGCCTTCGATCCGCTCGCGGTGCTGCAGGCGGTGGAGGCCGAGCGCTGCACCGCGCTCTATGGCGTGCCGACCATGTTCATCGCGGAGCTGAACCATCCGGAATTCGCACGCTTCGATCTTTCGAGCCTGCGCACCGGCATCATGGCGGGCTCGCCCTGCCCCATCGCGGTGATGCGCCAGGTCGTCGACAAGATGAACATGCGCGAAGTCACCATCGCCTATGGCATGACCGAGACGAGCCCGGTGAGCTTCCAATCCTCGCGCGAGGACAACATCGAACGCCGCGTCTCCACCGTCGGCCGCGTGCTGCCGCACATCGAAGTGAAGATCGTGGACGAGGCCGGCGCCACCGTGCCGCGCGGGGAGCGGGGCGAGCTCTGCACGCGCGGCTATTCGGTGATGCGCGGCTATTGGGACGACGCGGAGCGCACCGCCGAGGCCATCGACGGCGAAGGCTGGATGCATACCGGCGATCTCGCCACCATCGACGAGGCCGGCTACGCCAACATCGTCGGCCGCATCAAGGACATGGTGATCCGCGGCGGCGAGAACATCTATCCCCGCGAGATCGAGGAGTTCCTCTATCGCCATCCCAAAGTGCAGGACGTGCAGGTCGTGGGCGTTCCGGACGCCAAATATGGCGAGGCGCTCTGCGCCTGGATCCTGCTCAAGCCCGGCGAGACGGCGGACGAAGACGACATCCGCGCCTTCTGCACGGGCGAGATCGCCCGCTACAAGATCCCCCGCTACATCCGCTTCGTGGATGCGTTCCCGATGACCGTGACGGGGAAAGTGCAGAAGTTCGTAATCCGGGACGCGATGATCGAAGAGCTGGGATTGGTGGCGGCGAAAACGGCATAAACAAGGTCAGAATCTGCCGGGATCAAACTCCTATTGTCATCCCCGGCGAGCGCCGCGCACTTCGCGCGCCGCGAGGGAAGCGACTGTCTTGTGCGTCAAGCGTTTTGCCATGGGGTTTTGTCCCTGAGGATGGCGTTGAGGATGGTGAGGAGTTTTCGGGCGACGGCGGTGATGGCGACCATTTTGGGCTTTTGCGCTGCGATGAGCCGTTCATAGAAGGCTTTGAGGACGGGGTTGCAGCGTTTGGCCACCATGGCGGCCATGAAGATGACGGTGCGCACGGTTCGGCGGCCGCCGCCGGTGAAGCTCTTGCCGCGCCATTTTCCCGACTGCCGGGTCCAAGGCGCCAGCCCCGCAAGACTTGCAATCTGACGGCGGTCGAGCTGTCCGAGTTCCGGCATCTCGGCGATGAGGGTGCGCGCCACCACCGGTCCGACGCTGGGGACGCTTCTGAGCAGGTCTTCTTTTTCGCGCCAAGCCGGTGAGCCGCGCACGGCATCGTCGATGCCGGTGTCGAGCACGTTGAGTTCCTTGGTAAGCGCCAGGATGAGGCGCGCCACGCTCTTCTTCAGCGTCCGATTGGCGATCTGCTTCTCGCGCTGACGCTCGGCCACGATCATCTGGATGATCTGACGCCGCCGTGCCACCAGTTCGGCCAGAAGCCTTGTGTCGGCATCCGGCAGGGGACGGATCTCGGGCTTGGTCGCCTCCACGAAGCGCGCGATCACCGCGGCATCGATCGGATCGGTCTTGGCACGCTTGCCAAGAGCGTTGGCGAAGGCGCGAACCTGCGCCGGATTGACCACGATCACTGGCAGACCGGCTCCGCCAAGGCTCGCCACCACAACGCTCTCAAAGCCGCCGGTCGCCTCCACCGCAACCGCCCAGGGCCCAAGCGCCGCAAGCCGCGCGTTCAACCTCTCCAGGCCTTCGGCGTTGCGCGCAACCCCGAAGGCCTCTGCCGACGGATGCACATGCACATCCAGCCGATCCTTCGACACGTCGATACCTACAACGATGGCGTCCATCTGAACCCCTCCTTGCGCAATCGGGCTTCGCTGCGAGCGGCCCAAGCGACTGTTCGGGTACAATGGACCGGCAGAGGGGGGACCTTGCTTCCCACGGTCTGCAACGACCAAAGGGGACCGCGGCCTTCCCTCCGCCACCGCTGCCTCAACCTTAGCAGAAACAGCAAAACCAAAGTTACAAGGGGACCCAGGTGGAACGGCCGGCACCGGTGTTGATCGTTCCACCTGGGCCCCCTTCCCTCGCGCGCAAGTGCGCGCTCGCCGGGGATGACAGGTGAGTTTGAAACGAGCGGATAGCGATCCGTCCCTACACCCTACCGTAATCGTCCGAGAAGCGTTCGATGTCGTCCTCGCCGAGATAGTCGCCGAACTGCGCTTCCACGATGTGCAGCGGCGCATCGCCGGGATTCTCCAGCCGGTGCATCGCGCCAAGCGGGATGTCCGCTGTGCCGCCAACGTCGACGTCGAACACCTTGTCGTCGCAAGTGACGCGGGCGTTGCCCGCCATCACGATCCAATGTTCGCGGCGATGCTGGTGGCGCTGGAGCGAGATGCGGGCGTGGGGATGGACGACGATCTCCTTGAGTTGGAAGCCCTCGCCGCGCGCGAAGCTTGTGTAGCGGCCCCACGGGCGTTCGACGGTCTCGACATCCTTGCGCGATTGGGTGAAGCGCCACAGCGACGGCCACGAGCCGATGTCGCGCCAGCCCATCTCGACCGGAACGACGGCGGCGCGGTCGGTCTTCTCCATCACCGTGCGGTCGAGCGATCCGGTGCAGCCGAAGCGCGCCAATTCCTGGCGCATGACATCCCCGCGGAAAAGGAAGATGCCCGCGTTCCACAACGCGCCTCGCGCGATCAGCGTTTCGGCTTCGGCGCGCGGCGGCTTCTCGACGAAGCGCGTCACCTTCGTTCCGCCGGGAACGATGTAGCCATAGCCGGTCTCGGGCGACGCCGCCGGAATCCCGAAAGCGACGATCTGGCCTGCCTCCGCCAGCGGCACGGCTTCATCGACCGCGCGATGGAACGCGTCCTCGTCCGCGATGGCGTGATCGCAAGGCAGAAGCAGGATGAGCCCGGACTCGGTTCTCGACGCCAGCGCGGCGGCCGGCGCCGTGCCTTGGCGCTCGCGCTCGAAGACCAGCGACACGCCGGGAAGCTGCGCCTCGGCCAGCGCGCGATGCGCGTCGTTTGCGATGACCGTCGCCGCGCCGTAGCGCGACACGCGGTCCAGCGTCTGCTGCACCAAGGTGCGCGGGCCCGTCAGCGCCAGGAACTGTTTCGCGGGCAAGGGCGCCAGCCGCGCGCCATCGCCGCCGCAGAGGATGACGGGCTTGATCTCAGATGTGGATGGCATGGCCCAGCGCCCGCAACGCGCTCTCGTGGAACGCCTCGCTGAGCGTGGGATGCACATGGATCGTGCCGGCGATGTCTTCGAGCAGCGCGCCCATCTCCAAGGCCAGGCTGAACTCCGCCGACAGCTCGCTGACATGGGCGCCGACGGCCTGGATGCCAAGGATGCGGTGATCGTCCTTGCGCGCGATGACGCGGACGAAGCCGCCATTGTCGCCCGCATCCATCGACAGGGCGCGGCCGTTCGCGGCGAAGGGGAAGATCGCGGTGATGACCTCGATGTCTTTCGCGACTTCGGTCGGCAAGAGCCCGGCGCTGACGATCTCCGGCTCGGTGAAGCATACCGCGGGGATGGGAGGATGGTCGAAGCGCTTGCGCTGGCCGGCGATGATCTCCGCCACCATGTCGCCCTGCGTCGCGGCCTTATGTTCGAGCATCGGCTCGCCGACGAGATCGCCCACGGCCCAGACATCCTTCATCGCGGTGCGGCACTGGTCGTCGACCTTGACGAATTTGCCGTCCATGTCGACGCCCATCTTCTCCAGGCCCCAGCCTTCGGTATTGGGCCTGCGGCCGACCGTGACGAGGATCTTGTCGGCGGCGAATTCCTGCGTCGCGCCGTCCTTGGTCTCGACGACCAGGGACTTGCCATCTTTCGCCAGGCCTTTTGCTTTCGCGCCGAGATGCAGCTTGACGCCGTTCTTCTCCAGCCATTTGGCGACCGGCGCGGTGAGCGCGGCGTCGTAGAGCGGTAGGATGCGGTCAAGCGCTTCGACGACCGTCACTTCGCTGCCGAGCTTGCGGAAGGCAATGCCAAGCTCCAGCCCGATGTAACCGGCGCCCACGACCACCAGCTTCTTCGGCAGTTCGGAGAGCGACAGCGCCTCGGTGGACGAGATCACAGGACCGCCGAACTTCAGGAAGGGCAGCTCGACGGCGACCGAGCCGTTGGCGAGGATCACATGCTCGGCTTTGATCGTGGTGTCGCCGACCACGCAGGTCTTGGCGTCGGTGAATGTGCCCCAGCCTTCGATGACGCGCACCTTGGCGCGCTTGAGCAACGTCGACACGCCGCTGTTGAGCTTATCGACGACGGTTTCCTTCCACTTCACCGTCTCGGCGAAATCGATCCTGGGCGCGGCGGTGAGCGTGATGCCGTGCCGGCCCTTGCCGCCGGCATGGCGCATGGTTTCGAACTCCTCGGCGACATGAATGATCGCCTTGGACGGGATGCAGCCGCGGATCAGGCAGGTGCCGCCGACGCGGTCGGCCTCGATGAGCGTCGTGTCAAGTCCGAGCTGGCCCGCGCGGATCGCGGCCACATACCCGCCCGGCCCGCCGCCGACGACGAGGACTTTGGTGTCGATGGTTTCAGACATGTCTCAGTGCTTTCATATCAAAACGCATTGTCATCCCCGGCGAGCGCGTAGCGCGAGGGAAGGGGACCCAGGTAGACCGTTCGACACCCGTGCCAGCCGTTCCATCTGGGTCCCCTTCCCTCGCTTCGCTCGCCGGGGATGACAAGGGAGGTTTTGTCCCGCAACGCGCGTTCCTTCTCAATCCATGAACAGCGTCGCCGGATGTTCCAGCAGCGCCTTGATCTTCTGGATGAACTCCGCGGCGTCGTAGCCATCGACCACGCGGTGATCGAAGGAGGAGGACAGGTTCATCATCTTGCGGATGACGATCTGCCCCGCCCGCACGACCGGGCGCTCGATGATCGCGTTGGGGCCGACGATCGCCACTTCCGGATAGTTGATCACCGGCGTCGTCGCCACGCCGCCGAGCACACCGAGGCTGGTGATGGTGATGGTCGAGCCGGAGAGATCGTCCTTGCCCGCCTTGTTGTCGCGCGCGGCGCTCGACACGCGGGCGACTTCCAGCGCCGTGTCCCACACGTCGCGGGCCTCGGCATGCTTGACCACCGGCACGATGAGGCCGTTCGCCGTCTGCGTGGCGATGCCGATATGGACGGCATGATGGCGATGCACGACACCGGCCTCGTCGTCGAAGCGGGCGTTGATCTGCGGGTAGCGCGGCAGCACCTTCACCAGCGCGCGCATCAGGAAGGGCAGCACGTTGAGCTTGGGCTGGTCTTTCCGCTTCGTGGCGTTGAGATGGGCGCGCAGGCTGTCCAATTCCGTCATGTCGATCTCCTCGACATAGGCGAAATGGGGAATGCGGCGCTTGGAGTTCTGCATGCTTTCCGCGATCTTGCGGCGCAGGCCGATCACCTTCGCCTCGTCGACGCCGTCGCGCTGGGCATAGCCGGAGGCGCGCGTGGAGACGGACGCCTTGCCGCCCGAGGCGACATAGGCGTCGAGATCCTGATGCGAGATGCGGCCCGCGGGGCCCGTGCCCGGCACGAATTGCAGCGCGATGCCGAGCTCTTCGGCACGTGCGCGCACGGCGGGCGACGCCAGCGGTTTACCTGCATTGCTCCCTCTCCCCCACTGGGGGCGAGGGTCGGGGTGAGGGGGGGTGTCCGTCTTCACGGATGTTGAAGCAGGTTGCTTCTCCGGCTTCGCAATTTCCTTAGGCGCGGGAGCGGGTTTCACCACCCCCTTACCCCGGCCATCTCCCCCGGAGGGGGAGAGGGAGGCAACGTCTTTCACATTGCCCGCGCCTTCCACTTCCAATTCCACCAGCGGCGCGCCGACGGCGGCCATCTGGCCGGGCTCGCCATGCAGCGCGATCACCTTGCCGGAGACCGGCGAGGTCATCTCGACCGTCGCCTTGTCGGTCATCACGTCGACGAGGTTCGCATCCTCCTCGATCATCGCGCCGACCTTGATGTGCCAGGCGACGATCTCGGCCTCGGCGGTGCCTTCGCCCACGTCGGGCAGCTTGAAGACGTAACGTCCCATCTAATTATTTCTCCCCCGCCGGATTCAGGGCCCGCTTCATCGCCGCGACGACGCGCGCCGGACCCGGGAAATATTGCCATTCGAACGCATGCGGATAGGGCGTGTCCCATCCGGTGACGCGCTCGATCGGCGCCTCGAGATGATAGAAGCAATGCTCCTGCACCTGGGCGGACAATTCCGCGCCGAAGCCCGCCGTGCGCGTCGCCTCATGCAGGATCACGCAGCGGCCGGTCTTCTCCACCGACTTGACGATGGTGTCGATGTCGAGCGGCACGAGGCTGCGGATGTCGATCACCTCGCCGTCGATGCCGCTGTCGGCGCAAGCCGCTTTCGCGACATGGACCATGGTGCCGTAGGCGATGAGCGTGATCTCGCTGCCTTCGCGCGCGATGGCGGCCTTGCCGAGCGGCACGGTGTAGTAGCCTTCGGGCACGTCGCTTTCGGCGAATTTCGACCAGGCCTGCACCGGCTGGTCGTGATGGCCGGAGAATGGGCCGTTATAGATGCGCTTGGGCTCCAGGAAGATCACCGGATCGTCGTCCTCGATGGAGGAGATCAGCAATCCCTTCGCGTCGTAGGGCGTGGCGGGGATCACGGTCTTGATGCCGGCGACATGGGCGAACAAAGCCTCGGGGCTCTGGCTGTGCGTCTGGCCGCCGAAGATGCCGCCGCCGTAAGGCGTGCGAATGGTGATCGGCACGGTGAAGTCGCCGGCGGAGCGATAGCGGATGCGCGCGGCCTCCGACACGATCTGGTCGTAGCCCGGATAGATGTAGTCGGCGAACTGGATCTCGACCACGGGGCGAAGACCGTAAGCGCCCATGCCGATGGCCGCGGCGACGAGGCCGCCTTCGGAGATCGGCGCGTCGAAGGAGCGCGTCAAGCCGTGCTTCTTCTGCAGCCCGTCGGTCACGCGGAAGACGCCGCCGAAATAGCCCGCGTCCTCGCCGAAGGAGAGCACGTTGGGATCCTTCGCCATCATCGTGTCGAGCGCGGAGTTGAGCGCCTGGATCATGTTCATGGTGGGCATGGCTTACACTCCCACCTGCTGGCGCTGCTTGCGCAAGTGCTCGGGCATGTCGCGATAGACGTCCTCGAACATCGTCGAGGCGCTGGGGATCTTGTTCTGGCCGAGCGTGCCGTGGCTTTCGGCTTCCTTGTTGGCGGAACGGACTTCCTCCACGACATCCTTCTGCTGCTGCTCGTGGCGCGCCTCGTCCCATTCGCCGAGCACGATGAGATGCTGCTTCAGGCGTTCGAGCGGATCGCCCAGCGGCCAGGCCTTGCCCTCGTCGAGCGGGCGGTAGCGCGTGGGATCGTCCGACGTCGAATGCGACTCGACGCGATAGGTGAAGTGCTCGATGAGCGTGGCGCCGAGATTGGAACGGGCGCGCTCGGCGGCCCATTGCGTGGCGGCATAGACGGCGAGGAAATCGTTGCCGTCGACGCGCAGGCTCGGCAGGCCGTAGCCCAGGCCCTTGGACGCGAAGGTCGCGTCGTCGCCGCCGGCGATGCCCGCGAAGCTCGAGATCGCCCATTGATTGTTGACGATGTTGAGGATCACCGGCGCGCGATAGACGCCCGCGAAGGTGCAGGCGTAGTGGAAGTCGCCTTCCGCCGTGGTGCCGTCGCCGACCCAGCTCGCGGCGATGCGGTCGTCGCCCTTGTAGGCGGATGCCATCGCCCAACCCACGGCCTGCGGAAATTGCGTGCCGAGATTGCCGGAGATGGTGAAGAAGCCATAGTCCTTGCTCGAATACATGATCGGGAGCTGGCGGCCCTTCACCGGATCCTTCTCGTTGGAATAGATCTGGTTCATCATGTCGACGATGGGATAGCCGCGGGCGATGAGAAGCCCTTGCTGGCGGTAGCTGGGAAAGCACATATCCTCGCGCTCGAGCACGGCGGCGGCGGCGATGGCGATAGCCTCCTCGCCCGTGCACTTCATATAGAAGGACGTCTTGCCCTGGCGCTGGGCGCGGAACATGCGGTCGTCGAAGGCGCGCGTCAGCATCATCGCGCGCAACGCCTTGCGCAGCGTGTCGGCGTCGAGCTTCGGGTTCCACGGGCCATGCGCGTTGCCGTCGAAATCGAGGACGCGGATGATGGTGTTGGCGAGGTCGACCGTGTCGCGGGAATGGACGTCGATGGGGGGCCGGGCTTGCGCGCCCGCTTTCGGGATCGCGATGCTCGAGAAATCGGGCTTGTCGCCCGGCCGGTGTTTCGGCTCCGGAACGCGCAGCGAAAGCGGCTTCCTGTTTTTCATGATCGGTCCCGTTTCTGTGGCGCGGAGATAGGCGCTTCCGTCAAACCCCGTCAAGCAAGGAAGTTCCCTGTCGGTTCTGGCAGCGGGCCAGCATCTTTCGTATAGTCGGAACGATGTCCGCCACGAAAATCTTGCTCAAGCCGCAGGCCGTTTGGACCGCCAATCATGATGCGCCGCAACATGGCTGGCGCGTTCTGGTGCGTGGCGACCGCATCGTGGGCGCCGGCCCCGATGTGGCGGACGACGCGGCACAGGTCGTCACCCTTCCGGGCCTCACCCTGTTGCCGGGGCTGATCGACCTGCACTCTCATCTCTTGCTCCATCCCTACAACAAGGCGGCCTGGGACGATCAGGTGCTGAAGGAGTCCGAGGCCTATCGGACCTTGCGCGCCGTCGGCCATGCGCGCGACACGCTGCGCGCGGGCTTCACCACTCTGCGCGACCTCGGCACCGAGGGCGCGGGTTTCGCGGACGTGGCGCTCAAGCGCGCCATCGAAGACGGCTTGATCGAAGGCCCGCGCCTCTTCGTGGCGACGCGCGCCATCGTCGCCACGCATTGCTATGGCCCGGCCAAGCACAAATTCCGACCCGATTGCTGCATGCACCAAGGCGCGGAGGAGGCGAGCGGCAAGGACGAGATCGTCAGGGCCGTGCGCCACCAGGTGGCCCATGGCGCGGATTGGGTGAAGGTCTATGCGGATTATCGCATAGGCCCCGGCGGCGAGACGCGGCCCACCTTCAGCCAGGACGAGATGAACGTGCTGGTCGAGACCGCGCATTCGCTGGGCAAGCCGGTCTCCGCCCATGCCGCGCATGACGAAGGCATGAAGCGCGCGGCGATTGCGGGCGTCGACACGATCGAGCACGGCTATGGCGGATCGCGCGAGACCTTCGCGCTGATGGCGAAGAAAGCCATCGCCTTCCTGCCGACGCTGACGGTGGTCGAGGCGATCGCCGAATATTTCGAGGGTCATGTGCGCGGGCACGAGCCGACGGAACGGATGAAGCAAGCCGCGCAGGGCTTCGCGAATGCGCGCGCGGAGGGGGTGATCATCGGTTGCGGCAGCGATGTCGGCCCCTTCCCGCATGGCGAGAGCTGGCGGGAATTGGCCTGGCTCGTGAAACTCGGTATGACGCCGCTCGAAGCCTTGCGCGCGGCGACTTCGGTCAATGCGAAGGTTTTGGGACAGAACCTCGGCCACATCCGCGAAGGTCATCTGGCGGACATTGTCGGCGTCGAAGGCGATCCCGTGCGGGACATCGCGTGCCTCAAGCGCGTGCAATTCGTGATGAAGGACGGAAAACAATGGACAGCGAGAAGCTGAAGAAATTCGTCGGCGCCATCTGGGACGACAGCGTCATCCCTTCCATCACCGACTACATCAAGATTCCCAACAAGAGCCCGCATTTCGACGCGGATTGGGAGAAGCACGGCTACATGGCCGACGCCGTGAAGCTGATGAGCGCCTGGGCGAAGGACAAGCTCTCCGCTTTTCCGGGCGCGACGCTGGAAGTCGTGCAGCTCGAAGGCCGCACGCCGCTGATCTTCATGGAGATTCCCGGCGAGAAGGACGACACCGTCCTGCTCTACGGCCATCTCGACAAGCAGCCCGAGATGGTGGGTTGGGAGGAAGGTCTCGGCCCATGGACGCCGGTGCGCAAGGGCGACAAGCTTTACGGCCGCGGCTCGGCCGATGACGGCTATGCGATCTATGCCTCCATCTCCGCTTTGCTCGCGCTCAAGGATCAGCAGGTGCCGCATGCGCGCTGCGTGATCCTGATCGAGGCTTGCGAGGAATCGGGAAGCCCCGACCTTCCCTATTACGTCGATCATCTCGCCAAGCGCATCGGCGAGGTGTCGCTGGTCGTGTGCCTGGATTCCGGTTGCGGCGATTACGACCGCATGTGGCTGACCACATCCTTGCGCGGCATCGCCATGGGCAATCTCACCGTGCGCGTGCTCGACGAGGGCGTGCATTCGGGCGACGCGTCCGGCATCGTGCCGTCGTCGTTCCGCATCCTGCGCGCGGCGCTGACGCGGGTCGAGGACGAGACCTCGGGCGAGATCAAGCTGCCCGATCTGTTCGTGCAGGTGCCGCCGCAGCGCATCGAGCAGGCGAAGGCCGCGGCCAAAGTGCTGGGCGACGCGGTCTATTCCAAGATGCCGTTCGCCGGCACGACCAAGCCGATGTCGGAGGACCTGACCGAGCTGGTTCTCAATCGCACCTGGCGCCCGGCGCTCGCCGTCACCGGCATGGAGGGTTATCCCGAGCCGCAGAACGCGGGCAATGTGCTGCTTCCCTATTCGGTCGCGAAGCTTTCCTTCCGCCTGCCGCCGACGCTCGACGCCGGCAAGGCGACGGCCGCGATCAAGACCCGGCTCGAAACCGATCCGCTCTACGGCGCGGAAGTGACGTTCGACGCCGAGCCCGGTCAGGGCGGCTGGAACGCGCCGCAGCTTTCGCCATGGCTGGAGAAATCCGTCACGCAAGCCTCGCAGGACGCGTTCGGCGCGGCCCCCGCCTATATGGGCGAAGGCGGATCGATCCCGTTCATGGGCATGCTGGGCGAGAAATTCCCCGGCACGCAGTTCGTCGTCACCGGCGTGCTCGGTCCGCATTCCAACGCGCACGGCCCCAACGAATTCCTGCACATCCCGACGGGCAAGAAAGTGACGATGGCGGTGGCGAGGATCGTCGCCGATCACTTCGGCCGGTCTTGAAGAATAAAGCAAATGCGCGTGCGATTATTCACGCAGCAGGTTTCGTGCGTACACGTTCTTTTGCATCGCAGCGCAAGCGGCGCGCGTCGTCATGCGGTTATTGCCGCCGACAGCAAAGGCGCGCGGTGAGCGCGTTTTAATCCGGTCGAAAACCGCCGCCGCATTGACTCGGTTAAGCCCAACGGCTAATGGACGTAACGTTCGTTTCCTTAGTTTCCACTACTGGGCGTTGTGGCTGCTGCCCGATACCCGAGTTTGTCTTCTGCCTTGATTGCGCACACGGTGTCGCCGCATTCAAGCGTTCTGCCGTTCTGCTGGGGAGAAAAAAACATGGTTCAACCTTATATCGGCGAAATCCGCATGTTCGCGGGCAACTTCGCCCCGGCCGGATGGGCCTTCTGCTCCGGCCAGCTCATGCCGATCTCGGAGAACGACACGCTCTTCAACCTGATCGGCACGACCTATGGCGGCGACGGCCAGTCGACCTTCGGGCTGCCCGATCTGCGCAGCCGCGTGCCGATGCATATGGGCACCGGCGCGGGCGCCACGGTGGTCCTCGCCCAAACCGGCGGCGCGGAAACCGTCACGCTGACGACGCAGCAGATTCCGTCGCACAACCATCCGCTGCTGGCGACGGCGTCCGGCTCCTCCCTGACGCCCGCGAACGCGATGCCGGCGGTTGCAAGCGGCGGCGTCCAGGGGCTGATGACCTATGGGCCGAGCGGGACCAACACCAACCTCCTGCCGGGGACGATCCCGATCGGTGGCGGCGGCAGCCAGCCGCACAGCAACCTGCAACCCTTCCTCTGCGTCGCTTTCATCATCTCGCTGTTCGGCGTTTTCCCGACGCCGACGTGACGCGTTCACCCGGCCTGATGACGTTCCTCGCTATGGAGCACAAAGATGTCTGATCCTTTCGTTGCCGAAATCCGCATTTTCCCGTTCAACTTCGCGCCCAAGGGCTGGGCTTTCTGCAATGGCCAGCTCCTGCCGCTGTCCCAGAACACCGCTCTGTTCTCGCTTCTGGGCACGACCTATGGCGGCGACGGCAAGTCGAACTTCGCGCTGCCCAACATGCAGGGCAACGTACCCATGTTCTTTGGCCAGGGTCCGGGGCTTAGCCTGTATGACGAAGGCGAGTCGGCGGGCGGCGATACGGTTTCGCTGCTTCAAAGCGAAATTCCCGGCCATACGCATGCCGTGAACGCCACCACCGGCGCGGGCACCGTGGGCGATCCGAACGGCCTTATGTTCGCGGACGGCGATTGGAGTTTCCAGGGCAGCAGCGGCAAGGTGCAATATTACTCGACCGTGGCGCCGACGGCGACGATGAGCGTCAGCATGATCGGGCCGCAGGGATCGAGCTTTCCGCACAACAACATGATGCCTTATCTGACGCTGAACTTCTGCATCGCCCTCCAAGGGGTCTTCCCGCCACGCGGCTAGCCGTCCGCACCGCGAGACGCGGGAACCGAAACTAAGGGGTAGAACACATGTCGACGCCGTTTCTGTCTGAAATCAGGATCATGTCCTTCAACTTCGCGCCCAAGGGCTGGACGATGTGCAATGGGCAGCTCCTCCCGATCAATCAGAACCAGGCGCTGTTCTCGCTCCTGGGCACGACCTATGGCGGCGACGGGCGGGTGAATTTCGGGCTGCCGAATCTGCAGGCGCGCATCCCCATCCACATGGGCGGGGGCCATACGCTGGGCGAATTGGGCGGCGAGAACGCGCACACGGTCAATATAAGCGAGATGGCGCAGCATAACCACATTCCGGTGGGCGTGCCGCAATCCGCCGACGCCGGCAATCCCGGACATCAGCCCGGCCCGACCAAGGCGCTCGGACAGGCGCATGCGGCCACGGGCGGCGGCGCGGTCGACGTCAATCTCTATGGCACCGGCACCCCGAGCAAGGTCTTGGCCGCCAATTCGATCGGCAACACCGGCGGCAGCCAGTCGCACGAGAACCGGCAGCCCTTCCTGGTGCTGAACTTCTGCATCGCGCTGCAGGGAATCTTCCCGTCGCCGACCTAGGCGCGGATTCGAATATTCGCGAAAAGGCCGCCGGGCATGCCCGGCGGCCTTTTTCTTCAACTGAAGATCGCCTGATACTCGAAGACGCCCGGCGTTTCGGATTGCATCGGCGAGACGTGGAGATTGAGGGTCGGACCGTCCTCGATCTCGCAATCGTAGATGCCCGGCTGCAGATAGTCGTTCCGTTGCGGTCCCTGGAAGATCACAATGAAGGGCTGGATCTTGCCGCCGGGTGGAACCGGGCCGGCATAGACCTCGACGCGGTCGAGCGTGAGGGTGTGTTCCGTCCCGGCGAAATGCGCGTTCTTGCCGACATGCGGCTGGAAGGTTTCGGCGGTCATGTATTCCATGGCGAAGTCTCTGCGAACGCGGCGCGCACTCTAGAGCGCAATCCCGCGAAGTGGAAACCGGTTCGCGCCGGATTGCGCGGCAAACAAGGAATCTAGAGCCCGATCCGATTCCATCAACCCGGATCGGGCTCTAGTGGCGAGGCGCGGGCGCAACAATCACCCTGTCCATTCCATCTCGGTATTCGCTGCGTCTTCCGCGACCGGCTTGAAGCCCAGCCGCAGGTAAAGCCGCGCCGCACCGGGATTGCCCCGGCTGACATGCAGACGCAGCGGACGGGCGGACGCACGCGCCGCATCCTGGAGGGCGCGCAGGACCGCGCTGCCCGCGCCCCGGCCGCGCATCGCCGCCGGCATCGCGATGTCGACCAGATGCAGCCGTGCGGGCGCATCGTCCAGCACCAGCCGGCCGGTCGCCGTCCCGTCCCGCTCGACGATGGCCGCGAGCGCTTGCGGATACTGGGCGGCATAGCCGGCGGATTGCGCTGAAAATTGCTGGCGCATCAGCCTTTCCTTCATGCCGGGTTCCAGGGGAAGCATCGCCAGCTCGGGCCGGGATTCGCAGAACAGCGCGAAGCGGAACGGCTCGTCCTGCGGCGTCTCGCGGCGCAGGCGCAAGCTTCCCCGCGGCGCGGGGATTTCCATGGCGAGAAGGCGCTCGAAAGAAGCGGACATGGCGCGATGCTAGAGCGCAATCCCGCGAAGTGGAAACCGGTTCGCGCCGGATTGCGCGGCAAGCAAGCAATCCAGAGCTCGAGCCGATTCCATCGACCCGGATTGGGCGCCGGCGGCGCACGCCGCGCCGCGAAAGAGGAGGTTTTCTCTCCTCCCCGCCCGGCTATACTGCCGCCGGATGACACGAACACCCCAGACAACACCCCAGACCTTGACCGCGCAGCAGGCGCTGACGGCGGCCTCCACGTTCTACGCCGCGGGGCGGCTTGGCGAGGCCGAGGGTCTTTATCGCGCGATCTTGACGACCAATCCGGATCATTTCGACAGCCTGCATGCGGTGGGCGTCCTATGCCTGCGCCGCGATGCGCCGGGCGAGGCCCTCGGCCCGCTCGAAAAAGCGCTGGCGCTCGATCCCAACTCGGCGGAAACCCATAACGATCTCGGCATGGCGCTCGCTTCGCTGTCCCGACAGGCCGACGCGCTCCCCCATTTCGAACGCGCCATCGCGCTCAAGCCCGATTTCGCGATCGCCTATAACAATTACGGCAGCGCGCTGGTGGCGTTGAAACGCCACAAGGACGCCATCGCGCAGTTCGAGAAAGCCATCGCGCACCGGCCCGACTATGTGACGGCGGAGCTCAACCTCGGCAACGCGCTGGTCGAACGCGACCGCCACGACGATGCCGTGGCGCATTTTCGCAAGGCGCTGGCGGCGCGTCCGGATTGGGTGACGGCGCTTTGCCGGCTGGGTTTCGCGCTGCACATGTCCGATCGTTCGCGCGAAGGGCTCGTCTTCTATCTGCGCGCACGCGAACTCGACCCTGCCAGCGCGGCGGCCTGGCACGGCGTCGGGCTGATGAACCAGACGTTGGGGCATCTGGAGGACGCGCGCCGCGCCATGGAGAAATCCCTGGAACTGGCGCCCGCATTGCCCGCCTATCATCGCGCGCTTTCGGAAACGAAGACGTATACCGAAGACGATCCCCAGTTTGCCGCGATGGAAGCGCTTGCCGTGAAAATGGCCTCGTTCGACGAGGAACAGCAGGCCGAATTGCATTTCGCGCTCGGCAAGGCCTATGGCGATCTCGGCCGCCACGCGGAGTCCTTCCGCCATCTGATCGCGGGCAATGCGATCAAGCACAGGCTGGAGGAGTACGACGAAGAGGCCAACCTCGAAATGATGCGCCACATCCCCAAAGTGTTCACCCGCGAGTTGCTGGCGCGCAACGAAGGCCTCGGCGATCCGTCGCAAGTGCCGGTCTTCATCCTCGGCATGCCGCGCTCGGGCTCGACCCTCACCGAACAGATCCTGGCGAGCCATCCGCATATCTTCGGTGCGGGCGAACTGCGCTTCTTCGGCGAGATGACCAAAGCCTTCCGCGGTACGGACGTGCGCGGCTTCTTTCCCGAAGTCGCCACTACGCTTTCAGGCGAGCAACTGCGCGAATTCGGCCACCACTATGTCGAGCAGTTGCGCGCACTCGCGCCCGATGCGGAGCGCATCACCGACAAGATGCCCGCCAATTTCCGCCTTATCGGCCTGATCCATATGGCGCTGCCGAATGCGAAGATCATCCACACGCGGCGCGATCCCGTGGACACCTGCATTTCCTGTTTCTCGCGTCATTTCGGCAAGAAAACGTTCTCAGCCGACCTGGGCACCTTGGGGCGCTATTACCGCGCTTATGAAACCCTGATGGCCCATTGGCGCGAGATTCTACCGGAAAATGCAATGCTCGAAGTCCAGTACGAGGAGCTGGTGGCGGATTTCGAGGCCCAGGCTCGCCGGATCGTCGCTTATTGCGGGGTGGAGTGGGACGAAAAGTGCCTCGCCTTTCATGAGACGGCGCGCCCCGTGCGCACGGCCAGCGTGATGCAGGTACGACAACCTATCTACCGCGATGCGATAGGCCGCTGGAAACCTTATGAAATGATGTTGCGGCCCTTGCTGGATGAATTAAGCATAGGCAAAATATAGGTTCTTGCCCGGGCGGGGTATGGCGCGCGCGCGGCCGCATGGGTTATACTAGGGCATTGAAACGTCTCTCTTTCTCAATTCGGGGCAAGAGCGAGGGTGTCAACAGAAGGCGCGCGGGGCTCGCGCGTCCAGGGGAGAATTCAAATGAGCGTTTCTCGGCGTACGGTCGGTGCAACCCTTACGGGCGAAATCGCAACGGATCCGACAGCGGCTATCGCGGCGGCGGCGGATTTTCACGCGCCCGAGCACATCCTTCCGGTCGGCGGCCACGACGACGCGCTGGACACCGCCAAGCCGCAGCACGCGCATGACGAAAGCTCTGCGACCGCGCTGCAGAACCTGTCGCACGCGGCGGCCAAATGGGCTGCGCAGGGTCAGATCCAGATCAACCACAATCCGATCGTCAGTGGCGATCACCTCCTCCAGGCACACACCCCGTCGAGCCACGGCGCGCTCGCGGCGGACGCATCGGCCATGCACGATACGGGCTCGACCCTGTCCGACATCAAGCTGCCGGGCAATTTCACGCTTGACGGGTTCGGCCATAGCCTGACCGGGTCGACCGTCGCCGCCGGCATCCTGGCCCAGCAGGAAAGCGCTTGGGGCCATGTCTCCGCCCATCCCTTCGTGCAGCATGTGACCGGGGCGGCGAGCGACAGCGCCCCCAGCGACGCGCCCGATCCGGAATTGTGGATCGCGGCCACGCAGGGCACCAGCCAGAACTACATCACCCATGCCGATGACGACGGCACGGGCAACAGCACCGCCACCAACTCCGGCGACTTCTTGACGCCGATCAGCGCGAACAATCCGTCCATCGCGGACGGTATCGACGGTCTCGACCTGTTTCAGCTCGACACGCAGGACAACGTCTACTTCATCGGCACGCAGCGCGGCAGCAATGCGGCCAAGATCATGGAAGGCTCGCTCTCCACGATTCTCGGCGCGCCGACCGGCACGCCGACCTTCACTACGCTGTTCCAGGACAATACTGGCACCGCGGCCATCACCGGCCTCGCGGTCGATCCCGACAACTCGACGGTCTATTTCGTCGACTCGCAGAGCTTCGAAAAGGTTGGCTATGCCGGCGGCGCGGTCACCAATCTCGACACCGCGGGCGTGTTCCTCGACGGTCTCGCGCTCGATCTGCCCCACCACGTCGCCTATTTCGCGAGCGGCACCACCAGCACCGGCACCACGACGACCTTTGTCGGCGGTACCCACGTTCACTACATCACGACCACCGCGTCGCAGGTCTACGAAACGTCGAGCCTGACGAATTCCAGCAGCTCGGTCACGATCAGCAAGCTCGCGGACATTCCGGTGGCCGATGGCGCGATCTACGACGGCGTCGGCATGCCCGGCATCACCGTCGATACGACGACCGGCATCATCTATTTCACCACCAAGACCGTCGGCTCGCATGAGGGCGGCATCTGGTCGATGACCTCCGGCGGCACCATCACCAAGATCTACCAGCAGACCGGCGCCGCCACGACGCTCAACAACGGCATCATGAACAGCATCGTGGTCGATCACGCCACGGGCGAATACTTCGTCTCCATCCTCAACCACAACGGCACCGGCGGCGGCATCTATGTCGGCCATATCGGCAGCACCGCGGCGCCGACGCTGTGGGAAACGCTCTCGACCTTCAGCGGCGGCACGATCGATCCGAGCCCCGAAGGCTTCTCGCTCGACAACGCGCCGACCTTCGCCTCCGTCACCGGCGCGGGCACTTACGCGCTGCAGGGCGGCTCGCAGATTCTGACGCTCAGCGGCGACGGCGCCGATGCCGACAGCGACAACGACAAGGGCGATGGCGCCAAGATCGTCATCACCAATCCGCAGAGCGGCGACATCCTGGAGATCTCCGGCTCGCAGTCGGGCACCTCGTCCGGCATCACGTGGTCCTACAACAGCACCACCCACACGATGACGCTGTTCGGCACGGCGAGCTTCGCGCAGTATCAGGCGCTGATCGACACCATCCAGTTCCAAGACACCGGCACAGACAACTCCACCGGCAGCCACCCGACGCGCACGATCACCTATCAGGTCTATGACGGCCTGCTCTATTCAACCGTCGCCGGCGCCACGACGGTCACGCAGCAGATCAACCGCGCGCCGGTCGTCACTGCGGACAGCTACTCCGCGCAGGAGAGCGCCGGCGCCAGCGGCACCGCCGGCACCGGCGGCACCGGCGTGCTGGGCAACGACAACGACAAGGACGGCGATTCCATCTCCGTCTCCGCCGTCAACGGATCGGCAGGCAATGTCGCCTCCGGCACGTTCGCGGGCACTTACGGCCACCTCAATCTCGCGTCCGACGGTCATTTCACTTACACCGCCGACCTTACCAGCGCGATCGACTCTGCGGCCACCGGCTCGCATCCGATCGACACCTTCACCTACACGACATTCGACGGAATCAACGGCTCGACCACGACCACGGTCAGCTTCACCATCAACCGCGCGCCGACGCTGGGCTCTGACAGCTACAATGTCGTCGCGGCCAACTCCGCTACCGGCACGGCGGGCACCGGCGGCACCGGCGTTCTCGGCAACGACACCGACCACGACGGCGACTCGCTCACCGTGTCGGCGGTGAACGGCTCCGGCGGCAATGTCGCCTCCGGCACCTTGCAGGGCACCTACGGCCACTTCAATCTGGCCGCCGACGGCCACTTCACCTACTCAGCCGACAACACGTCGGCGATCAATGCCGCGACCGCAGGCTCGCGTCCGACGGATAGCTTCACCTACACGGTGTCGGACGGCCATGGCGGCACGACCACGCAGACGGCGACCTTCACTATCGACCGCGCGCCGGCTTTGGGCGCCGACAGCTACAATGTGGTGGAGTCCGCTTCCGTCTCCGGCACGTCGGGCACCGCCGGCACGGGCGTTCTCGGCAACGACAGCGACAAGGATGGCGACGCCATCTCGGTTTCCGCCGTCAATGGGTCGGCGGGCAATGTCGCCTCCGGCACCTTCCAGGGCACGTACGGCCATCTCAATCTGGCCGCCGACGGTCACTTCACCTACAGCGCCGACAACACCAGCGCGATCGACAGCGCGGCGACCGGCTCGCACCTGACCGACAGCTTCACCTACACCGTGTCGGACGGCTCCACGACCACGAGCCAAACGGTGACCTTCACGCTGGATCGTGCACCGACCACGACGACCCAGAACGAGACGGTCGCGGAAAGCGGCACATCTATCGGCACCGGCGGAACGGCCGGCAACGGCGCCCTCGCCGGCGACAGCGACCGCGACGGCGATTCGCTTCTCGTCACCCAACTCGACGGCAATGGCATCGGCGACAACATCGACAACTTCGCCGGCACCTACGGCCACCTGTCGCTGGAATCGGATGGCGAGTATACTTATGTCGCCGACAACACCGCGGCGATCGACGCGGCGCCCACGGGCTCTCACCCCGTGGACACCTTCACCGTCACAGTCAACGACGACTTCCATGGCGGCACGACGACCGAGACGCTGAACTTCTCCATCGACCGCGCGGCCATCGCGCAGGTCGATCCGATCACGACCACCGAGAGTTCGACGGTCACCGCGAGCACGCGCGGGACCGGCCTGCTCGGCAACGACAGCGATCCGGACACCGGCAACAACACCGGCCTCTCCGTCACGCAGGTGAATGGCTCGGCGGGCAATGTCGGCGCCCAGATCAACTTCGCCGACGGCTCCTTCATCACCATCAATGCCGACGGCACCTACACCTACGACCCGAACCACGCCTGGGACTTCCTGCCCGTCTCGACGTCTGGCGCGCCGTCCACCGGCACGGAGACCTTCACCTACCAGATCACCGGCGGCGCGTTCGTGACGGACACGATCATCATCACCGGCCAGGACTCCAACGACACGCTGCAGGGCACCGCCGGCGCCGACACTTATAACGGCGGCTTCGGCGACGACCAGTTCAAGATGCAGGATGGCGGCAACGACAACGTCAGCGGCGGCGTCGGCGACGACCGCTTCTATTTCGGCAGCGTCCTCACCGCGGCCGACGTCATCAACGGCGGCACCAACACCGACACGCTGATCCTCGGCGGCAACTACACCGGCGGCAACGCCCTGGTGCTGTCGGCGACGAGCCTGACCAGCGTCGAGGAAGTCGATCTGCACGGCGGCTTCAGCTACAGCATCACCACCAATGACGCGAACGTCGCCTCCGGCCAGACGCTCATCGTCTCGGGCGCGCAGATGGGCGCGGGCGATGCGCTGACCTTCAACGGCTCGGCGGAGCTGGACGGTCACTTCAACATCTCTCTCGGCTCCGGCAACGATAACGTCACAGGCGGCGCACAGAGCGACACGTTCAACCTCGGCCGCGGCGGCATCGACATCGCGCATGGCGGCGGCGGCAACGACATCTTCCTGTTGGGCGGCGCGCTCAGCTCGGCCGACACAATCGACGGCGGCACGGGCAGCGACGCCGTGACGCTGAACGGCGACTACAGCGGCGGCAATGCGCTGACGCTCAGCGCCAACACGCTGACCAGCATCGAGCAGATCCGCGTCACCCCCGGCGACAACTACAACATCACGACCAATGACGGGAACGTCGCGGCCGGCGCCGGCATGACTATCAACGCCACGGCGCTCGGCGCGGGCGACTCGCTGACCTTCAACGGCAGCGCGGAGACCGACGGCTCCTTCACCTTCAAGGACGGCGCCGGCAACGACGTGCTGACCGGCGGCGCGCAACACGACGTCTTCGACATGGCCAAGGGCGGCAACGACCACGTCAATGGCGGCGGCGGCAACGACGTGGTCAATTTCGACGGCCAGCTCACGGCTGCCGACGTGATCGACGGCGGCAGCGGCAGCGACGAGGTGACCTTGCTGGGGGACTATTCCGCCGGCATCACCTTCAACTCCAACACCATCGCCAATGTCGAGAAGATCCTCGTTTATGGCGGCGACAGCTACAACATCATCCTCAACGGGCTGAACGTGGCGTCGGGCGCCTCGCTGACGGTGGACGGCTCGAACCTCACCAACGGCGCCAACACGCTCACGTTCGACGGTTCGGCCATCGGCGCCAACAGCACGCTCCACCTCATCGGCGGCGCGGGCGGCGACACGCTCATCGGCGGCAACGGCGAGGACAGCATCGTCGGCGGCGACGGCAATGACAGCATCTCCGGCGGCAACGGGCGCGACTACCTCACCGGCGGCGCGGGTTCCGATACGTTCAACTACGCGTCTCCGACGGAGTCGACGAGCACGAACTTCGACACCATCACCGACATGGACTTCTCGACGGACCATATCCACCTCGCCGGCTATTTCGTGAACGCCATCGACGCGGTGGTCACGACCGGCACGGCGGGTCCGTCCAACTTCGACTTCCACATGGAGACCTCGGTCGGCGCCGGCCAGCTCGCCGCCCATGACGCGGTGCTGTTCACCGCCGATCACGGCGGCTACGCCGGTCACACCTACCTCGTGATCGACCTCAACGGCGCGGCGGGCTACCAGGCCGGCGCGGACCTCGTGATCGACATCACGGGCGCGACGAACACCGGCTCATTCTCGCTCTCGACCTTCAGCTGATCGAGACGATCATCGTCTACGGAAACGGGCGCCCCACCGGGCGCCCGTTTTCTTTTATGGCGATGGCGGCAATCGTCTGGCGTCACAAACACCTGTGTCATGGCCCGCGGCTGCGGGCCACCCAGATGGGTTTTGCACAATGCTGCGCGTTTCGGGAGAATCCCTCTGCGGCTCTGCGTGAATCAGTTTTTTGCACGCAGAGCCGCAGAGGGATAAACACCAACCTTCACCAACGTGCCCGCCTCAACCGGGTGGCCTGCAGCCGCGGGCCATGACACGAGTTGGCTGCGCTGACCTGTAAGCGGCGTTATCGCCGCCGCCACTTGACCGGCGCACGCAACGTCTCCCACGCGCTCCGGGGATCGAGCGCGAGGTAGAACAGCGTCAGCATGGTCGCGATATCGAGGAAGTAGAGATAGCGGTAGTCGCAGGCGATGGAGATCAGGAAGAAGGTCGCCGTCGTCGCGAACGCGGCAAGCAGGAGGAAGCCGACGGCGATGTCGGCCGGCTCGCGTCTGCGGAACAGGATCACGAGCGCAATCAGCGCCACGACCGCATAGAAGACATGCGACAGCACCGGCGTGCCGATAAAGAGCTTGCCCCAATGGTCGAGCACCGAATCGCGCGTGTCGTAGCGCTCGGCCAGCCCGAGTTCGGCGAGCACCGGCGCCGGCCCGTCGACGCCGATCTCGAAGGGCAGGCAGCGCGTCACGTCCGGCGTCGCGAACACCCAGTCGAACACGTCGGCGCGCACTTTCAGGTAGAGCCCCGGATGATGGATGACGAGATCGCGCCATTGGGCGGACATGGTGCCGGGATCGGCGTCGTCCAGCGCGTTCTGCAACACGGTGTTCGAGCCCAGCGTGTCGTTACGCTCGGCAGACCAGATCCTCACGCCCAAGGTGCGGATGGTCTTCTCCAATGTCTCGTCGTCGTCGCGCACGGCATTGAGGGACAGCGACGGATCGGCCTTCACCGCGCCGATGACGTCATAGGTCTGCAGCAATTGCAGCTGCACCTGCGGCCCGGAATCGCCGACGCTGCGCAAGGCCAGTAGCGCCCGCCCACCCAGCGCCAGCACCACCACGCAGAGAAGGGCCGCACCCGCATAGGCCGCGCCGCGCCGCAGCCCAGCCTCGCGCCAGGCGACGGCGCCCACGGCCCCCGCCCCCACCAGCGCCACCACCGCGCCGTTCTGGCGCGCCAAGGCCGCCAGCGCGAAGAGCAGCAGGCCGGCGAAGATCAATCCGTAGCGCCGGCGCGGATCGACCCACCAGGCGGCGGCCAAGGCGAGGCACACAAAGCCGGCGCAAGCGGCGTTGGCGAACAGCACGTCCTTCCACACGGTACCCTGATAGATGAGCACCTGGGGCGTCATCGCGAGGAGCACGACCAGCACAGTCGCGGCCCAATGGGCCTCGCGCTTCAGCAGCAAGAGCCCGAACAGGCTGGCGAAGAAGGCCAGCATGTTGAAGACGACGAAAAGCCCGGTTCCCTTGACCACGCTGTCGCCCAGCCCGATCAGCCAGGACATCACCGCGGGATGCCAGTTGGAATAGGCCCCCGCGCGACCCTCCGAGAGCTGGATCACGGAGTCGTAGGACAGGTGCCCGGGGAGGTCGATCGCCAGCAAAAAGACATAGACGGCGCCGATAAGCCCCGCCGTGACCCAGAACCTCAATCGGATGCCCCCTGGCGCTCGGCCGCGGCCCATGCCAATCCCCTCCGCCGATTCCTTCCGCTAAACTATCCGGACCATGGTCAACAAACCGATCTTTTTCGATGCCACGGGCAGGCGCGCCGCCCGCGTTTCCCTGATCGCCTGGGTACTCGTCGCCATATCCGGTCTCATGGGCGCGGCCTTCCTGACAAGCCTCGCCATGGCCCCGGAAGTGGAGCGTCTCCACCTGCCCGGCCAGCTCACCGCCATCCAGCTCGAGAAGAAAGCCGTGGCTCCGGGCCTTCTCAAGCTCGCCACGACGCTGGCCAACGACGCCCGGATCAAGCGCGAGCAGCGGGCCCTGCTTCATGCGCAGAAGGTCGACCGCGCCCACCGCACCCCCGTGCCGCCCGGCATCCTGTCTCCCCAGCCGGGCCGGCCGCTCTCCATCGCCTTCCTGCCCAATTGGGATCAGCTCGCGCCGGATTCGCTGAAGGCGGCGCTGCCCAGCCTGGATTGGGTCATGCCCACCTGGCTCAACCTCCAAGGCCCCAATCTCGATCTCAAGGACAATTTCAGCCAGAGCATCCATGGCTATATCCGCCGCAACCGGCCCAGCGTCGCCATCATCCCCACGGTGCAGAACGCGGCCGGCGGGCAGTGGGACGGGCCGGGCCTGGCCAAGCTGCTCGCCAGCCGCGACCGCCGCAAGGTGCTGATCGATGGGCTGGTGAAGTTCGTCGGCCAGCACAGGCTGCAGGGCGTCGCGATCGATTTCGAGAGCATCGACGGGGCGCAGACCTATCGCGACCTCGGCGCCTTCCTGAAGGAGCTGACGGCGCAGTTCCGCCCTCACCACTGGATCGTTGTGCAGACCGCGCAGTTCGACGACGACGACTGGCCCTTCGCCGCTTACGCCCGCATCGTCGACTACACGATGCTGATGGCCTATGACGAACACTACCTCACCTCCAAGCCCGGCAGCATCGCGGGCCAGGCCTGGTATGAGAACCTGCTCGATCAGCGGATGCGCGTGCTGCCGCCGAACCGCACGCTGATCGGCATCGGCTCCTATGCTTACGATTGGTCGGGCGAGGAGAAGGCGAACGGCATCTCCTATCAGGAAGCGATCATCGCGGCGAAGGATTCCGGCTCGCAGATCGTGTTCGACGACGCGACCAACAACCCGCATTTCTCCTATGCCGACGACGAAGGCGCCAAGCACGAAGTCTGGCTGCTCGACGGCGTCACCGCCTATAACGAAATCCACGCCGCCGATCCCTATCGTCCCGCGGGCTATGCGGTGTGGCGGCTGGGCGCGGAGGACCCGTCGATCTGGACGGTGATGGGCAAGCCTTACGGCGCGCCGCCGCCGCAGGCGTTGCACACCATCCCGACGGTCGAGGACATCGACTACGAGGGCTCGGGCGAAATCCTGCGCGTCGATGCCTTGCCCGAGACGGGCCTGCGCAGCTTCGAGATGGACAAGCAGACCGGCGACATCGACGACGAGACCTATCAGAAGCTGCCGACCGGCTTCGTGATCACCCAGTTCGGCGCGGCGATGAAGAAAGTGGCGTTCACCTTCGACGACGGGCCCGATCCGGAATGGACGCCGCAGATCCTCGATATCCTGAAGGCCAAGCACGTCACCGCCACCTTCTTCGTCATCGGGGGCAACGCGGAAGCCAATCCCGGCCTCGTCCAGCGCGAGATCGATGAAGGCCATGAGGTGGGCAACCACACCTTCACCCATCCCAACCTCGCCGACATTCCACCCGAGGCCGTGACGCTGGAGCTGAACGCGACGCAGCGCCTGTTCCAGGCCTTGACCGGCCGCTCGCTGCGCCTGTTCCGCCCGCCTTATCTGGGCGATGCCGAACCCACCGACGGCGACGAGATCCTGCCCGTGAAAGCGGCGCAGGACCTCGGCTATATCACCGTCGGCGAGCATGTCGATCCCGTCGACTGGGCGTTGCCGGGCGTGGACCAGATCGTCAAGCGTGTGCTCGACAGCGTGCATGGCGCCAAGCCGGACACCGACCCGAGCGGCGGGAGCCCGCGCAACATGATCTTGCTGCACGACGCCGGCGGCAACCGCGCGCAGACCGTGGCGGCGCTGCCGATCATCATCGACAAGCTTCGGGCCGAGGGCTACCAGTTCGTGCCGGTGTCGCAATTCGCGGGCCTCACCCGCGACCAGGCGATGCCGCCGCTGTCGCCCACCATGGCGCTGCTCACCGATCGCGTCGTATTCCTCGCGATCTCGGCAATAGGGCATTTCCTCTATTGGTGCTTCCTCGCCGCCATCTGGCTCGGCGTGTCGCGCATGTTCTTCCTCATCGGGCTGAGCCTGTGGGGGCGGCGCACGGAATTGGTGGAATTCGAGAAGCCGCCCACGGATCAAAGCGCGCTCGTCTCGGTGATCATCCCCGCCTATAACGAGGAGACCGTCATCGCCACCACGCTGCGCGGCATCCTCGCCAACACCTATAAGAACCTCGATATCATCGCCATCGACGATGGCTCGAAGGACAAGACGCTCGACGTCCTTCACGCCAATTTCGACGGCGAGAGCCGCGTCATGATCCTGGGCATCCCCAATGGCGGCAAGGCGAATGCGCTCAACATCGCGCTGACCCATGCCAAGGGCGACGTGGTGGTGGCGCTGGACGCCGACACGCAATTCGAGCGCGACACCATCGCGCGGCTGGTGCGCTGGTTCACCAACGAGGACGTGGGCGCGGTGGCAGGCAACGCCAAGGTCGGCAACCGCATCAACATGATCACGCGCTGGCAGGCGCTGGAATATATCGTGGCGCAGAACCTGGAGCGCCGCGCGCTGGCGGCGCTGGGCACCCTCACCGTCGTTCCCGGCGCGGTGGGCGCATGGCGCAGGAGCGTGCTCGTCGAATTGGGCGGCTTCCCGGTGGACACCATGGCGGAGGACCAGGACCTCACCATCGCCATCCAGCGCGAGGGCTATGCGGTGGGCTTCGATGCCTCGGCCATTGCCTGGACCGAGGCGCCGACCAGCGCCCGTGGCCTGGCCAAGCAGCGCTTCCGCTGGGCTTACGGCACGCTGCAATGCCTGTGGAAGTACCGCGACATGACCTTCCAGCCGCGCTACGGCGCATTGGGGCTGATCGCGCTGCCGCAGGTGTGGATGTTCCAGATCCTGCTCACGGCGCTGGCGCCGGTCGCCGATCTGCTGCTGATCTGGCAGCTCGCCTGGCAGGGCATCGCCTATGCCGAGCATGGCGCGGAATTCTCCGGCGGCGACCTGCAGACGGTGGGACTCTATTACCTCGTCTTCGTCGTCGTCGATCTGCTCGCGGCCACCTTCGGCTTCCTGATGGAGCGCAAGGAGAACTGGAACCTGCTGTGGTGGCTGGTGCTGCAGCGCTTCGGCTATCGCCAGATCATGTACTACGTGGTCGTCCGCTCGATCTGGACCGCGATCCGCGGCGCCGTGGTCGGCTGGGGCAAGCTGGAGCGCACCGCGACCGTGAAGGTCCGCCACGCGCCGGAATCGCACTGAGCGTTACACCAAGCATCGCACCAAGGACTTGGCGACGTCGGATGGCTCAGGAACCCGATTTCGATCTCGCGGCGGCGCATCGCTATTTCGCCACTGCCTGCTTCAATAATTCTGAACGCTGCTTGGCGCTCGGAAACAGTCCTCTGCGTCTCTGCGGCTCTGCGTGAATCAATTTGCCCGCGGAGCCGCAGAGACGCAGAGAAAAAACACGGACCTTCAGACCCAGCGCGCCACATCAAGCACAAAACAAAAAGGCCTCCTCCGTTTCCGGAGGAGGCCTTTTGCACATCGCGAATTACAGGATGAAGTCGCCCGCGACCAGGACGGTCGTGGAATGGACGGTGATCGACAGGTCGTAGACGCCGTCGCCGTCGACGTCCGCGCGCACCTGGTAGATGTTGGTGCCCGTGCTGACGACTTCGAGCTGGCCCGCGTGATGGGTGAAGGCCGTCACGAAGGTGAACGGATCGTCGCCGCCGCCCGGGATCGCGTCGATGGCGCTGACGTCGATCTTGTCGCCTTCGGCATGGCTGAAGTCGAGGATCGTGTCGGCCGCGTTCTTCGCCGAGTCGCTGACCGCGCTGAAGACGAAGTGGTCCGCGCCGGCGCCGCCGGTGAGGTAGTCGATATTGGCGCCGCCGTCGATGATGTCGTTGCCGGCGCCGCCGTCGATATGGTTGGAGTTGCCGTCGCCGGTCAGCGTATCGCCGAAGTTCGAGCCGGTGATGTACTCGACCTGCGAGATCGTGTCGTGGACGCCGCTGCCCGTGGCCGTTCCGGTGAGGAGGTTCACCGTCACGCCCGCGGTGGCGTCGATATAGCTCACGGTGTCGAGGCCCGCGCCGCCGTTCAGCGTGTTGTTGCCCGCGCCGCCGTCCAAGGTGTCGTTGCCGGCCTGGCCGAAGAGCACGTCGTCGCCCGCGCCGCCGTTGAGGACCTGGCTGCCGGCGAGACCGTTGATCAGGTCCTGGCCGGAGGTGCCGTTCACCGTCACGACGTCGTCACTCGACAGATGCACCGTGCCGAGCGCCTGGTACTGGGCAAGGCTGAACGTGATGGCGTTGTCGGTGGCGTTCAGCGCGTCGACGCCGATGGAGGCGAGCGCGCCGATCTTGGCCGCCGTGAGCGAGGCGATGTTCGCGCCCGTATCGGCCAAGGTCACCGTGTCGGCCGAGGTCAGCACCACCTTATGCAGCGCGCTGTACTGCGCCACCGTCAGGTTGAGCACGTTGTCGGTCGCGTCAAGCACGTCGACGCCCAGGCCGGTCAGGTTTCCGATCTGGGTCGGCGTCAACGCCGCCAGGTTGGCGCCCGTGTCGGTGAGCGTGACGGTGTCGCTGCCGGTGAGGGCAACGGCGCCGAGCGCGTTGAACTGCGCGACGCTCAAGGAGAGCAGGTTGTCGGTCGCGTCCACGCCGTCGACGCCGGCAGCGGCCAGCGCCGCGATCTGCGTCGGCGTCAGCGCCGCCAAGGTGGCGCCGGTGTCGACCAGGATCACGGTGTCGGTCTGGGTGAGCTGCACCGTTCCGAGCGCCTGGAAGTCGGCGACGGTGATGCGCAGGCCGTTGTTGGTGGAGTCGATGATGTCGACGCCCGCCGCCGCCATCGCCGCGAACTGCGCCGTCGAAAGCGCATCGATGTGACCTGCGGTGTCGGCCAAGGTGACGGTGTCGCCCGAGGCGATGGTCACCGCGCCGAGGCCCGCGAACTGGGTGGTGTTGATCGACAGCACGTTGTCAGTCGCGTCGATCTTGTCGACGCCGTGGCTCGCGAGCGAACTCCACAGCGAAGAGGTCAGCGCCGCGATGTTCGCGCCCGTATCGATGAGCGTGACATTGTTCCCGGTGGCGAAGACTGCCGGGGTCGCGATCACGGCCTTCACCTGCGCTTGGGTCAGGTTGAGCGTGCCGCCCTGCGAATTGAACGTATCGACGCCCTGGGTGACATAGGCCGCGAGCTGGGTGCTCGTCAGCGCCTCGATGTTCGATTCGCTGTCGGTGAGCGTGACGGCATCGGCCTGGGTAAGCGCGACATGGGCCGTCGCCAGCGCGTTGAGCTGCGCCAGCGAAAGCGTGAGCGCGTTGTCGGTCGCGTCGATCGCATCGACATTCGCCGTGCCGAGCGCGGCCAGTTGCGTCGGGTTGAGCGCCGCCAGGTTCGCGCCCGTGTCGGCCACCGTGACGGTGTCGGCCGCCGTCAGCGTGATGTTGCCGGTGGCGGACAGCGCGCTGAACTGCGCCGTCGTGATCGTCACCGTGTTGTCGGAGGCGTCGAGCACGACATGGGTCGAGCCGTTGGTGCCGAGCGCGGTCAGATCGCTGGCCGAGAGACCGGCGATATGGGCGCCGGTATCCGCGATGGTGATCGTGTCGGTCGAGGCGAAGCCAACCGTGCCGCTGCCCGTCTGGTGCAGCACCGCGGTCGCCTGCGCCACCGTGAAGGTGATCGCATTGTCGGTCGCGTCGATCTGGGTGATCGACGTACCGGTGAGCGCGGCAAGCTGCGTGGCGGTGAGCGTGGCGATGGCCGCGCCGGTATCGATGAGGGTGGCGGAGCCGCCGACGATGGTGAACGCCCCCAGCGCCTGGTAGTCGGCGACGGAGAGCTGCAGCGGACCGCCCGAGGTGACGTCGATGATATCGACACCCTTGCCCGCGAGCTGACCCAGTTGGGTCGCTGACAGAGACTGGATGTGCGAAGCCGTGTCGGCGAGCGTGACGGCGTCGCTGTCCTTGAACGCCACCGAAGAGGTCAAAACTGCCGCCACCTGGGATTCGTTCACCACCTGGATGCCGTTGGTCGAGTGGAGGATGTCGACGCCCTGCGTGGCATAGGCCGTTATCGCGCTACCCGAGAGCGCTTCCAGCGTGGACTCCGTGTCGGACAGCGTGACGCTGTCGGCCGGTGTGAGCGCGACGGTCGCGGTGGCCAGCGCATTGAGCTGGGCCGCGGACAGGGTGATCGCATTGTCGCTGGCGTCGATTATGTCGATGTTCGACAGGGCCGCGATGTTGGTCGGCGTCAGGTAGGTCGACAGCGCGCTGCCGGTATCGGCCAAGGTGATCATATTGACCGAGAACAGATGGATACTGTGCGCGGCGATCGCCGTGTACTGGGCGACGTTGAACGACAGGACGTTGTCGTCCGCAAAGAGCGACACGGCGGCGGCGCCGTCGGTGCCGATGGCGTTCAGATCGGCGGCTGTGAGGCCGTCGATATGGGCGCCCGTGTCCTCGATGGAGAACGCGTCGGTGCCGGCGATGGCGACCGTGCCGCTGGTCTGGTTGACCAAGGCATGGGCCTGCGCCGCGGTGAAGAGGACCGTGTTGTTGTTGCTGGCGTGGATCACGTCGATCCCGCCCGCGCCGAGCGCGGCGATCTGCGTGACCGTGAGGGCGGCGATGGGGTTGCTGGCGTCGGCCAGCGTGACGACATCGGCGGCGGTCAGGGTGACGGTGCCGAGCGCGTTGTATTGCGCAATGCTCAGCGACAGCGCGTCGTCGCTGGCGTCGATCGAGACGATGCCGGCGCCGGCCAGCGCGCCGAACTGCGCGGCGCTGAGGCCGGCGATGTTGGAGCCCGTGTCGACGAGGTTGGTCGCGTTCGGGCCGGTGAAGGCGAGGCCCGAGCTGATCACGGCCGCAACCTGGCTCGCATTCATGCCGAGCACGCCGGTCGGACGGATCGCGTCCACGCCCTGGGTGTGGAAGGCGGTGATCTGGCTCGCCGTCAGCACGCGCAGATCGGAGACGCTATCGAACAGGGTGACGGTGTCGGCCGCCGTCAGCGTGACGGCGCCCAGCGCATTGAGCTGGGCGACGTTGAGCGCGAGCGCATCGTCGCTGGCGTCGATATGGTCGATGCCGTTGCCCGCGAGCGCCGCGATCTGCACGGTCGTGAGCGCGCGGATATTGGCGCCCGTGTCGGTCAGGGTCACGTTGTCGCCGGCGTCGATCATGACGCTGGCAGCCACCGCGGCCTGGTATTGCGCGATGCTGAAGCTGATCGCGCCGGAGCCGATCAGGTCGACGCTGCCGGCGCCGAGCGCGCCGAACGCCGTGATGTCCGCCACCGAGAGCGCGCCGACATTGGCGCCGGTGTCGTTGACAAAGAACGTATCGCCGGCGGTGAGGGCGACATGGCCGCCGCCGGTCTGGTTCACCAGCGCGTGCGCCTGGGCGGCGCTGAAGGAGAAGTTGCCGTTGGTCGATTCCAGCACGTCGACGCCGCTGGCGGCGAGGCCCTGGATCTCGGCCACGCCCATGCCGCTGATGGCGTTATTCTCGTTCTGGATCGTGACCGTGTCGGCCTGGGTCAAGGTGACCGTGCCGAGAGCGGTGTACTGCGCCAGGCTGAAGGTGATCGCGTCGTCGTTGGAGTCGATCGAGTCGATGCCGGCAGCGGCGAGCGCGCCGATCTGGACCGAGCCGAGCGCGGAGATGTTCGAGCCGGTGTCGACCAGGGTAACCGTGTCGCCCGCGGCGAAGTGGGTGCCGGAGCCCAGAAGCGCGCCGACCTGCGAAGTCGAAACGTTCAGGGTGCCGCCCGTGGCGTGGATGATGTCCACATGCTTGGCCGCCATCGATGTCAGCTGCGCATTGGTCAGCGCCTCGATATTGGTTTCGCTGTCGGTGATCGTCACCGTGTCGGCGGCGGTGAAGCTCATCGAGCCCATGGCGGTGAACTGCGCGACCGAAAAGGTGAGCGCATCGTCCATCGCGTTGATGGCGGTGAAGCCGTCGGACGCCGCGGCGGCGAGCTGCGTCGTCGTCATCGCCGCGATATTGGCGCCCGTGTCGGTGATAATCGGATTCACGGTCGTGGCGTTGTCGGTCGAGAAGCTCAAGCCGGCCGTCGTGATCGCGTTGGTCTGCGCGACCGAGAAGTCGAGCTCGCTGCCGCCGCCATGCGTCGCGATTTCGAGCTGGGCAAGGCCTTCGGTGTGGAAGGTGGCGATCTGCGTGGGCGTCAGCGACTGGATCGCGTCGGCCGTGTCGTAGAGGCGCACGATGCCGACGGCGGTGTCGACGGTGATGTTGGTGGCCAGCGCGCTCCACTGCGCCAGGCTCCATTCGAACATAAAGGTTCCGTGGACGTGGCTGATATGCGCCGCGCCAAGGCCCGCGATGACCGAATTGGAGAGGCCGACGAGGCCCGGGATGTAGCCGTCCGCCAGCGTGTTGGTGTCGCCGGCCGAGAGCTGGACGGCGCCCAGCGCTTCATATTGCGCGATGTTGAGCGTCACCGTGTTGTCGGTGGCGTCGATCGCGTCCACGCCGGCGGCCGCGAGCTGGCCGATCTGGGTATCGGTGAGGTTGGCGATGTTGGAGCCGCTATCCGTCAAGGTGACGGTGTCGGTGCTTTTGAACGTCGCATCGCTGCCGAGCACTTGGCTGACCTGCGCCACGCTCATGTTGAGGATGCCGTTGGTGGCGTGGAAGACGTCCGCGCCATGGGCGATCGCGACCGCGATATTGAAGGCCGACTGACCTTCGATATTCGCTTCGGTGTCCGCCACCGTGACGACGTCGTTGTCGGCGAGCAACAGCGCGCCGAGGCCCTGGGCCTGCGCGACCGTCAATGAATAGGCATTGTCGGTGGCGTCGAGGATGTCGATGCCCTTGGCGGCCAGCGCGTTGAACTGACCGACGGTGAGCGCGGAAATGTCCGCGCCCGTGTCGAGCAGCGTAACCGTGTCGGTCGACTTGAGCGAAACGGTGCCGAGGTTCTGGAACTGGGCCGCGGTGAGCATCAGCACGTTGTCGGTGGCGTCGAGGATGTCGATGCCCTTGCCGGCGAGATGGCTGAAGTCGGTCGCGGTGAGCGCGGACAGGTGGGCGCCGGTATCGGTCAGGGTGACCGTGTCGGCATTGGTCAGCAAGGTCGAGCCCAGCGCCTGGAACTGCGCCACGCTGAGGCTCAGCACGTTGTTGGAGGCGTCGATCTTGTCGATGCCGTTGGCGGAGAGCTGGCCGAACTGCGCGGCGGTGAGCGCCGCGATGTTCGCGCCGGTGTCGGCCAGGAAGACGCTGTCGGCGGCCGTCAGGTGCATGGAGCCGAGCGCGTTGTACTGCGTGACGCTGATGACCAGCGTGTTGTCGCTGGCGTCGATCGTGTCCACGCCCTGGGCGGCAAGGGTCGCGAAGTTGGCGGCGGCGATATGCGCGCCGGTGTCGAGCAGCGTGACGGCGCTCGCCGCGGTGAAGTGGACCGCGCCCATCGCCGAGAGATTGGCGACCGTGACGTTGATGGCGGTGGTCGCGTCGAGGAGGTCGACGCCCTTGGCCGCCAGGCCCGAGAAGGTGAGGCCGCCGATATTGGCGCCCGTGTCGTGGATCGTGACGGTGTCGGCCGGGGTCAGCCCGACGCTGCCGAGCGCGTTATACTGCGCCACCGAAAGCGTGAGCGCGTTGTCGGTGGCGTCGAGCACGTCGATGCCGCGCGCGGCGAGGCCCGAGATCGTAGACGTCGACAGCGCGCCCAAGGCGGCGCCGGTATCGGCCAAGGTTACGGTGTCGGTGCTGTCGAGCGTGATGCCGACGGAAAGCGCGTTGAGCTGCGCAAGGCTCCAGCTATAGGCGCCGCTCGAGCCGACGGAAATCTCGGTGATGCCGATGCCGGCGAGGCCGGAGATTTCCGTGGTCGTCAGCGCGCCGATCGCGGCCCCGGTATCGCGCAGGAAGGCCGCGTCGCCGGAGACGACCGAGATGGCGGCTGTTTCGAGCGCGTCGATGCCCGCGACGCCGAACAGGAACGGCAAGCCTGCCGTGCCGTGGAGCTCGGTCACGCCGAGCGCGGCATAGGTCGAGAGCGTGCCGCCGTTGACGATGGCGCCGATGGTCGAGGCGCTGTCGGCCAGGATGATGTTGCCGCCCGAGGCCTTGTTGAGCGTCACGCCGTTGAGCACGTCGAACGCGGCCTGGGTGAAGGAGATGTCGCCGCTGGTGGCGTCGATCTCGGTGAACCCGGCGAGATGGAGGTGGCTGACCTGCGCCGCGGAGAGCGCGGAGATGTTGGCGCCGGTGTCCGACAGCTCGGTCGTCGTGTCGGTGACGACGAGATTGGCGGACTCGATCGCCATGGCCTGGGCCGCGGTGAAGGCGACGGTGTTGCCGGCGGCGTGGATCTGCTCGACCCCGGCGGTGCCGAGAGCGGCGATCTGCACCGTGCTCAGCGCCTGGATGTGGGTGGCCGAGTCCGTGATCGTCACGACGTCGCTGGCGCCGACATGGAAGTTACTGCCGAGCGCGTTGAACTGCACGACGGTGAGCGAATAGGCGTTGTCGCTGGCGTTGAGCACGAGATGGCCCTCGCCGGCCGCGGCGAGCGCCGCGAGGTCCGCCGTGGAGAGCGCGGAGATGGCCGTGCCGGTGTCGGTGACCGTGAGTGTGTCGCCCGCAACGAGCGCGACGGTGCCGCTGGTCTGGTTGACCAGGGCATGCGCCTGGGCGGCGGTGAAGGTGATGGCATTGTCGCTGGCGTCGAGAATGTCGACGCCGGCGGCGCCGAGGCCCTGAAGCTGGGCCGCGGTCAGCGAGCCGAGATTGGCGCCGGTGTCGGCGAGGGTGACGGTGTCGCCCGCTGTCAGCGTGACGGCGCCGAGCGCGCCGTACTGCGCGATGGTCCAGGTGACGGAGTCGTTGGACGAATTGATCGCATCCACGTTCACGCCGGCGAGCGCGCCGATCTGCGTCGCGGTCAGCGCGTTGATGTTGCTGCTGGTGTCGGTGAGCGTGACGGTGTCGCCCGTGGCGAAGGTCGCGCCCGAGCCGAAGAGCTGGCTGATCTGGGAGACGCTGAGGTTCAAGATGTGGGTGTTGCTCGCGGTGACGCTGGTGGCCAGCGAGGCGATATAGGCCCATTCCGCCTGGTTCTGCGCTTCGAGCGTCGCCTCGGTGTCGGAGAGGATGAGGCCGTTGCCGTTCAGCGTGAGCGGGACCGTGAGGTGATTGAGCTGCGAGACGCTCCAGGTGATGGCGCCCGACGTGTCGGTGATGCCGGTGAAACCGGCGCTGCTCATGCCGTTGAGCTGGGCGAAGCTCAGGCCGGAGATATGCGCGCCCGTGTCGGTCACGGTGACGGTGGTGTTGTTGACCGTGAGGCCGTCCGAAAGAATGTGCTGGGCCTGCGCGGCGGTGAAGTTCAGCGTGCTGCCCACATCGGTCGCGTGGATCGTGTTCAGGCCGGAAGCAGCGTCGCTGTCGAGGACCGCGGTCGTGAGCGCTTCGATGTTCGCTTCGGTATCGGCGAGGATGACATGGCCGGTGACGGTGACGCTGCCCAGCGCGGCGATCTGCGCCTGGTTGAAGGTGACGTCGCCCGTGGCGGTGATGGTGGTGATGTTGTCGCCGCCGAGCTGGCCGAGCTCGGTGGTGGTGAGGGCGGAGATCGCCGTGCCGGTGTCGGCGAGCTGGGCGGCGTTGGTGAGCGTGAGGCTGCCGCCATGCAGCGCGGTCTTGATCGCCTCGAAATCGGCGACGGTGATCTGCAGCGTACCGCTGGTGGCTGTGATCGCATCGACGAAGCCGCTGACGAGTTCGCCGTACTGGGCGGCGCTGAGCCCGCCGATGGCGGCGGCCGTATCCGACAACGTGGTGTTGTTGGCGGGGACGAAATAGGCGCCGTTGTCGAGCACCGCGGTGACCTGGGACACGCTGAGATTCATCGTCGACGTATCGCTGGCGCGGAAGGCGGTCACGCCCTCGGTGATGTAGCCTTCGAGCTGGGTCGCCGTGAGGGCTTCGACCGTGGTCTCGGTGTCGGAGAACAGGATGACAGCCGAGGTCGGATTGAATGTGATGGACACGTCGATGAGCGCATCGAGCTGCGCCTTGGAGAGGACCGCGGTCTGCCCGTCGCTCACTTCCCAATGGTCGATCACATCGTCCATGCCCTCGATGTCGGCGGCGGTCTCGGCGCTGAGGTTGTCGCCCGTGTCCAGCAAGGTGATGACGTTGACTTCGTCGAGCGTGGTGCCGCCGGTGACGAGTGCGTTCCACTGATCGACAGCGAGATGGCCGATGCCGGTGCCGGTGAGCGAGATCTCGTCGATATGGAAGGTGGCGCCCAGCGCGGAGAAGTAGCTGGCCGGATGAGCGTCGAACAGCTGTGCCTGCGTGCCCGTCAGGATGACGGTGTCGGCGCCGGCGAACACCGTGGAGGACGAGGAGATCGCGGTGAACTCGTCATAGGTGACGGTCAGGCTGCCGCCGGTGGTATGGATGACGTCCACGCCGGCGCTCGCCATGGCGGTGTAGCCGTCGGCGCCCATCGCTTCGATGTTCGCGGCGGTGTCGGCGACGGTGAAGGTGTCGGCGGCGTCAACCGTGACGGAACCCAGGCCACCGAATTGCGCCGCGCTCAGCGTGAGCGTTCCATCGGTGGCGCTGATCGCGGTGATGCCGTGACTGGAGAAGAGCGTGTAGTCGCTCACGGCCTCCAGATGGGCACCCGTGTCATAGATGGTGACGGTCGTGGAGGCCCAGACGGCGGAGCCCATCGCCTGCAACTGGGCGACGTCCCACGAAACGGATTCCTCGCCCGGCGGCTGGCCTTCGAAGACTTCCGCGCCTTCGGTGACGAAGTTGGCGATCTGCGTGGTGGTGACGGCGCTGAGATTGGCGCCGGAATCGAACACCACGTTCAGGAAGGAGATGTGATTGGCGTTGTCGATGGTGACGGCGGTCGTCAGCGCGTTCCACTGGGCGACGTTCCAGATGACTTCGTTGAAGCCGTCCTGGTCGAGCAGGTGATCGACATGGTTGGTCGCGAAGCTCGCGATCTCCGTGGTCGTCAGATCGTCGAGCGCGCCGGTGACGGTGACGTTGTCGCCGGTGGTGAGCGCCACGACGCCGGCGATGTCCTCATACTGGTCGAGCGTGATCGACAGCGTGTCGTCGGTGGCGTCGATGCTGTCGACATTGTAGCCCGCCAGCAGGGAGAAGTCGGCGTTTTTGATGTTGGCGCCGGTGTCGGCGAAAGTAACCGTGTCGGTGGACAGGAACACCGTGCCGGTGCCGTCCAGATTGGAGAGCGCCGCCTCGTGGACCGAGATCGAGCCGCCGGTGACATGGATCGTGTCCACGCCGTTGGTGAACAGCTCGTCGTTCGCGGCGGCGCCGTCGAGATAGGTGTTCAGGTTCGCGGCGGTGTCGGTGAGCGTGACGGCGTCGGCGTCCGTGAGCGTCGTGGAGCCCAGCGCGTCCAACTGCGCGACGGAAACCGTCAGCGTGTCGTCGCTGGAATCGATCGAATCGATGTGATGCGCGGCGAAGATCGAGAAGTCGCTGACGGCTTCGATGGTCGTGGCGGTGTCGACGACGGTGACGTGGGTGCCGTCGCTGAAGGCCGAACCGCCCATCGCCTGGGTGTTGGCGACCGTCCAGGTGACGAGCGCGTCATCGCCGGCGGGCGACTCTTCCCAGGTCTGCGCGCCCTCGGCGACGAAATGGGCGACCTGCGTGGCGGTGACGGCCGACAGATTAGCCGCGGAGTCGAACACGAAGTTCAAGGTCCCAATATGGGCGGAATTGTCGATCGTCATGTTGGTGGCGAGCGCGTTCCACTGCGCCACGTTCCAGATCACCTCGTTGAAGCCGTCAACGTCGAGCAGGTGATCGACATGGTTGGTGCCGAACGCCGCGATGTCGGTGGTCGAGAGATCGTCGAGACTGCCGGTGACCGTGACGTCGTCGCCGGTGGCGAGCGTGACGGTGCCCGCGATGGCATTGTACTGGTCGAGCGAGATCGACAGCGTGTTGTCGGTGGCGTCGATCGAATCGACGTTGAGGCCGGGCAGGTAGGAGAAATTCAGGGCCGCGATATTGGCGCCCGTGTCGGCGAGCGTGACGGTGTCGCCAGACAGAAAGACCGCGCCGGTGCCGGAGATGTGCGAAATCGCTGCCGCGTCGACCGAGAGCGTGCCACCCGTGGCATGGATCGTGTTCACGCCGTCGCCGAGCAGGATCGTGCTCGCACCGCCGCCGTCGAGGAAGGTGTCGATATTGCTCGCCGTGTCGGTGAGCGTGACGTCATCGGCGCCGGTCAGGTGCACGGTGCCGAGCGCGGAGATCTGCGCGGTGTTGAGGGTGAGCGCGTCGTCGCTCGCATTCACGGTTTCGAAACCGGCCGCGCCAAGCTGGCCGATCTGCGTGGCCGTGAGGGCGGCGATATGGGCGCCGGTATCGACGAGGGTCGCCACGTCGGAGCCGCTGATGGACAGCGTGGTGCCGAGGAAGGCGGTCGCCTGATCGACGGTGAGATTGAGGATGTTGCTGGTGCTGTAGATCTGCGCGACGCCCTGCGTCACGAAGGCCGCCAGCGCGGAATTGCTCAGCGCCTCGATGTTGGTCTCGGTGTCTTCGACCTGGACGATGCCGCCCTGGTCGGTGACCGTGATGCCGGCGCCGAGCGCCTGCCACTGCGCGATGTCCCAGCCGAAGTTGAAGCCGCCGGTGCCGTTGACCGCATCGATGTCGTTCGTCGACAGCGCGGCGATCTGCGTGGTCGTGAGCGCGAGGAGATTGGTGACGACGTCGCTGAGCGTGACGGTGTCGGCGGCCGTCAGCGCGACGTTGCCGGCGATGTCGAGATATTCGGCGACCGTGAGGTTGAGGGTGTTGTCCGTCGCGTCGATGACGTCGACGCCGAGCGTGGCGACGTGGCCGCTATGGCTGAGGATGGTCGAGATCGCCACGGCGATCGTGTTGCCGGTGTCGGCGAGGGTGACGGTGTCGGTCGAAAGGAACGTCGCGTTGCCGTCGAAGACGCCGAGCGCGCCCTGGCCGGTCACGCTGAGCGTGCCGCCGGTGGCGTGGACGCTGTCGACGCCGTTGGTCGAGAGCGCGGCGCCGAGCGCGGTGGCCGAACCGAAGGTGGCGAAATAGGTGTTGAGGTTGATGGCGCTGTCCGCGAGCGTGACGGCGTCCGCGGTCGTCAGATGCGTGGTGCCGAGGCCCGAATACTGCGCGACGGTGACCGAGAGCGCGTTGTCGGACGACTTGATCGTGTCGACGCCATGGGTCGCGAAGGTCGTGAAGTCGGAGACCGCCTGGATGTTCACCGCGGTGTCGGTGAGCGTGACGTTGCTGGCGGCGGTGAAGTGCACCGCGCCGAGATCGGTCACGTTCTGGACTGTGAGAGCGGTGTAGGCGTTGGTCGAGTTCAGGAAATCGATATTCGCCGCGGCGAGGCCGGAGAAGGTCAGGCCGCCCAAATGCGCCGCGGTGTCGGAGATCGTGACCGTGTCGCCCGCCGTCAGCGTGACGACGCCCAGCTCGCCGAACTGCGTGGCGTTCATCGTCAGCGTGTTGTTGGTGGCATCGATCTTGTCGACGCCGTGCGTGCCGAAGGTCGTGAAGTTGGCGACGGCGGCGATATGGGCGCCGGTGTCGGCCAAGGTGACGGTGCTGCCGGCGGTGAAGACGACGGCGCCGAGATTGCTGATGTCGTTGGTGGTGACGTTGATCGCCGTCGTGGCGTTCAGGAAGTCGATGCCGGCAGCGGCCAGCGTGCCGTAGTTCGGGCCGCCGACGATGTTGGCGGCGGTGTCGGAGATCGTGACGGAATCCGCGCCCGTCAGCGTGGTCGTGCTCAGCGCCTGGAACTGCGCTTCCGAGATCGTCAGCGTGTCGTCGCTGGCATCCAGCGTATCGACGCCATGGGCGGCGAAGGTCGAGAAATCGGAAACACCGGCGATGTTGGCGCCGGTGTCGGTAAGCGTGACGGCGCTGGCGCCCGAGAAGATCACCGTGCCGAGCGCGGTGAGGTTCGCGACCGTAAGGGTCGCGAATGCCGTGGTGGCATTCAGCTGATCGACATTGGCGGCCGCAAGCGTCGAGAAATCGAGCGTGGCGAGATTCGCCGCGGTGTCGGAGATCGTGACGGCGTCGTCCGAGGCGAGCGCGATGTTGTTGCCCACGAACGCGTCAAACTGATCGACGGCGATCACCAGCGTGTTGTCGGTGGCGTCGACCGCATCGACATTGACCAGCTCGGAGATAGCGGCGGCCGAGAGCAGGGAAAGAGTGCCGCCGGTGTCGACCAGCGTGACGGTGTCGGCGGCGGTGAGCGAGATGTTGTCGGTGACGGTCTCGCTGTACTGCGCGACGGTGAAGGAGATCGCGTCGTCCGTGGCATCGAATACGTCGATGCCACCCGTGGCGAGCGTGTCGATCTGGGTGGTCGTGAAGCCCGAGATCGTGGCGCCGGTGTCGGCGAGCGTGACGACGTCGCCGGCGGTGAGCGTGACGCTGCCCAGCGCGTTGAACTCGGCGAGGCTGATCGTCAGCACGTCGTCGGTCGCGTCGATATGGTCGATGCCGTTGGCGCCGAGATTGCCGTAATCCGTGGTCGTCAGCGTTTCGAGGTTCGTGCTGCTGTCGGCGAGCGTGACGTCGTCGCCGCCCGTCAGCGTGACGGCGCCGAGCGCCTGGTACTGCGCGACGCTCAGCGACAGCGTGTCGTCGGTCGCGTCGAGATGATCGACGCCGAGCGAGGTGAGCGAGGCGATCTGGCCGGCGCTCATGCCTGCGAGTTGGGCGCCGGTGTCGGCGATGGTGAAGTCCGCGCTCGCGTCCACGCTCATCGCGCCCAGCGCGTTGAACTGGCCGACCGAGAAGGTCAGCATGCTGTCGGTGGGGTTGATGATCGCAACGCCGTCGGTGGCGATTGCGGAGATCTGGGCGCCGGTCAGGGCGGCGATATTGGCGCCGGTGTCGGCCAGGATCGCGAAGGTGTCGCCGGAGATCGCGACAGGCTCGAGGATCAGATGGGCATACTGGTCGGCGGTCCAGGACAGCACGCCGTCGGTGGCGTCGATAATGTCCACATTGTTCGTGCCCAGCGCGTCGATGTCGGACGTGCTCAGCGCGTCCAGGATCGAGGAGTCATCCGCCAAGATGACGTTGTCGCCCGCGTTGTAAGGCCCATTGAGGGTGGTGTCCGTCGTGTACTGGGCGAAATCGACCGTGATGTCAGACATCTGCGCTTACTCCGTTAGGCGGTCCCGACCGCACCAAAGCCCAAAGGCCGGCGACTTCAAGTCGCCAGCCCGACGCCGCTCTTTGTCAGAGCAGCAAGAAACCAATGTGTTGACCGTTCTCAACACCCAGCCCGATTCACCCGTGAAATTGGCGCCTTCAACCTGGGCGCGCAAAGGCACGGGGTAGAAATATGGAGACGGATCAAAGGCTTATAGCGATGGGAATTCCGCCCCGATGCCCAACCGCACAACGCCCCCTACGACGTTTGGCGGGACGCTACAGAGATCGTCCTTAATTGGCAAGGTAAGCGCCGCGAATTTGTCGGGTATGGACATGCAATTGTTAAATAATTCCAAGATGTTAGGGAACCGTTAACAATTTCCCAGCCGAATCCGGTTCCAGAAGAGGCCACCCGCCCGCGCCTACCGATTGCTGCGCCGCATCATGCTAGAATCGCCGCTTCGAGGGGAGCCATGGCGGTCTATACGGACGTATCGTTCGACGATCTGGAGCAGCTTTTGTCGGCTTACGACATAGGCGCGCCGGTGAGCTTCAAGGGCATCGCCGAGGGGGTGGAGAACTCCAATTTCCAGCTCCGCACCGACCGCGGCGCCTTCATCCTCACCCTCTATGAGAAGCGCGTCCGCGAGGACGACCTGCCCTACTTCCTGGGACTGATGGGGCATCTGGCGGGGCGCGGCGTGCCCTGTCCGCTTCCGGTGCTCCGGCGCGACGGCGAAAGCTGGACCCATCTCAACACCCGGCCGGCCGCCCTCCTCACTTGGCTCGACGGGCTGTCGCTGCACCGGCCGGACGGCGCGCATTGCGCCGCCGCCGCCGCCGCCTGCGCCCGGTTGCACGAGGCAGGCAACGGCTTTGCGCTGTCTCGGCCCAATGCGCTCGGCCTCGAAGGCTGGCGCAAACTCGCCGATGCGACGCTTCCTTATGCCGACACGGTGCAGGCAGGACTGGCCGCGCTGATTGATGACGCATTAGATTCGCTCGAAGCGCATTGGCCGGGCGGGCTGCCGGGCGGCGTCATCCATGCCGACCTCTTTGCGGACAATGTGCTCTTCATGCAGGGGCGCGTGTCGGGGCTGATCGATTTCTATTTCGCCTGCAACGACGCCTTCGCCTACGACCTCGCGGTGATGATGAATGCGTGGTGCTTCGAGAGCGACGGCGCCTACAACCTCACCAAGGGCCAGGCGCTCGTCGCCGCCTACGATCGCGAACGGGTCTTGTCGCCCGCCGAGCGCGAGGCGCTGCCGATGCTGGCGCGGGGCGCGGCGCTGCGCTTCCTGCTGACGCGGCTCTACGACTGGCTGCATCCCGATCCGCAGGCGCTGGTGCGGCCCAAGGATCCGCGCGACTACGCCAAGCGCCTGCGCTTTCATATGAAAGCGCTAAGCGCCGCGTCCTATGGCGTCTAAGACGAAGCCGCGCACGGCAGCGGCATCCGCCTTCAGGACGTGAACCCGCTCTTTCTTCTCGAACAATCCCGCGAGCCTATGCGGCAAGACGGGACCGACGCCGCAGGCCTTGCGCACCGCATCGGGGAATTTCGCGGGGTGAGCTGTCGAGAGCACCACCACCGGTGCATCGCTCAGCACATTTTCCGCCGCCGCGAGACCGACCGCGGTATGCGGATCGACCAGGATGCCGTGGCGCTCGTGGGTGCGGGCGATGGCGCGCAAGGTCTCGTCGTCGCTGACCGCTTGGGCGCTGTAGCGGGCGCGTAACGCCGCGAGCACCGGCGGCGGGATCACGAGGCGCTTCTGTTTCATCGCGCTCGCGACCCAGGCGGCGTCGCGATCCGAGGCCTCGAACAGCGCGCGCTCGAAATTGCTCGCGGCCTGGATGTCCATGGATGGGCTCGACGTGTGTTGCGCCGCGCCGGCCTCATAGACGCCGTCGCGCAGAGCGCGCACCAATATGTCGTTGGCATTGGTGGCGATGACGAGGCCGCGCACCGGCAATCCCATGCGCGTCGCCGCCTCGCCCGCGAAGACGTCGCCGAAGTTGCCCGTCGGCACGACGAAGATGGGCGGAGCGCCCAATTGCGCGGCGGCGGTGAAGTAATAGACCGTCTGCGCCGCGATGCGCGCGAAGTTGATCGAGTTCACCGCCGTGAGCGAAACGCCCCGCGCGAATGCTTCATCGGCGAAGAGCGACTTCACGATGGATTGGGCGTCGTCGAAGCTGCCTTCGAGCGCGATGTTGTGGACATTGGGGTCGGTGGCCGTCGTCATCTGGCGGCGCTGGACCTCGCTGATGCGGCCCTTGGGATGCATCACGAAGAGATCGATGTTGGGGAGCGCGCCGAAGGCCGCGATGGCGGCGGAGCCCGTATCGCCCGAGGTCGCGGCCAGGATCGTCGCCCGCCCGCCGCGCTTCTTCAAGGCGCGGCCGAACAGGCGCGCCAGCACCTGCATGGCGATGTCCTTGAAGGCGAGCGTGGGGCCGTGGAACAGCTCGAGGATGTAACGTTCATTACCAAGCGGCGTGAGCGGCGCGATGCTTGGCGCGTCGAAGCCGGCATAGGCGGCCTTGATGTCCGCCTTCAGCGCCTTGTCGGAAAAGCTGCCGCCGGCGAAGGCCTTCAAGACCGTGAACGCCACGTCCTGATAGGACGCGCCCCTGAACGCGGCGAGTTTCTTCGGCGTAAGCGTGGGCCAGGCATCCGGCATGGCGAGCCCGCCATCGGCGGCGAGTCCGGAGAGGAGGATATCGCTGAAGGCGCTGGCGCTCGCGCGCCCGCGCGTGCTGACGTAGAGCAAAGCTATCAATCCCTGGCGATCTGACTGACGTCGCGCACCGCACCGCGCGCGGCGCTGGTGGTGAAGGCCGCATAGGCTTGTAACGCCTGGCTGACCTTACGGTCGCGCGACGCGGGACGCCAATGTTTGCCGTGGCTTTTCGTCAGCGCCGCGCGGCGCGTCGCCAGCACCGCCTCGTCCACGGCGAGGTGCAGCGAGCGGTTCGGGATGTCGATGCGGATCGTATCGCCCGCCTCGACGAGGCCGATGGTCCCGCGCTCGGCCGCTTCCGGCGAGACATGGCCGATGGAGAGCCCCGACGTGCCGCCCGAGAACCGTCCGTCGGTGATCAGCGCGCAGGCTTTGCCGAGGCCCTTCGATTTCAGATAGGAGGTCGGATAGAGCATCTCCTGCATGCCCGGCCCGCCCTTGGGTCCTTCATAACGGATGACGACGACGTCGCCTGCCTTCACCGTGCCGTCGAGGATGGCCTTCACCGCATCGTCCTGGCTTTCGAACACGCGGACGGGGCCTTCGAACACCAGCACGCTGTCGTCGACGCCGGCGGTCTTCACGATGGCGCCGTCGGGCGCGAGATTGCCGCTCAGCACCGCGAGCCCGCCATCCTGGCTGAAGGCATGCTCGGCCGAGCGGATCACGCCGGCCTTGCGGTCGAGATCGAGGTCGTCATAGCGGCGGTCCTGGCTGAACGCGGTCTGCGTCGGGATGCCGCCGGGCGCCGCGCGATAGAAATAACGGACGTTCTCGTCGCCGGTCCGGCGCACGTCCCATTTCGCCAGCGCTTCGGTGAGGTTGGCCGCGTGCACCGAGGGGATGTCGCGATGCAGAAGCCCCGCGCGGTCGAGCTCGCCCAGGATCGCCATGATGCCGCCGGCGCGGTGGACGTCTTCCATATGCACGTCGGCTTTCGACGGCGCGACCTTGCACAACACCGGCACCTTGCGCGACAGCCGGTCGATATCGGCCATGGTGAAATCGACGCCGGCCTCATGCGCGGCGGCGAGCAGATGCAGCACCGTGTTGGTCGAGCCGCCCATGGCGATGTCGAGCGACATGGCATTCTCGAACGCCTTGAAGCTGGCGATGTTGCGCGGCAAAGCCGACGCATCGTCGTGCTCATACCAGCGCTTCGCCAGATCGACGGCGGTCCGCCCGGCCTGCAGAAACAAATTCTTGCGGTCGGCATGCGTCGCCAGCGCCGAGCCGTTGCCGGGCAGCGACAGGCCCAAAGCCTCCGTGAGGCAATTCATCGAATTGGCGGTGAACATGCCCGAGCAGGAACCGCAGGTGGGACATGCCGAACGCTCGATGACCTGCACCTCTTCGTCGCTGATCTTGGAGTCGGCGGCGGCGACCATCGCGTCGATCAGATCGACGGCGACAATCTTCTCCTTCATCACCACCTTGCCCGCTTCCATCGGGCCGCCGGAGACGAAGACCGCGGGGATGTTGAGCCGCAGCGCCGCCATCAGCATGCCGGGCGTGATCTTGTCGCAATTGGAGATGCAGACCAGCGCGTCGGCGCAGTGCGCGTTGACCATGTACTCCACGCTGTCCGCGATCAGCTCGCGCGACGGCAGGCTGTAGAGCATCCCGTCATGGCCCATGGCGATGCCGTCGTCGACCGCGATGGTGTCGAACTCCTTCGCCACGCCGCCCGCTTTCTCGATCTCGCGCGCGACGAGTTGGCCCAGATCCTTCAAATGCACATGACCCGGCACGAATTGCGTGAAGGAGTTCGCAATGGCGACGATGGGTTTGCCGAAATCGGAATCCTTCATGCCCGTTGCGCGCCAGAGCCCGCGCGCGCCCGCCATGTTGCGGCCATGGGTCGAAGTCCGGGAGCGTAAGGCAGGCATGGCACTCGTCCTTTGCACAGCGCGCGGTCAGTCTGCCCAAATTTTCGGCACACTCATCCGTACGCGAATAAAATTGCGTGTCACGAATGTTTTTCGCAATCGCTCTTTACGTTCGCTTAAAGCTGTGGTCGTATCAATGCACAAGTTCATTCCCAAGGTGTCGAACGTGACGCAGTGCCGTGACTTCAACGCGACGATCGAGGCGGGCCTTACGGCCAGCCCGAACGCGCTCGGCCTGCTTCTTCTCGTACTTCTTATTGACACCTCGCGGAGCGGGAGCGGAACGACTTAAGCCGACATCAGGCCAAGATCGCAAAACCGAAACCCCGCTCCGACCGAGCGGGGTTTTTTGTTGCGCGATCCGGTCTCCAGGAGATCGAGATGCGTGTCTATACGAATGACGATGTGAGCCCCAAAACGCTGGCGGAAACGCGCGTCGCGGTGATCGGCTATGGCAGCCAGGGCCGTGCGCATGCGCAGAATCTGCGCGACAGCGGCATCGATGTCGTCGTCGGCGTGCGCAAGGGCGGCAAGGGCTGGGACCGCGCGCAGCGCGATGGCTTGGCGACCGCCGAGCTGCGCGATGCGGCGCACGGCGCCGGCATTGTCGCCATCCTGACGCCGGACATGACGCATGACGCGATCTGGCGCGATGACGTCGAGCCCGCCATCGCCGACAACGCCGCGGTGCTCTTCGCGCACGGCTTCTCGGTGCATTACCACCGCGTCGCGCCGCGCAAATCCATCGACGTGATCCTGGTCGCGCCGAAAGGCCCGGGCGACCTGGTGCGGCGCGAATATATGCGCGGACGCGGCGTGCCGTGTCTTTTCGCCGTCCATCAGGATGCGAGCGGCAAGGCGCGCGACCGCGCCATAGGCTATGCGCGCGGCATCGGCGGCACGGCGGGCGGCATCCTCGAGACCACTTTCGCCGAAGAGACCGAGACAGATCTGTTCGGCGAGCAGGCGGTGTTGTGCGGCGGCGCGACGGAGCTCGTCGTCGCCGGCTACGAGACCTTGGTGAACGCCGGCTACAAGCCCGAGATCGCCTATTTCGAATGCCTGCACGAGCTCAAGCTGATCGTCGACCTGCTGCACGAGGGCGGGCTCAAGAAGATGCACGAATTCGTGTCGGAGACGGCGAAATATGGCGATCTCATCTCCGGCCCGCGCGTCGTCAATGACGAGACGCGGCAGCGCATGAAGGAGATATTGGGCGACATCCAATCGGGCCAGTTCGCGCGCGAATGGATCCTGGAGAACCAGGCCGGCCGGCCGCGCTACCAGGCGCTGCTGAAGAAGGATCTCGAACATCCCATCGAAGAGGTGGGACGCGATCTGCGCGCGCGCATGTCGTGGCTGAACCCGCCGACCAATGCCGGGTGAAACAGACATGTCCGGCATCAGTCCCGCACCGCGAATTGCCGCCGAACCGACCGGCGCGCGCCTGCTGATCTCCGCGCTGGAGGATGCCGGCTGCACGACGCTGTTCGGCTATCCGGGCGGCGCGATCATGCCGGTCTATGACGCGTTGGCGGGTTCGCGCCTGCGCCACATATTGGTGCGCCACGAACAGGGCGCGGCATTCGCGGCCGACGGCTGGGCGCGCTCGACGGGGCAGCCCGGCGTGTGCATGGCCACGTCCGGCCCCGGCGCCACCAATCTCATCACCGGCATCGCCAATGCGGCGATGGATTCGGTGCCGATGGTCGCCATCACCGGCCAGGTGCCGACCGGATTGATGGGCACCGATGCGTTCCAGGAAGTCGACATTCTGGGCATGACCTTGCCCATCGTGAAGCATTCCTGGCTGGTGCGCGATCCGGGCGACGTGCCCGCGATCGTCGCCGAAGCGTTTCACGTCGCATCGTCGGGCCGGCCCGGTCCGGTGTTGATCGACGTGCCCAAGGATGTCGCCGCCGGCGTGGCAACACGCATCAAGTCGTTCCACACCCCCAATTGGGACGGCGAAGGCGACGACAGCGCCGCGCTAGCCCGCGCCGAGGACATGATCGCCGCTGCGGAGCACCCCCTGCTCTACATCGGCGGCGGCGCAGGGCTAGCGGGCGCGATCCCGGCCGTGTGCGCCTTCGCGCGCCGCACCGGAATCCCGTCCGTGGCGACCTTGAAGGGCTTGGGCGCGGTGCCGACCGACGATCCGCATTTCCTGGGCATGCTGGGCATGCACGGTACGCGCGCCGCCAACATGGCGGTGCAGGAATGCGACCTGTTGATCGCCGTCGGGGCGCGCTTCGACGACCGCGCGACGGGAAAGCTGGCCGGCTTCGCGCCGCATGCGCGGGTGATCCATTTCGACGCCGACGCGTCGGAGATCGGCAAGCTGCGCGCCGCCGACGTCGCCATCACCTCGGACATGGCGCGGGCGCTGAACGCGCTGCATCCCACGCGGATGAACATCGCCGAATGGTCGGCGCGCACCGCGGCCGCCAAGGCGCGGTTCGCGTTCCACTACGATGGCCCGCGGGGCAGCCATGGCGTCTATGCGCCCGCGATGCTGAAGGCGATCTCGGAAGCAGCGGGCGACGATTTCGTCGCGGCTTGCGATGTCGGCCAGCACCAGATGTGGGCGGCCCAGCATTGCCGCTTCGCCGATCCGCGCGCGCATCTGACTTCGGGCGGGCTGGGCGCGATGGGCTACGGCATCCCCGCCGGCATCGGCGCCAAGCTGGCGCGGCCCGACGCGCAAGTCGTCGCCATCACGGGAGACGGCTCGATCATGATGAACATCCAGGAGCTGGCGACGCTCAAACGCTACGGCATCGCGCTGAAGATCTTGCTGCTGGACAATGCGTCGCTGGGCTTGGTGCGCCAGTGGCAGGAGCTGTTCTACGACCGCAACTACAGCGAGATCGATCTTTCCGACAATCCGGACTTCGTCCAAGTGGCGAAGGCGTTCGGCATCGACGCCTTCCGCGTCGAGCGCCGCGAGGAGCAGGACGGCGCGATCGCGCGGCTATTGGCCGCCGACGGACCTTGCCTCGCCCATGTCGTCATCGATCCGCGCGAGAATGTCTGGCCGCTGGTGGCGCCGGGCAAGGCCAATCACGAAATGATGCATGAGGAGACCAGGAAATGAGGACCATCCATATCGAGCTCGACCGCGCCGAAGGCTCGCTCCAGCGCCTCATCGGTCTCATCGAGCGCCGCGGCTTCCACATCGACGGCATGACCATGGGCGGCGAAGGCGAGCACCGCTTCGTCGCCATCGATGTGCGCCCGCGCGACGCCGGCCGCCAGGTCGACGTGCTGGGCCGCCAGATCGACCGCCTGTTCGGCGCCCGACGCGTAGAGGAGCCGGTATCATGCGCGATGTAGCCGAGAACCATATCGTGATCTTCGACACGACCTTGCGCGACGGCGAGCAGGCGCCCGGCTTTTCCATGGGGACACCCGAGAAATTGCGCGTGGCCGCGGCTTTGCGCGATCTGGGCGTGGACGTGATCGAGGCGGGCTTCGCCTCGGCCTCGCCCGGCGACGAAGCGGCCATCCGCGCGGTGGCGGAGGAGATCGTGGGCCCCACGATCTGCAGCCTCGCGCGCGCCACCGTCGCCGACATCGAAGCCTCGATCCGCGCGCTGGAGCCGGCGAAGAACAAGCGCGTCCACATCTTCCTGGCGACGAGCCCGATCCACCGCAAGGCCAAGCTCAACATGTCCTGCGCCGAGGTGCTGGAGGCGATCGACAAATCGGTGCGGTTCGCGCGCGGCTTCTTCGCGGACGTCGAGTTCAGCGCCGAGGACGCCATCCGCACCGAGCAGGATTTCCTGATCGAGGCGTTGCAGGTTGCGGCCGATGCCGGCGCGAGCACGCTCAATATCCCCGACACGGTCGGCTATTCGACGCCAGAGGAGATCGGCGCGCTGTTCTGGCTGATCGATGCGCGGGTGCGGCGCGGGAAGCATGTGCGCCTCTCCGCCCACTGCCACGACGATCTCGGCATGGCGGTGGCGAACAGCCTGGCCGCCGTCCAGGGCGGAGCCCGCCAGGTCGAATGCACGATCAACGGCATAGGAGAGCGCGCGGGCAATTGCGCGCTGGAGGAATTCGTCATGGCGCTGAAGACCCGCGCCGACCTGTTCGCGATGGATACCGGCATCGAGACCACGAAACTCGCGCCCACCAGCCGTCTCGTCTCGCGCATGACGCGCACCCCGGTGATGCGCAACAAGGCGGTGGTCGGCCGCAACGCCTTCGCCCATGAAGCAGGCATCCACCAGCACGGCATGATGAAGGATGCGCGCACCTACGAGGTGATGCGGCCCGAGGATGTCGGCATGAACGCGAGCGAGATAGTGCTTGGCAAGCATTCCGGCCGCCATGCGATGCAGAAGCGCGCGCGCGAGCTCGGCTTCGAGCTCGGAGGCAATGCGCTTTCGGAGGCGTTCGCGGCATTCAAGCGCCGCGCCGACGAGATCGGCGCGCTGGACGACGAGGAGATGCGCACGCTCCTGGCCGATGGCGAGGCGGTCGAGCGCGGTTGGTCGCTGACGCGGCTGGATGCCCGCACCGAGCGTAACGGACGTTCCGTCGCGGTGGTGGAGATGGCGCGCGACAAGACCTGCGTCACCCATGTCGCCATCGGCGAGACGGCGTTGGAAGCGGCATTCTTCGCCGTGCGCCAGGCGATGGGAACGGACGCGGAGATCGAAGAGATCGATATCTTGCAGACCGGCTATGGCGCGCATGGCGGCGCGGAGGCCGAAGTGACCGTGCGCGCGGGCGATGCGACGTTCCCCGGTCATGGCCGCGGCGCCGATCCGCTCTGGGCGGGCGTGCGCGCCTTTGTCGATGCGTTCAACAGGATCGTGCGCGTGCGCGGCGCGATGGAGGAACCCCGCAATGAAGCCTCTGGCTGAATTCATCTGGATGAATGGCCGCGTGACGCCCTGGGCCGACGCCAAGGTGCATGTGATGACCCATGCGCTGCACTACGGCACCTCGGTGTTCGAAGGCGTGCGCGTCTACGACACGCCGGATGGCCCATGCGGCTTCCGCCTGACCGCGCATATCGCCCGCCTTGCCGATTCCGCGCGCATGTATGGCGTGACGATTCCCTTCTCGACCGAGGACCTCGTCGAGGCATGCAAGACCATCGTGCGCCGCAACGGGCTCTCAAGCGCCTATCTGCGCCCGATCGCCTTTCTGGGCGAGTGCGGCATGGGCGTGACGCCGCCCGACGAGAACATGAATGTCGACGTTGCCATCGCGGCGTTCCCGTGGGGCGCCTATCTGGGCGACGACGCGGTGAAGGGCGTCGATGTCTGTGTGTCGAGCTGGCAGCGTTTCGCCCCCAACACGGTGCCGACAGGCGCCAAGGCGGGCGGCAATTATCTCTCCTCCTATCTCATCGGGCGCGAGGCGCGGCAGCGCGGTTTCGTCGAAGGCATCGGGCTCGGCACAGACGGACGCTTGTCCGAAGGCGCCGGCGAGAATTTGTTCGTGGTGAAGGACGGGCGCATCCTGACGCCGCCCGCGGCCGCGTCCATCCTCATGGGCATCACCCGCGACACGGTGTTGAGCCTGGCGCGCGACGAAGGCATCGCGGTCGTCGAGCAGCCGCTGCCGCGCGAGGCGTTGTACGTTGCCGACGAGGTATTTCTCACCGGCACGGCGGCGGAGATCACGCCGGTGCGCTCCATCGACGGCATCGCCACGCGCGCCAATGGACCGGGCCCGATCACCAGGCGCATCATGGCCCGCTTCCACGGGTTGTTTGACGGCTCCGCCCATCGCCATCACGATTGGCTGGAGCCCGTCACGGAGAGGGAACATGCCGTCGCCGCAGCCTAGGACGCTATTCGAGAAGGTGTGGGACGCGCATCTGGTCGAGCCGGAGGCGCAGGACCGCCCGGCCGTGCTCTATGTCGACCTGCATCTCATCCATGAAGTGACCTCGCCGCAAGCGTTCCAGGTGCTGAAGGAGCGCGGCCTCAAAGTGCGCCGCCCCGGCCGCACCTTCGCCACGCTGGATCATTCGACGCCGACCAATAACGAACGATCCTATGTCAGCGAGGAAGCCGAGAGCCAAGTTCGCAAGCTTGAAGAGAATTGCCGCGAGCATGGGATCGCACTCGAAGGCTGGGACAGCGACAACCGCGGCGTCGTGCATGTAATGGCGCCGGAACTCGGCCTCACCTTGCCCGGCTCGGTCGTCGTCTGCGGCGACAGCCACACCGCGACGCATGGCGCGTTCGGCGCGCTCGCCTTCGGCATCGGGACGTCCGAAGTCGGCCATGTGCTGGCGACGCAATGCCTGCTGCAACGCCGGCCCAAGACCTTGCGCGTGACGGTGGACGGCAAGCTGCAGCCGGGCGTCGGCGCCAAGGACCTGGCGCTGGCCATCATCGCCGCGCTAGGCACCGGCGGCGGCACGGGCTCGGTCGTCGAATATACCGGCGAGGCGATCCACGCGCTCGACATGGAAGGGCGCATGACCGTCTGCAACATGTCGATCGAATTGGGCGCGCGCGCCGGCATGATCGCGCCGGATGCGACGACCATCGCCTGGCTCAAGGGCCGCAAGCATGCGCCGAAGGACTTCGACGCGGCTGCCGCGCGCTGGACGGCGCTCGCCTCCGACGACGGCGCGCAATTCGACCGCGAGATCCACATCCATGCCGACATGATCGAGCCGATGGCGACCTGGGGCACGACGCCCGACACCGGCATCGCCATCGGAACGAACGTGCCGGGCGAGAACAAGCGCGCGCTCGACTACATGGGTATGGAGGCCGGGCAGCGCATCGAGGATGCGGCGGTCGACGTCGTCTTCATCGGAAGCTGCACCAATGGACGGCTTTCCGACTTGCGCACCGCCGCCGCCGTCCTGCGCGGGCGCAAGGTCAGCGCCCGCGTGCGCGCGCTGATCGTGCCGGGCTCCGAGGCGGTCAAGCGCGCGGCGGAAGCCGAGGGCCTGCACGAAATATTCCTCGCGGCCGGCGCGGAGTGGCGCCAGCCCGGATGCTCCATGTGCATCGCCATGAACGGCGACATCGTCGCGCCGGGCCAGCTCGCCGTCTCCACATCCAACCGCAATTTCGAGGGCCGACAAGGGCCCGGCGCGCGCACCGTGCTCGCCAGTCCCGCAACGGCCGCCGCATCCGCGCTGGAGGGCCACATCGCCGATCCGCGCCCTTATCTGGAGGCCGCCCATGGCTGACCCGTTCACGAGCTTCACCTCGCGCACCGTGGTGCTGCGCGAGGAGAACATCGACACCGACCAGATCATTCCCGCGCGCTTCCTCACCACGACGGAGCGCGGCGGGTTGGGCAAGCTCGCCTTCCACGATTGGCGCTATGACGCGCAGGGCCGCGACAACCCCCATTGCGTGCTCAACCGCATCGCGCCTTGCGCGCACCGCATCCTCGTGGCCGGGCACAATTTCGGCTGCGGCTCCTCGCGCGAGCACGCGCCCTGGGCGCTGGCGGATTTCGGATTCCGCGCGGTCGTCTCCACCGGCATCGCCGACATCTTCACCGCCAACGCGCTGAAGAATGGATTGCTTCCGGTCGCGATCGACCAGGCGAGCTGGCGCGATCTGGCGGCGCGGCCGGGCGAGAACGCGACCGTCGATTTGGAGACGTGCGAGCTGCGCTTCGGCAACCACGTCGCCAAATTCACCGTCGATCCGTTCGCGCGGCGCTGCCTGCTCGACGGCGTCGACACGATTGGCTGGCTGATGGGCCGGCTTCCCCAGATCGAAGCTTTCGAAGGACGCGTGCGATGAAGACCTACAATATCGTGCTGTTGCCGGGCGACGGCATCGGCCGCGAAGTGACGGAGGCCGCGCGCCGTGTGCTGTCGGCGACGGACGAACTGTTCGACTACGACATCCGCTTCATCGAGAAACCCGTCGGCGGCATCGCCATCGACACGACCGGCGAGCCCTTGCCGAACGACACGCTCGAAGCCTGCCTCGCTTCAGACGCCGTGTTCCTGGGCGCCGTCGGCGGACCAAAATGGGAGGGAGGCGCGCGCCGGCCCGAGGAAGGGCTGCTTGGCCTGCGCAAGGCGATGGGGCTGTTCGCCAATCTGCGGCCGGTGAAGGTCTCCGCCGCGACGCTCGCGCATTCGCCGCTGAAGACGGAGATCGCGCGCGGCGTCGACATGCTGATCGTCCGCGAGCTGACTGGCGGATCCTATTTCGGCGAGAAGAAGCGCGATGCGCATTCCGCTTCCGACCTCTGTGTCTACACCACCACCGAGATCGAGCGCGTGGCCCATGTCGCCTTCCAGGCGGCGCGGGGGCGGCGCAACCACGTCACCCTGGTCGACAAGGCCAATGTGATGGAGACGAGCCGGCTGTGGCGCGAGACCGTGACCAGGCTGCAGAAGCGCGAATATCCGCGCGTGACCTTGGAATATGTGCTGGTCGACACCGCGGCGATGCGCCTGATCCAGAAGCCGCGCGCTTTCGACGTGGTGCTGACCGAGAACATGTTCGGCGACATATTGAGCGACGAGGCCTCGATGCTCCCGGGCTCCATCGGGTTGCTGGGCTCGGCCTCCATCGGCGCCAGCGGGCCGGGCCTGTTCGAGCCGATCCATGGCTCGGCGCCGGATATCGCGGGCAAGGATTTGTGCAATCCGACCGGCGCGATCCTTTCGGCGGCGATGCTGTTGCGCTACGGGCTCGGCCTGCCGGACGAAGCCGATGCGGTGGAGGCGGCGGTCGGCGCAGTGCTGAATTCCGGTCGCGCCACGAGCGATCTCGGCGGCAGCGACAGCTGCTCCGGCTTCGCGCGCGCGGTGGTGGATGCGCTGCGGCTCGCCTGCGGCGTGCCGGGCAACAAGCGGCACTGGGGCATGAGCACGGCCTAGTCGTCTCCAAATATTTACAATATCAAATATTCACCGGGTGAATACTCAGTATTCAAACTTTGAATACTGATATTCGCCATTTCCAAGGTAGCGTCTGCACCGCCATCTCAAAAGGTGCATCATGCCGCATAAGCCCACGAGACCCGACCGTCCCAACATCCTGCTCATCACCTGCGATCAATATCGCTTCCCGCGCTTTTCCTACGGGCCGGACGCCGGCTTCGACGAGCATCTCAAGAATATCCTGGGCTTCCAGGACGAGGTTGGGCCGTTGAACCCCTACCACAAGTTCTTCCCCGGGCTGAGGAAGCTGCGGCACAATTCGGTCGTGCTGCGCAACCACACGATCGGCGCCAGCGCCTGCACGCCGAGCCGCGCGGTGATCTATACCGGGCAATACGGCACGCGCACCGGCGTGACGCAGACCGACGGGTTGTTCAAGAGCGGCGACTCCAGCAACTTCCCCTGGCTCGAAGCCGACGGCATCCCCACGCTCGGCACCTGGATGCGCGAGGCGGGCTACACCACGCATTATTTCGGCAAATGGCACGTCTCCAATCCGCCGGAGCATTCGCTGAAGCGCTATGGCTTCGACGATTGGGAGAGTTCCTATCCCGAGCCGCACGGCTCGCAATCCAACAATCTGGGCGTCTATCGTGATGTCGGCTTCACCGACGCGGCCTGCAGCTTCATCCGCCGCCGCGGGCTGGCGCTCGATTACGACCGCGTCTCCGCCAACATGAAGGCAAGCAATCCGGATTATCGCGGCCCCAATCCGAGCGAGCCGCGGCCGTGGTTCGCGGTCGCTTCCTTCACCAATCCGCACGACATCGCGACCTATCCGGCCGTGATCGCCATGGCGATCCCGCCCGATGACCCGCCGCAGACGATCGAACTTCCCAACGGCAACAGCTTCACGCCCAAGAACCAGTCGGTGTTCGGGCCGCTCGACGTGCCGCCGGAAGGCACGATGTCGACCACGCCCTATGCCGGCACGATGCAGATCCCGCTCAACCCGGACGGCTTCCCGCAGGGTTGCGCGAAGCCCTCGCCGACTCAGAACGAGACATTGGACGACAAGCCGTCCTGCCAACTCGACTATGCGTACAAGATGGGTTTGGCCCTGGCATCGAAGACGGGATACAACGTCGCCGGCCGCCTGCCGCCGGGCAATGTCGAGGACAAGGTCAAGCTCGCGGTGCAGATCGGGCTCAAGACCTGCATCCCGTTCCAGCTCACCGAGGATCCGGACGCGGGCTGCACGCAATTCCTCCAGCTCTATGCGTGGCTGCATTCGGTCGTCGATCCGCATATCGAGGCGGTGCTGAAGGCGCTGGAGGATTCGGGCCAGGCGGACAACACCATCGTCGTCTTCCTCACCGATCACGGCGAATATGCCGCCGCGCACGGCATGATGATCGAGAAATGGCACACCGCCTATCAGGAGGCGCTGCATGTGCCGGTGGTCGTGAAGGTGCCCGGCCATAAGGGCGTGCGCCAGATCGACGAACTCACCAGCCATGTCGACATCGTGCCGACCATCCTGGGCCTTGCCGGCATCGACGATGAGAAGCGCCGGCATATCAGCGCGCGCCTCGCGGAGAACCGTCCGGTGCCGCCGCTGCCTGGCGCGGACCTTGCGCCGATGATCCTGGGCGACACCGACGAAGTCGCCGAACCGGACGGAAGCCGGCGCGAGGGCGTGCTCTTCATCACCGATGACGAGATCACCGCGCCCCTGCCCTTCATGCGCGATGTGCACAATGTCCATTCCGAGAAGCAATACGAAGTCTACAAGGCGATGGTGGAGTCGGTGCGCACGGGGGCAGACGGCAAAGGGCCGGTGGAGAATCTTGCGCCCGGCTCGGTGCGCCAGCCCAACCATGTGCGCTGCGTGCGCACCAAGGATTATAAGCTCTCGCGCTATTTCGATCCGTCGGGCAAGGAAGCGACGGAATGGGAGATGTACGACCTCGCCAACGATCCCAATGAGCGGGTGAGCCTTGTCGAGCTCGGCACCTCGCCGCCCAAGGCGAAGGATCCCAAGCAGCAGCAGACCGTCGACCAGTTGAACACGCTGCTGCAATCGCTAGAGAGGCGGTATCTATCTTAAATTCGAAATCTTCGTCATGGCCGGGCTTGTCCCGGCCATGACGAAGATCATAAATCTGTCTCTGAGGATGCACCTTCCCAGGCGTTGACGACCACACAGGCCACCGCGTTGCCGACGATGTTGGTGGCGCTGCGGCCCATGTCGAGGATGTGGTCGACGGCGACGATCAGGAGCAGCCCCGCCTGCGGCAGGTGGAAATAGGGCAGCGCCGCCAGGATCACCACGAGCGAGGCGCGCGGCACCCCCGCCATGCCCTTGCTCGTGACCATCATCAGCAGCAGCAGCGTGAGCTGCTGGCCGATGGAGAGTTCGATGCCATAGGCCTGCGCGATGAAGAGCACCGCGAAGGTGCAATACATCATCGAGCCGTCGAGATTGAAGGAATAGCCGAGCGGCAGCACGAAGCTGACGATCCTGCGCGGCAGCCCGATGCTTTCGAGCTTGTCGAGCAATTGCGGATAGGCCGCTTCCGAGCTCGCGGTGGAGAAGGCAAGCAGCATGGGCGCGCGCACCGCCGCGAATAGCGTGTTGTCGCGGCGCACCAGGAATGCGACCGCCAGCAGCAGCACCCACAACACGGCCAGCGCGACATAGAACCCGCCGACGAATTTCGCATAGACGAAGAGGATGCCGCCGCCCTGCTTGGCGACCGTCGCGGTCAGCGCGGCGAAGACGGCGACCGGCGCGAGCAGCATCACATAGCCCGTCACGCGCAGCATGATCGCGGTGATCTGCTCGATCAGGTCGAGCACGGCTTGTGATCTCTCCCGCATGGCGGCGATAGCGGTGCCGACGAAGCAAGAGAAGACGACGATCTGCAGGATCGCATTCTCCGACATCGCCTCGACGATGGAGCGCGGGATCAGATGCGTCACGAAATCGGCAAGCGACATGCCCGTGGGCCCGCCGGCCGTGTTGCCGCTGGGGAGCGCCAGACCCACGCCCGGCTGAAAGAGATGCACCATCGCCAGGCCCAGCGTGAGCGAGACGAGGGAGGCGAGGATGAACCAGGCGATGGTCTTGGCTCCCACCCGGCCGATGGCCGCGGCGCCCTCCATATGGGCGATGCCGCTGACCAGGGTGGAGAACACCAGGGGCGCGATGATCATCTGGATCAGGCGCAGGAAGGCGGTGGTGAGAAGACCGAGGCCCGATGTGAGCGCGTCGATCCGCGGGGAAGCCAGCGTTGCGTGGCACACCAGCCCCGCCACAATGCCGCCCAGCATGGCGGCCACCAGCCAGATTGCGAATTTGCGGTTCATTGCGGCACCGGCATAGCATGGCAGCCGGTCTGCTTGCAGGGGGATGATCATGTTTCGCTGGCTATGTCTCGCACTCGCGCTGCCTTTCGCGGCGCAGGCCGAGATGTTCACCCTCAACGCCGCACCCGGCACCGTCGCCTGGGGCAATTACGACGCGGCGAAGACGCCGGTGCTGCGCATCCATTCCGGCGATACGGTCGTGTTCCGCACGCTGCTGACCAACAGCCCCACCGGACTTGAGAAAGCAGGCGTCGCGCCCGACCAGGTGGAGCAGGCGCTGCGCGACGTCTATGCCCAGGTGACGGACAAGGGCCCCGGCGGACACATTCTCAACGGCCCCGTCTATATCGAAGGCGCGGAGCCGGGCGACACGCTGGAGATCCGCATCAAGAAGATCGAGCTTGCGATCCCCTACGCCTATAACGGCTTCCGCTATGGCGCGGGCATCCTGACCGACGACTTCCCCTATGCCCGCGTCAAGATCATTCCGCTCGACGCCAAGCGCATGGTCGCCCATTTCGCGCCCGGCATCGACATTCCGCTCCATCCCTTCTTCGGCAGCATGGGCGTGGCGCCGCCGCCGGATTTCGGGCGCTACGATTCCACCCCGCCCACCATCAACGGCGGCAATATGGACAACAAGGAGCTGGTCGTGGGCTCGACGCTCTATCTGCCGGTCTACAACAAGGGCGCGCTGTTCGAGATCGGCGACGGCCATGCCGGCCAGGGCAACGGCGAGGTCGACGTCACCGCGATGGAGACGTCGCTGACCGGCACGCTGGAATTCGTCGTGCGCAAGGATCTGAAGGTTTCCTACCCCCGCGCCGAAACGCCGACGCATTATATCGCGATGGGCTTCGACGACGATCTCTCCATCGCCGCGCACAAGGCGGTGCGCGAGATGGTGGATTTTCTGGTGACCACGAAACATATGAGCCGCGACGACGCCTATATGCTCACCAGCGTGGCCGGCGATGTCGATGTGACCGAGATCGTCGATCGCAACAAAGGCGTCCACGTCATGATGCCGAAGGCGATATTTCACTAGGTGTGGCGCCCGCGATTTTTGAACGGAACATTCTCCCGCCAGCCGCGGAGCGGATAGTGGGTGCCCGTTGGACAACTTCGACGAGGCGTATTTACTTTCCGAGTGCGGACCAGGGAACGGTGACTGTCTTGCCCTCTTCGCCCGTGATCGTGACGGTCTGGGCTTTCGGGTCTTCCGTCATGCCTGCAACGTAACGCGCGCCTGTGTGCTCCACGTTGCGGATGACCTTGCCGGCGCCGTCATAGGAAACCACCGCAAGGCTCGTGCGATTGTCCTTATAGCTATAGACCCAGGTTGTGACGCCCTGATAGCGAATGACCGCGCAAGTCCTGGTTGGCTGCAGCGCCTTGGTGACACAGGCGATTTGAAGGCCCTCCGGCACTTCCGGACTGCTCGTCGCCCACAGGACGTTGATCTTCACTTCCTCGGTCGCAAATGTGCTTGTGCACGTGGCCACCAGCGCCGCACCCACCAAAATCGAAAACTTCATTGTATTCTCCCGCATGCCTCACCGGAGAAGACCGTCTAGGAGTTGGGCCATGTAAGCAAGGGGACGCTCACCGGTAAGGAAGCTATATGATTACCTGCCAGACGGGTGCCGACCAGCGACTATGTGGTGGGGCGCTTAATTGATCCGCGCCTCAGTTTTTTATCGCGTATTGCAATAGGGCTGCATCATCACGGCGTTCGATGCGCCCCCCTTGCCACCTTCGCGTGCTCTAATTTTGTGGTCGTATGAAACCGACTTCTTCGGGTAAAGAAGACCGCTACATTCGGGGCATTTCAGCGCTTGGCTCAGCGAGGTTTTTAGCATTCTACGGAATGGGTCTGGAGACCGACAAAACCTGGGGTGTCACCGTCGTCCATCACGGCGGAAGCCTCGGCGGCTACAAGAGCGACTGGATCGCGATCCCGGATGCCGGCGTCGGCGCAGTGCTGCTGACAAACGCCGATACAGGCCAACTGATGCTACGGCCTTTCATGCGGCGCGTGCTCGAAATCCTCTACGACGGAAAGCCGGAAGCGGCGGGCGACGTCGCGGCGCAGGCGGCGCGGATCAAGGCGGAGGTCGCGGAGCAGCGCACGCATCTCGTCATCCCG
>DASXCJ010000021.1:0-51438 GCA_036491175.1 Rhizomicrobium sp.
GGTGATGACCGACTGGCTGTGGCCCTTGGAGCGGCGGACAACCGCCTGGATGCGCGCGACCAGCTCGTCCTTGTGGAACGGCTTGGTCATGTAATCGTCGGCGCCGAAGCCGAGCGCCTTGACCTTGGCCTCGACGATGGCGTTGCCGGAGAGGATGAGGACGGGCGTCTGCACCTTGGCAAGGCGCAGGCTCTTCAACACCTCGAAGCCGCTCATGTCGGGCAGCTGCAGGTCGAGCACGATGATGTCGTAATCATAGAGCTTGCCGAGGTCGATGCCTTCCTCGCCCAGATCCGTGGTGTAGACGTTGAAGCCTTCGGAGCGGAGCATCAGTTCGATGCTGCGCGCCATGGCGCTGTCGTCTTCGATCAGGAGCACACGCATAGTCTTTGACCCCTTGCGGCCGTTTTCGATGAACGGACGGTATCCTTAACTGGTTAACATCCTGTTTCAGTGGTCCGGGCTCGCTCAGTCCTCACGAACCCCGGCTTAATGGAAAGCTACGAACCGGGGACGCATCCCCTTGATTCGCTTTGTTAAGTTTACCGCCACTTAAATCCTTCGCGGCAAGATGACGGCATCGAAATTCTTCGCCCGTCAGGCCCATGCGCGCACTTCTCAAGGATATAGAGGCTCTGCCCACGCTCCGCCGCTTCGGCCGGGTGGCCCGGATCGAGGGCCTGTCGGTCGAGGTGACGGGTGCCGCGGGCGCCATCAGCCTTGGCGGACAATTAAGGCTAACCACCTCAAACGGCAAGACAATTCCGTGTGAGGTCGTGGGCTTCCGCGACGGCCGGGCGCTGGCCATGCCGCTCGGCACCTTGGACGGGATCAGTCTGGGGGCGCGGGCGGATTTCGACGACCGGCCCGCCACCATAAATCCTTCCACCGCCTGGCTCGGGCGAGTGATCGACGGCTTCGGCCAGCCGGCGGACGGCAAAGGTCCCCTGCCGCAAGGTCCCGAAGCCTATCCTTTGAAGACCGCCGCGCCTTCCGCCCACAGCCGCGGGCGCGTCGGTGGGAAATTGGATCTGGGCGTGCGGGCGCTGAATGCCTTCGCCACCTGCTGCAAAGGCCAGCGCATGGGCATCTTCTCTGGCTCGGGCGTCGGCAAATCGACCTTGCTCGCCATGCTCGCGCGCAACACCAATGCCGATGCGATCGTCATCGGGCTGGTCGGCGAGCGCGGCCGCGAGCTCAAGGAATTCATCGAGGACGATCTCGGCGAAACGGGCCTTGCGCGCTCCGTCGTCGTCGCCGCCACCTCGGACGAGCCGGCGCTGGTGCGCCGCCAGGCGGCCTATGTCGCCATGACCGTCGCGGAACAGCTTCGGGACCAGGGCTTGCATGTGCTGTTGTTGATGGACTCGGTCACGCGTTTCGCCATGGCACAGCGCGAAGTCGGCCTCTCCGCCGGAGAGCCGCCGGCAAGCAAGGGCTACACGCCCACCGTCTTCGCGGAATTGCCGCGATTGCTGGAGCGCGCGGGTCCGGGTGCGGCCGGCGAGCCGGGTTCGATCACCGGCCTGTTCACCGTTCTGGTGGAAGGCGACGATCACAACGAGCCGATCGCCGATGCGGTGCGTGGCATCCTCGACGGCCATATTGTCCTGGAACGGAACATCGCCGAGCGCGGGCGCTTCCCCGCGATCAACATTTTGAAGTCCGTGTCGCGCGCGATGCCGGGCTGCAATTCGCCGGCGGAGCGCGCGCTCGTGGCCGCCGCGCGCGCACCGCTTTCCGTTTACGAAGATATGGCAGAATTGATCCGTCTCGGCGCCTACAAGACGGGGACGAACCCCGATGTGGACGCCGCGATCAGGCTTTATCCGCGCCTCGAAGCCTTCCTTTCGCAGGGGAAAGACGAGTGCGTGAAGCTGGGTGATGGTTATAGGGAACTCGAGCAGATCGTGAGTCCGGGGAGAGTGACATGAAACGCCGCGATACGCTGATGCGCCTGAAGCGCTTCCGGGTCGACGACCTCAAGCGCCGCATGGGCACGCTCGACGCCATGAAGGCCGATGCGGAGAAGAAGCTGTCCGATCTCGAGGACAGCGTCGCCCGCGAACGCCAGCGCGCCAACGATACGGATATCGGGCGCTTGGCGTTTCCGAGCTTCCTGCGCTCCATCGACGCCCGCCGCGAGAATCTCCGCGCCACCTTGCGCGAGGTCGAGCGCGAACGCGCCATGGTGCAGGGCGATCTGACATCGGCGTTCCAGGACCTCAAGAGCCTCGAACTCGCCACCGAGCAGCAGACCAAGCGCGCCGCCGAAGTCGAACAGCGCCGTGCCCAAAGCCGCCTCGACGAAATGGCCATCGTGCGGCACCTGCGCAAACACGCGCTGAGGCAGGCGTAGCCGACAATCGAATCACAAAGTCGGCCGCACGGGGCGACTTTCAAGTCGCGGCGGTCGGCGATCATGCGATTTCGAGATCGGTCGGAGGCGGTTAAACTTGCGCGATTCTCGAAGGAGTTTTCCATGCGATGCTTTTTTGCCGCGGCCTTGATTGCCATTGCCGGTCAAGCTTCCGCCGCGACGGTGACTGTAGCCGTGGATACCGTGCAACTGGCAACTTTTCACCTCCCGATGGCCGATATCCATGTAGCGGATCCTGCGATCGCGGATGCGAACATGATCGATGCGCGCCATGTGTTCGTTCTTGGCAAAGTGCCGGGCGCGACCACGATGATCGCCCGCGACGCCGCGGGCCATGTGCTTGAGAGCCAGCAAATCATAGTCGTCAGAGCGACGAAAAGCGCGACCCCAGGCTCTCGCCGACCGAACTGATATGCCATTGGCAGACCTGCTTTTTGCGTCGGAGCGAGGCCACTGGAATATCCTGTTTGAAATTCAAAAAATGCGGATGAATAAGTGCGGCTCGAAACAGGGATCGTCCTAGGCCTGAGTTCGTCAAGGCTATTTATTCGCCAATCGCTCGCCCTTCCGCTAGCATATGTGAGAGTGCTTCGCGTAAGGGGGAAGCGATGTCGTTCTCGGAATCCATTTCGCCGCTGTTGGGGCGCTGGCTCTTGGCGTGGTTCTTTCTCTCCGCCGCCTATGACAAGGCGCATGATTGGGATTCCACGCTCACCTTGATGAGCATGAGCCATATCCCGTTCGGGCCGCCGCTCCTGGCCGTAGCGCTGCTGGTCATGGCCATGGGCGGGCTGGCGCTGCTGACCGGATTCCAGACGCGGCATGGCGCGATGCTGCTCTTCGCCTTCACCGCCATCGCCACCGTGCTGATGAACGCCTATTGGACGTTCTCGGATGCGGTCCAGCGCGCGCAGCAATACGACATCTTCGCGCGCAACGTCGCCATCGCGGGCGGGCTGTTGCTGCTGGTCGGCATGGGGCCGGGGCGTTTCGCCCTCGACAATCGAGGCGGGGGGAAGCGGCGGTAAAAGAAGGTTGAGTCACGCGGAGCCGCGGAGACGCGGTGGTGCAGGCGGTCAATATCTCGACGCGCTGTAGCGGCCCGCGAAGCGGGTCAATCGCATAAGGTCTGCCGGCTTCGCGGGCGATGAAGGGTTGGTTTGGCGGCGATCGCCTGCACGAACTCCGCGTCTCCGCGGCTCCGCGTGAACCCCTTCTTCTTTTACCAGCCGCCGCCGCCGCCGCCCCCGCCACCGCCACCGGAGAAGCCGCCGCCGCCGCTGCCCGAGCTTGAGCCGGGTGCGGTGGAGGCCGACGCGGCCGAGGCGGCGAGCGAGGCGCCGATGCTGGAGGCGAAATCGTAGGAGCCGAAGCTCGACGGCATGCCGGCCCACCAGATCGGTACGTAGCCGCCTTGGCTTGCGCCGGCGGCCTGGCCCGCGCGTTCGGCCTCGGCTTCGAATTGCTTGGACCAGCGGTTCTCGCAATCGAGCGCGATGGCATAAGGCAGCAACTTCTCGAACACCGCCGGGGTGATGTTGGGCGGGTTGAGGACTTCGAGGCGGTCCTTCTCGGCGGCATTCAGATACATGCGCAAGCCGTCGATCTGGTCGCGGGTCTTGGCGCCCAACAAGGTCGGCGCCTTGAGCAGGTGATAGAAGACGTAGGACATGAGCCCGCCTAGCGCGAGCAATACGGCCAGCAGCGGCGATGTCACCGTGCTGAGCATGAACAGTCCGACGCACTCGCCGCCGACGAACGCGAGCGCGAACGCCGACATGAAGAGCGCGCCGAAGATGTTGGTGATGCGCAAACCCGGGCCGCGCACGCCGAGCCATGCCTCATAGGCATTGTGGACGATGAAGGCGGTGCCGACGGTCCAGCCGCCGAGCCAGAAATAAATTCCGCTGGTGGCGCCGCCGTCTTCCGATTGCAGGGCGGCGGCCAGGGCAGTGATGGCCAGGATCGCGAGCCCGCCGATGAACCAGTGCAGATTGGTGACGAAATAGCTCTTCTCATACTCGGACTTCAGCGCGGATTTGAGCGCCGTGATCGAGGCGGCGATCTGGGAGTGGTTCTCCTGCTTCATCACCACGCTCATGTCGCCGTCGAACAGTTTGGCGGCGACCTGCGCTTCGGTCGGGGCCAGGCCGCATTCGCCCTCGCTGCGCCCGGTGCGGGTGAGGACATAGGCGCCGTCGTCCTGGCCGATGGTGAGATAACCCTTCACCGCCAGGTTGATCAGCGTCGCCGCATAGGCCTTGCGATCGTAGGCCATGCGGTGGAGGTAGCGCACCGCCGCGGGCGACAGGTTGTCGGGCGGTGAAAACAGCGGAACGATCGGCCCCTGCTTCGGATCGCGGCCGAACTCCCACCAGGTCGCGCCGAAATAGACGAGCAGGATGAACAAGCCCATCAGCGCGGTGATCGGCGCGCCATTGTCGCGGATGAAATTGGCGCGCTCCTCCGCCGGAGTCGGCGGCGGCACCACGCCCTTGTTGAAGGCGACGGCGACGGTCAAGCCTTCGCGCGGCGCGAGCGCTTCGGTGGTGGTGAAGCGGATGGCATCGTCGGACAGGACCTCGCTGGTCGCGTTCTTCTTGGTCTCGCCTTCGCCGCCGGTATAGAAGCTGCTCTGCACGATATGCGCGCCGGGCGGCAGATGGATCGTCGCGGTGGCATGTTCGATCACGAATTCCCAGAAATTGCCGGTCGCGTTCCAATAAAGCTCGTCGTACTTGTCGAAGAAGCCGATCTGGCGCGTGGTCGTGTAGGTGATGCGGTAGGTGTAGGTGCCGGGATCGAGGATGCGGTCCTTGTCGCCGATCAGGATGCGCTGGCCGTGATCGACGGAGGTGGTCTCGTAAGGCTCCGGATTGCCGTCGCGCGTGACGCTGAGGACCGAGAAGTCGACATGGACGTGGCGGCCGAGGCGGTTGGTGTATTCCGTGGGGAAGTCGCGGAAGATGCCGTGCTTGATCTCGTCGTCGGCGACGACGACCTTGATCGTCTCGACGACGTCGAGCGAACCGCTCTTCTCGATGGTGACGTCGCTGTCGTAGTCGGTGATGCGCTCATAGGTGTCGATAGAGGCGAGCGCGGGCGCGGCGAAGAACAGCAGCGCCGCGAGAAGGACGGACCTCAACTGAACGCGACTTTCGGCGCAGCGCGATCCTGCTCGTCGGCCTGGAAGAATGGCGCCGCGGCGAAGCCGCCGAAGTTCGCGACCAGGTTGGACGGGAATTGCTGGATGGTCGTGTTGAAGTCGCGGACGGTGGCATTGTAGTAGCGCCGCGCCAACTGAATCTGGTCCTCGACGGACGAAAGCTGGTTCTGCAAGTCGCGGAAATTCTCGCTCGCCTTCAATTCGGGATAGGCCTCTGCCACGGCCATGACCTTGCCGATGGCGGCGGTGATCGCGGCTTCGGTCTGGGCGCGCTGGGCCGGATCGGTCTGGCCCTGGCCTTCGCTCCTCAGCCGGGCGAGTTCGTCGAAGGTCGTGCGCTCATGGGTGGCGTAGCCCTTCACGGTCTCGACCAAATTCGGGATCAGGTCCGCGCGGCGCTTGAGTTGGGTGTCAATGCCGCTCCAGCCCTCGGCGACGAGGTTCTTGCGGCGCACGAGGCCGTTATAGATGCCGACCGCCCAGAGCAGGACGAGGACGGCAACGGCGAGAACGATCCAAATCACCATGGCGGAACCGTAATAGTTCCATGGTCACGCGTCAAAGCAGCCGGCTTTCGCCGGCTGCCCGAAGCGGTGAGGGCCTGCTGTTAGCGGCCGAGGACGGATTTGATCGCGCCGACCACGCCGATGACCACGCCGAAGATGATGGCGTAGGCCAGAAGCGTTTGCGTCGGCATGATCATGGCATTGTGCCAGTCAGTCGAAAGCAAGGTCCCGAAATCGGTCTTGCTGCCGCCTTGGACGATGCCGCGGATCACCGTCACGACCCCGTCGGCCACGAGCGCGATCAGGACCGAGGTGAGGATCGAGCCCATCCCTTGCGAGAACCAGGCGACGGCAATGGCGATCACTGCCATGATGACGAGCGCGATCACGTCGGACGTGTGGATGATGCCGGTGATTGTATTCCAAATGTCGGTAAGCGCAGACATGTATTCCCCCTACTAACCCCGAAGAAACGTATCGGAATGATACACGAATTCGGGAACTGGGGGAGTGGGGTTGCAAAAGCACAGTGCGGAGGCGGTGTGGCGGAAATCCGCCAAAGATTTGGTTAACGCAGGCCGGAAGCCAACCGGGTCGATGGCGCCGGTGTGATTTTATTGTGAAGGCGGCGCGCCACCGTGCAGATGGCGAGCGAGGCCGCCGCTTGCGGATGCAGGGTCAAAAGATGGCTTTGGCGGCGCACGGCTTCGGACACATGCGGGTCGCGCGGGATGCCGCCGAGATATTCCGGCACCGCGCCGAGGAAGGCCTGGCAGGTGGTGCCGAGCGCGCCGGATGTGCGCCGCGCCTCCGCGTCGTTCGCCGCCATGTTGACGACGACATAGGGCAGTTTCGCGCCGCGCTTCTTGAGCAGCTTGGCGAAGGCGTAGGCATCGGCCAGCGAGGCCGGATCGGGCGTGAGGATGAGGAGCGTGGAGTCCGAACTCGCCGCGAAATACATCGTCGTCGCGTCCACGCCCGCGCCGAGATCGAGCACGATGCGGTCGTACTGCTTGGCCGCGCGCAGCGTCTCGATGAGGTGGCGGCTCTGCTGTTCGGTGATGTCGGCCAGCGCGCCGGAGCCGGCGGGCGCGGCGAGAACGTCGAATCCGCCGCGCTCTTTGATGCCGCCGAAGGCCGGAACGACGGCCTCGGCCACCGTGCGGCGGCCGGCCATCACGCCGGCGAAATCGCCGCCCTCGTCGAGGCCGAGATGCACGGTGGTGTTGGAGAGGCCGAGATCGGCGTCGCAGAGCAGCACCTTCTCGCCTTCATGGGCGAGGGCATGCGCCAGCGACACGGCGACGAGCGTCTTGCCCGTTCCACCCTTGCCGGAACCGATTGCCAGAAACTGCGGCGCGAGGAATTTTGGCATGTTCATATCCGTCATTGCGCGCTTCCGCGGTCGGCGTGGCCGCTGGTTTCGACGATCCGCCGCGACAGCGAGAGCGGCGTCAATGTTTCCAACCCGCCCGCGACGTAGGGCGAGTTCGTGACATAGGCGAGGTTGAGCTCCTGGCTCGCGGCGGCGAGCAGCGCGCCGGAGCGCCGCGCCATGTCGAGCCCGGTGACGATCAGGCGCCGCGCACCGAGCAGCGAAAGCGCGGAGGCGATCTCCGCGGCCTCTTCCGCGTCGCCGTTGGCCGAGACGATTCCGACGGCTTCCAGATCTTGTATTTGCGCCAGCGCCGTGAAGGCCGCCCGCGCCTTGCCATTGCGCGGATCGAAACCAGCGGTGTCGACGATGGCGAGGCATTTCTGCAAGCTACATTCCAGGATCGCGTTGGCGGTGGTCTCCGCCGTTTCGGTGACGAGGAAATTGGCGCCGACATGCTCCGCGAAGGCCTGAAGGCGGGCGACAGCGCCGGCGCCGGCGGGATCGGTGGCGATGAGTTTCACGTCGCGGCCGGCGAGGCGCGCATGGGCCGCGAGCTTGGCGGCGGTGGCGGTCTTGCCCGCGCCGTGCGGGCCGACGAAAAGCAGCGCGGAGCAGGTGGCGAAGTCGATCGGCTCCGCGCGCATCTTCTTGTCGAGCGCAGACGCCAGCGCCAAGGTCATGTCGGTGAGGCCGGTCTTCTCGGCGGCTTCGGCCAATACATGCGCCAGTGAATCCGGCGCGCGCTGCTCGCGCAGCATGGCGATCAGTTCGGCGCGGCTGAAGCTCTTGGCTTTCGCGCTGCTCGACGCGTTCTCCCGCAGACGGCGCAGAAGATTGTCGCGATAACCGCTGGCGAAATCAGTAACGACAGCCTCTTGCGCCGCGGGCTCTTCCGCGATTTCGACTTCCGGCGCATCGAAGGCCGCGCGCACCAGCACGCCGCCTTCCTTGGCGCGCTGGCTGGAGACGATGATCGCCTCCGGCCCCATCTCGCGGCGCATCTGCGCAAGCGCGGCCTGCATGTCGTCGGCGATGAAGGTCTTGAGCTGCATTAGAACCCCGTCATGGCCGGGCAGCGAGCGAAGCGAAGCGCGACTCGGCCACCCATGGGCACGCACCGGTCGTGGTCGCCTGGGTGGCCCGCGTTCGCGGGCCATGACACTTGGGTGTTTTGTGCGCGCGTCATCAAAGCTGCCCCAAGGTGCGCAGCCGGACGCTGGCGTGGATTTCATTCTGGCTCATCACCACTGTTTGCGCGCGGAAGCGCTCGACGATGGAGCGGACGAAGGGGCGCACGTGCGGGCTGGTCAGCAGCACCGGTACTTCGCCCTTCTGGCCCGCCTCGTCGAAGCGCTCGCGCACCGTGGTGATGAATTGCTGGAGCTGGGACGGCGCCATGGCGAGTTGCTTGTCCTCGCCCTGGCCGACGATGCTTTCGGCGAAGGCCTGTTCCCAGGCGGGCGACAGCGCGATGAGCGGCAGGTAGCCCGCCGGCGCCAGATGCTGGTTGCAGAGCTGGCGCGACAGGCGGGCGCGGACGTGCTCGGTGATGTAGAGCGCGTTCTTGGTGTGGCCCACGGCCTCGGCGATGCCTTCCAGGATCGCGGGGAGGTCGCGGATGGAGACGCGCTCGCCGAGCAGGGTCTGCAGCACGCGCTGCACGCCGTTGACGGAGATCTGCGAGGGGATGAGCTCGTCCACCAGCTTCTTCTGCTCGGGAGGCAGATCGTCGAGCAGCTTCTTGGTCTCGGCGAAGGAGAGAAGCTCCGCCATGTGCGTCTTCAAGACTTCGGTGAGATGCGTGGTCAGCACCGTGCCGGGATCGACGACGGTGAGGCCGCGGAAGCTCGCCTCCTCGCGCATCGATGCGGAGATCCAGGTGGCTGGCAGGCCGAAAGCGGGCTCGGTCGTATGCGTGCCGGGCAGGTCGATGGGCGCGCCGCGCGGGTCCATCGTCAGGAGCGAGCCGGGGAAAAGCTCGCCGCGCCCGGAATCCACTTCCTTGACGCAGATGCGGTACTCGTTCGCGCCCAAGGCCATGTTGTCGAGGATGCGCACGCTCGGCATCACGAAGCCCATCTCGGTCGCGAGTTGGCGGCGCAGCGCCTTGATCTGGTCGGTGATGCGGTGGCCTTTGACGTCGTTGATCATGGGCAACAGGCCATAGCCCAGCTCGACGCGCAGCAGGTCGAGCGCGAGCGCGGTGGAGATCGGCTCCTCGGTGGGCGTGGAGGCGACGCGTTCCTTCTCCTCGATCTGCGCTTGTTCGACCGCCGCGGCGTCCTTGCGCTTGTAAGCGACCCAGGCCGCGCCGCCGATGAGGGCGGAGAGCGCGGTGAAGACGAGCGTGGGCATGCCGGGCAGCACGCCGACGATGCCCATCACCGCGGCGGCCATGCCCAGCGCCTGCGGATAGAAGGAGAGCTGGCCGATCAGCGCCTTGTCGGTCGCGCCTTCGACGCCGGCCTTCGACACCATCAGGCCCGCGGCGGTGGAGACGATGAGCGCCGGCATTTGCGAGACGAGGCCGTCGCCAACGGTGAGCAAGGTGAACGTCTGCGAGGCGTCGGCGAAACTCATCCCCTTCTGGGCGACGGCGATGATGATGCCGCCGACGACATTGATGCCGACGATCATCAGGCCGGCGATGGCGTCGCCGCGGACGAACTTGCTGGCGCCGTCCATGGCGCCGAAGAAATTCGATTCCGCTTCAAGTGACTTGCGCCGGGCACGGGCTTCCTTCTCGTCGATCAGGCCGGAGGAGAGATCGGCGTCGACCGCCATCTGCTTGCCGGGCATGGCGTCGAGGGTGAAGCGCGCCGCGACTTCGGCGATGCGGCCCGAGCCCTTGGTGATGACGACGAAGTTCACGATCACCAGGATCGCGAACACGATCAGGCCGATCACGAAATTGCCCTGCATGATCAGCTTGCCGAAGGCCTGGATGACATAGCCGGACGCGGCCGTGCCCTCATTGCCGTGGCCGAGGATCAGGCGGGTGGAGGCGAGGTTCAGCGCCAGCCGCATCATGGTGGTGATGAGCAGCACGGCGGGGAAGGAGGAGAACTCCAGCGGTTTGCGGATGAACACCGCCGTCATCAGGATCAGGATCGACAGCGACAGCGAGAAGGCGAGCGCGATATCCAGCAACCAGCGCGGCAAAGGCAGGATCAGGACGATCAGGATCGCCATGATGCCGATGGCGAGCGCCAGGTCGCTGCGCTTCAGGTAACCCGTCAGCGTCGCGAGGTTGAGCGAGAGTCCTGCGGATGCAGGCGCGGTAGCGGTGGTATCGGTCATGATTACCTACCTCCCCCTTGTGGGGAGGTCGAAAAAGCGAAGCTTTTTCGGGTAGGGGGAAGGTGGCGAAGGATGAGATATGCCTTTGACGCCATCCCCCTACCCGAAACGCCTTCGCTGCGCTTCGACGTTTCGACCTCCCCACGAGGGGGAGGTAAAGAAAAGGAAGATGCCGAAAGCATCGTTCTACCCCGCCATCCGTGCTTCGCCGTGCATCGGGATCGCAAGGCCGGACTGGCTGTATTCGCGCAGCTTGTTGCGCAGGGTGCGGATGGAGATGCCGAGGATGTTGGCCGCGTGGGTGCGGTTGCCGAGGCAATGGTCCAGCGTATCGAGGATCAGGTCGCGCTCGACCTCCGCCACGGTGCGGCCGACGAGGCCGCGGGTGACGACGGCGGCGTTCTCGACGGCGACGCGCACGGCGCCCGGCATATCGGTGCGGATATTGTTGCCGACCTGCGTGCCGTCCGGCAGGCGGATGGCTTCCGGGCCGATCTCGGGACCCTGCGCCAACAGCACCGAACGGTGGATGGTGTTCTCCAGCTCGCGGACGTTGCCGCGCCAGGGATGGCCGAGCAGCAGGCGCTCCGTGGGGCTGGCGATGACGCGATAGGGCACGCCGTTCACCTGCGCGTATTTGTGCGCGAAGTGGCGGGCGAGTGCGAGGATGTCGCGCGGACGTTCCCGCAAGGAAGGCAGGCGCAGGTTCACGACGTTCAGGCGATAGAGCAGGTCTTCGCGGAAGGTGCCGTGCTTCACGGCCTCTGCGAGGTCGCGGTTGGAGGTGGCGACGATGCGGATGTCGACCTTGACCGGCTTGGTGCCGCCGACGCGGTCGATCTCGCGCTCCTGGATGGCGCGCAGGAGCTTGGCCTGCAGCCGCGCGTCCATCTCGCTGATTTCGTCGAGCAGCAAGGTGCCGCCATTGGCTTCCTCGAACTTGCCGACGCGGCGGGCGATGGCGCCGGTGAAGGCACCCTTCTCATGGCCGAACAATTCGCTTTCGAGCAGGTTTTCCGGGATCGCGGCGCAGTTGACCGAGATGAACGCCTTCTCGGCGCGCGTGGATTTGCGGTGGACGTAACGGGCGAGGACTTCCTTGCCGGTGCCGCTCTCGCCGGTGATCAGGATCGAGGCGTCGGAACCGGCGACCTGGTCGGCCAGCGCGATCACCGCGCCCATGGCCTCGTCCTCATAGACCATCTGATGCGATTCATCGGCGACGGCGGAGAGCACAGCGGCGATCAATTCGGGATCGGGCGGCAGGGGCAGGTATTCCTTCGCGCCGGCGCGGATCGCGTCCACGGCCTTGCGCGCATCGGTGCCGACGCCGCAGGCCACGACCGGGGTGCAGATGCGCTCGGCGGCGAGGCCGCGCACCAGCATGGCGATATCGAAATCGACGTCGCAGAAGACGAGGTCCGCGCCGCGCCCGCCGCGCAATTCGGCCAGGCCCTGCTCGATGGAGGAGGCGTGGGTGACTTTCGCCCCGCGATCCATCGCGATCTTGGTGGCGGCGCCGATCTGTCCCTGCAGCGATCCGACGATGAGAAGACGCATGGTGTTGTTCCTATCCTGATCGCTTTAAGACTGGCCGGTCTTGATGATTTCGGTCATCGTCACGCCGAGCCGGTCCTCGACGAGGACGACTTCGCCGCGCGCGACCAGCCGGTTGTTGACATAGATGTCGATGGCCTCGCCGACCTTGCGATCGAGCTCGACGATGGTGCCCTTGCCGAGCTTGAGGAGCTGGCTGACCTCCATCCCCGACTTGCCGAGCACGGCGGAGACCGTGACGGGCACGTCGAACACCGCCTCGAGGTCCGACGCGCTGCGCTTGGGCTCCGTCTCCGGCGGCTCGTCGCCCTGGAGCAGGGCCGGCGCATTGCCGGGCATGGCCTCGCGGCCGAGGTCGGGAAGCTGGACTTCGTCGTTAGACATCGTGGTTGTCCTTCGGGAAATGTCTGGCGATCAACGCCGTGACGGCGTCTTCGAGCGCCTGTTCGTTGCGCTCCATGCCGCCGCCGCGCCATTCGATGCGGCAATCGGCATTGGCGAGGCGCGGTTCGGATGCGACCTGCACGCGGCCGTCGAAACCTTCTTCGAGCGCGATGTCGGCCAGGCGCGGCTGCAACGCGTCGACCACGGCCTGGCTGGCGCGCAAAGTGAGGCGCGGCTCGCCGATGGCCTGATGCATGGCCTCGCGCAAGGTGGTCTCGACCTCGTCGGCGGCGAAATGGGTGAGCGCGCCATGGGCGAGCTTGCGCGCGGCGGCGAGCGCGACCTGGGCCGCGTCCTCGCGGATGGATTCGATGTCCCGGTCGAGGCGCAAGAGCACGGCGGCGATGGATTGCGCGGCTTCGCGGGTGGCGTGGACGAGGTCCTGCGAGGCGCGGACCTGGCCGTCGGTGATGCCTTCGGCGCGGGCGCGGGCGAGCATGGCGTCGAGCTCGCCTTGGGTGATCGTCAGGCGCTTGCGCGAACGGGCGGCATCGGAGACGACGTCGTCCGCCGCCTCGAAAACCGTGTCGAAGGTGAATTTGGCCGCGCTCATCAATACACCAGCTCGTCTTCGCCCTGCTTGTTGGCGATCATGATCTCACCCTTGTTGGCGAGGTCCTTGGCGACATTGACCATGCGCATCTGCGCCTCATCGACATCCTTGAGGCGCACGGGACCCATGGCCTCCATGTCCTCGCGCAGGATCTTGCCGGCGCGCTCGGACATGTTGGAGAAGAAGACGTCGCGCAGCGTGTCGGTCGAACCCTTGAGCGCGAGGCCCAGCTTGTCCTTCTCGACATGGCGGAGCAGCGTCTGGATCGAGCCGGGATCGAGCTTGCCCAGGTCCTCGAAGGTGAACATCAAGGCCTTGATGCGCTCGGCGCTATCGCGGCTGCGCTCTTCCAGGGCGGTGATGAAGCGGCCTTCGGTCTGGCGGTCGAAATTGTTGAAGATCTCGGCCATGTGCTCATGGCTGTCGCGCTTGGCGGTGCGGGCGAGGTTGGACATGAACTCGACGCGCAAGGTCTTCTCGACCTTGTCGAGGATGTCCTTCTGCACGCTCTCCATGCGCAGCATGCGCTGCACGACTTCCAGCGCGAATTCCTCCGGCAGCGCGCCCAAGACGCGCGCGGCATGTTCCGGCTTGATCTTGGAGAGCACGACGGCGACGGTCTGCGGATATTCGTTCTTGAGATAGTTGGCGAGAACGGTTTCGTTCACGTTGCCGAGCTTGTCCCACATGGTGCGGCCGGCGGGACCGCGGATTTCTTCCATGATCTGGGTGACGCGGTCCTGCGGCATGAAGCGGCCGATCAGGCGCTCTGTGGATTCGTAAGAGCCCATCAGCGAGCCGGTCGCCGACATCTGGGAGACGAATTCGATCAGGAGCTTCTCGACCAAGACCGAACTCACCGTGCCGAGCGTGGACATGACTTGCGAGATCTCCTTGACCTCCTCGTCGTCCATCATCTTCCAGACCGACGATGCGTGCTCCTCGCCCAACGCGAGCATCAGGATAGCCGAGCGCTCGGGCCCCGAGAGCTGGCGGATATCGTCTTTGCCTTGTGCCTTGCCTGCGCGCGACATGGATCAGACCGGTTGGTGAAGCCAGGTGCGGACGATGGCGAGCGCTTCCTCGGGATGCGCGCTGACCACTTCGCCGACCTTGCGGATGGAGGATTCGCGCACCTGACCTTCGATGCGCTGGATGTCGATCATGCTTTCCCTCGGCGCGGGCAGGGCGGTCGCCATGGCGCCATCGGCGGAAACGGCGTGTGCCTGGGGGGCCGCGAGCTGACCGGCCATCTGCTGCGGCGCGGCGAGCATGGATTGGGAGCCGCTCTGGGCCGTGAACATGCGGCTGATCAGCGGGCGTGCAACGAAGAAGCCGATCAAGAGCGCGGTCAGCGACAGGATCGCGACCTCGATGATCTTGAACCATTGGCCGGAATCGAGACCGAGCAGCGGCGAAGGCGCCGGCGTGACCGGGCCGCCATCCATGCGCGCGAACTGCATGTTCGACACCTGGACCTGGTCGCCGCGCGCCTTGTCGAAGCCGATGGCGGATTTCACCAGGCTCTCGATCTGGGCCATCTCCTGCGGCGTGCGCGGCTTGTAGCCGTCATGGCCGTCGGCGCCGCTCTTCGTCACACCGTCCACCACGACCGCGACCGAGAGATGGCGGATCTCGCCGCCCTCGTTGGTGCTGGTCTTGGTGGTCTTGTTGATCTCGTAGTTGGTGGTCTCTTCGGTGCGGGTCGAATCCGATTTGGAACCGTCGCTGCCGGAGGCGGCGGGCTGCGAGGCGGTGGGCAGGGCGTTGGCGACGGAGACGGAGTTGGAGCCGCTGCCGTTCTGGTCGGTCGCGTTCTGCTCGGTGGTCTGGGTGGAGCGGATGACCTTGGAGTCCGGATCGAAGGTCTCCTGGGTCTCCTGGCTGTGATTGTATTTCACGTCGGCCGCCACCTGGACGCGGACATTGCCGGGACCGACGACGCTGGAGACGATGCTCTCCACGCGCTGGCGCATCTTGTCCTCGAAGGCGTTGGTCTGGTCCTCCTCGTCGCTCGCGGTGGCGGACAGGCCCTGCTTGTCCTCGCCGCCGGCGAGAAGCGTGCCCTTGTCGTCGACGATCGCGACGCGTGCGGGCGTCAAGCTCGACACCGCGGCGGCGACGAGATGCTGGATCGCGCCGACCTGGCCCTTGTCGAGCGGGTTGCGCGTGCGCACGACGACGGACGCGCTCGGCGACTGCTCCTCGCGGCTGAAGATCTGGCGCTCGGGGATCACGAGATGGACGCGGGCGCTGTCGATGCCGTCGATGGTCTGGATCGAGCGGGAGAGCTCGCCTTCAAGCGCACGCAGCGAGTTGATGTTCTGGACGAAGGCGGTGGTGCCGAAAGCATCGGACTTGTCGAAGATCTCGTAGCCCACGCCGGCTTGCGGCAGGTTCTCGCTCGCCAGCTCCATGCGCAGCTTGGTGACCTGGTCGGCGGGAACGAGGATGGTGCCGCCGTCGGCTTTCGCGTCGTAGGGCACGTTCATGGAATCGAGCTTGGCGGTGACGGCGGCGGCGTCGCGCGGCTCGAGGCCGGCATAGAGGATCGTCTTCGCCGGCTCGCTGATCACGCCCGCGACATAGAGGAAGAAGGCGGTGAGCGCGGCGGCCACGCCAGCCATGACGCCGAAACGCGCCGCACCGACATTTCTGATGAACTCCGACAAGCCTGCCTCCGCACTGGGTGGGCAAAGATTGCCGGGCTCCGGTAAAATTGGACTTAACGGCTTCGCGCTTTTTTCACCTTAACGCCGCGGTCATACAGGTTACTGAATGGTTAGCGCATTTGCTCCGGTGTCATGGCCCGCCTGGTGCGGGCCACCCAGGTGGTGTTGGGCTTCTCTCTCCACTCCACATGACGGTGTTCTATTTTTTGAATTTTGCGCGTCGTCGCCTGGATGGCCCGCATTCGCGGGCCATGACACGGAGTGTGTCAGTGATCGATATGCCGTTCTCTTTAGTGCCTGTATTGCTGCACGCGCGTCGCGCGCAGGCCGGGCAGGCCGAAGCGGTCGATGGCGCGCTGCCAGGCGAGGAATTCCTCCACCGTCAGCGTGTAGCGCTTGCACGCTTCGTCGAGCGACAGAAGTCCGCCGCGCACGGCGGCCACGACTTCGGCCTTGCGGCGGATCACCCAACGCTTGGTGTTCGGCGGCGGCAGGTCGGCGAGCGTGAGCGGCGACCCGTCGGGACCGATCACATAGCTGACGCGACCTCTGCGGTCTTCGCCCATCATCGTGCTCCAAACTCCATGACCCGTACGCAAGATACGGCCGCGCCTATTTCGGAAACCCAAACGAGGATGGTAAAAAAGGCGATATTCATAAGTGTTTTCTGTCCTGTTTCGGGATTGGCGGCGCCTCTCCCCAATGAAACGCCGCCATTCACGTTAATGGCCCATCTGCAACAGCTGATCGAGCATGTCCGACGCCGTGGTGATGATGCGCGTGGACGCCTGATAGGCGCGCTGCGTGGTGATGAGGTTGGTGAACTCCGTCGCCAGGTCGACGGTGGAACTTTCCAGCGCGCCGGACTGCAGCGTGCCGGCGCCGCCGGTATCGGCCTCGCCGATCGTCGGCGTGCCGGAGCTCTGCGACACCTGATAGGCGTTGCCGGAGACGGCATTGAGCCCATCGGGATTGGTGAAGGTCGCGATCGGCAGCTTGTAGATCTTTTGCGACAGCCCGTTGGTGAAGTTCGCCGTGACGTAGCCGTTGGAGTCGATGGAGACGCCCGACACGCTGCCGAACAAGGCGCCGTTCACGCTGGAGGAGACGAGCGTGGAGGCGCTGTCGAACTGCGTGACGCCATCGGTGCCCCCGACCGTGCCCATGTTGAGCTTGATGTCCTGCGACGCCAGGCCCGAGGTCGCGGACCAAGGGATGTTGACATCGACGGTGCCGCTCACGGTGGTGGAGGTCGATCCGGTGGGCTGGACGTTGGCGAGCGAGCCGTCGCTGTTGAACGTCATCGTGCCGGAGGCGACGAGCGGATTGGCCGGGCTGAGGTTGTTGACGTCGCCCTGATAGCTCACCTCATAGGACCAGGTGTTGGCGCCGGTCTTCAGGTAGGAGACCTGCAGCGGCTGCGTGCCGCCCTGGCTGTCATAGGCGTTGATGGTGCGCTGGAAGTCCGGCGTCTTGGCGCCGCTGGTGAGATCGCCGACGGTGTAGCCGGACGTCGTCGCGGTGGTGCTCGCCTGCAGATTCGCCTGGATCGACATGGTGGTCGAAGCCTCGGCCTTGCCGGAAAGGTTGTTGACGTTGACCGCGGTCAAATCGTTGCGGTCGGTCGGCACGCTGCCGCTGGAATCGAGCGGCCAGCCCATCAGATAGAGACCGGCGGCGTTCTGCAGATTGCCTTCCGCATCCGGCGTGAAATCGCCGGCGCGGGTGTAGAGCTGCGACTGGCTGGTGCCCGCCGCGCCCGGTTGCTGGCTCACCACGAAGAAGCCGTTGCCGGAGATCGCCAGATCGGTGGCGATGCCGGTGGAGGAGAGCAGGCCCTGCTGGGTGATGTTCGAAGTGGTCGACGAGACGACGCCGGCCGACGACACGTCGCCCGAGCCCATCGCCGAGGCGAGCAGGGTGGAGAAATTCGCTTGACCCGTCTTGTAACCGACGGTGTTGACGTTCGCGATATTCGACGATGCGACGCTCAAGGCCTGGCTGTTCGCCGTCAAGCCCGCCACGCCCGTCATCAAGGCGCCGTAGAGACTCATTTTCGTTTCCCTTTTCGGCGCCCGGCGCTTCGCGTCCGGTGGACCGATTTGGTTTTGGTGGAGTCGTTCTCGACTCCGGTTCTTGTTTTATTTTACGCGCTCTAAGTGTTGTCGATCGCCGAAGCCTGCGACACCGGAACGGCCATCGGGCCGATCATCAGCATCGGGGTGGATCCGGTCATGTTGATCTCGTCGACGACGCCCTTGCTCGCCACCGCGCTTTCGACCGCGGAGCCGTCGCCCGCGAGCGCGGTGACGGTGAGCTGGTAGACGCCGTCCGGCTCCTGGTTGCCGTTGTTGTCGGTGCCGTCCCAGGAGAAATCATGCTGGCCCGAGCCGGTGTCGCCGGTGGCGGAGTAGACGACCTGGCCCGAGGAGTTGGTGACGGTCAGCGCGGTGGACGCGGACGACGCGCCCAGCGCATAGCTCCAATCGGCCTTACCGTCCTGCAACGCCGCGTCTCCGTTGGTTACGGTCACCGTCTTGCCAAGATAGCTGACGGCGGCACCCGAGGCGTTGCTTTGGGTTAAAGCTATCAGAGATTTGAGGTTGTCGTTGGTGTTGATCTGCTGCTCGACGCCCGAGAACTGCACCAGTTCCTGCGTGAATTGATCGGAATCCATCGGGTTCATCGGATCCTGGTTCTGCAGCTGCGTGGTGAGCAGCTTCAGGAAAGTGTCGAAATTGCCCGAGAGCTGGGCGGCCGCGTCGGTGCCGGTGCCGGTCGTGGAGGTCGGGACGGTGGTCGTGGGCGCTACGGTGGTCATGGTGTCCTCTAGACGCGCCCTTAGACGCGGATATCGAGCCGGTCGCTCGAAAGATTGCTGATCGTGGATGGGCTTGCGCTCGCCTCGGTCACCGCGCTCACCGAGAGCGCGCGGCCGCGCGAGAAGGATTTCTGGGCATTGCCGCCTTCGCGGTCCTGGCCGCGTAGCGAGAAGGACAGGCCGGTATTGCCGAGATCGACGCCGGACTCCTTCAGCGCGCGCGTGAGCGAAGAGGAGTCGCGCTGCAACAGGTCGAGCGTCTGCGGCTTGTCGGCGGAGAGATGCGCCTGCGCCTTGCCGGCGTCGTCGACGGAGAGGTGGACCTCGATGCGGCCCAATTCGGGCGGATCGAGGCGGATGTCGAAATGCCTGGCGCCGGGCTGGCTCTTGGCCGCGATGTTCACCGCAAGCGCGGCGATGTCGGGCTGGGCCGACGCGTGCGGCGCGGCTTGGCTGATCTGCAGGCTCGCGGGCTGCGCCGGTTGCGTGGTCTGCGTGGGCGTCGCGCCGGCGACCGCGCCGATCCCGTTCGCGATCGGCTTGGCGTCGGTTGTCTGAACCGCGGCCTGCGGCGCGGCTTGCGTGTGCGCAACAGCTTGCGCATGCGGCGCGGGCTGCTGCGCATCGGCCTGGAAATGCGGCGTCGCGGTCTGCGCGCTTCTGTCGTCCTTCGGCTGGTCGCCGGAGGTGTTGCCGCTGCCGGAACCGGTGTCCGTGTTGTCCTGCTTGATATCGGGCTTGACGACTTGCGCTTCGGTTGTTTGCGCGGGCGTCGCGGGGCGGAGCAGGTGCTGCGCCGCATTGGCCGCGACTTTCGCCGCCGCAGGAAGATCGGGCCCGGCCTTCGCGTCGATGCCCTTCGGATCGGTCGCGGCGGTCTCTTCGCCTTCGTCCGCGTCGTGTCCGGGCATGACGGGCAAGGTGGGCTGGCCGGGCTTCACCGGCGCGGTGTTCGGCTGCGGGATCGCGGCTTTCAGGTCCTTGGGATCGATGGTCTTGAGATCGGCGAAGGGCATGCCGCTCTTCGCGGGCGCAACGGCGCCGGTTTGCGCCACGCTTTCGTCATCATCGCCGGCGGCCCGAGCACTCTGTGTCTGGAGGGGCGTGATCGCCTGTAGAGAAGCGAGCGCGGCGGCGGCATCGCTGTTAGGCGCGGCGTCGTCTTCGCTCTTGGGCGCGGCGATCTTTGTATCCTTCGTGGCATCCTTCGCGAGCGGGAGCGCAGGTGCATCTTTCGCGGCCGGTGTCGGATTCAACTTGGCCAGCAGCGCGGCGAAGACCGCGCCGGCGCCGCTCTGCATCGGCGCGTTGGCGCTCAGCGGCTTCGTCGCTGTAGTCGGCGTGGCGATTTGTGCAGCTTGCAAGGCCAAGACACGCAATCCGAATTTTCCGGAAGGCTAGGTAGCAAGCGCCGGACCACATCGTGCGCCCGCGATAATCCGGGCTTTTTCGAATGTGCGAGGGCGCAATGCGCAAGGCAGCGCTTGCCGGTGCGGCAAAGCTTGCCGGGTTGGCGCGTACGAAACCCCCCGCAATTGCGCCATTCGCGCTGGCACGGCGCTTGCGACCGGTTGTCCGGCGACAAAGGGAGTCTTGCGCCTTGGCGTTGAACGGAATCCTGTCGAGTGCCTTGACCGCGCTGCAGACCAACAGCGCGGCCTTGCGCGTGGTGTCGGGCAACGTCGCCAACATCAATACGCAAGGCTATGACCGCCGCGTCGTCAATATGCAGGCGCAAGTCGTGGGCGGTCAGCTCACCGGCGTCGACATCGCCGACGTGCAGCGCGTGGCCGACCAGTTCCTGAACCAGGAAGTGCTGTCGTCGAACTCCGCCTCGTCGCAATATTCCACGCAGTCGAACATCTACGATCAGCTCAACGGCCTACTCGGCCAGCCGGGCGACGGCACCTCGCTCACCTCGCAGCTCAGCAATGTGTTCTCCGCGCTCGCCTCGGCCTCGCTGTCGCCAAGCTCGAGCGCCAGCCAGCAGGGCGCGCTGTCGTCCTTCCAGAATTTGGCCTCGACGATCTCCGGCCTGTCGACCTCCATCGGCACCTTGCAGACGCAAGTGGACCAGCAGGTGTCATCGTCCATCGGCACGGTCAACAATCTCATCCAGCAGATCTATAGCCTGAACCAGCAGGTCACGACGGCGACGGCCTCGGGCGACCAGTCCTCCGGCCTGCTCGACCAGCGCGATCAGGCGCTGCAGAGCCTGTCGCAATATATGGGCGTGAAGACGTCCACCGCCGCGAACGGCCAGATGACGGTCATGACCAATGACGGCATGAGCCTGGTCGGCGACAGCTACGCGCAGCTCTCCTATCCCGGCGGCAGCACCAACGGGACCTACGGCAATATCCAGGTCTCCAACATCAACCCCGCGACAGGCGCCGTCATCGGCACGCCGGCGGCGCTCGACCCGCATCTCGATTCCGGCTCGCTCAAGGGGTTGATCGACACGCGCGACGGCGCGCTGGGCAGCCTGCAGCAGGAGTTGGGCGCCTTCGCCAGGCAGACCGCGTTGGCGTTCAACGCGCAGAATAACGCGAATTCATCCGTGCCCGCGCCGTCGGAGATGGAGGGAAGCGATACCGGCCTCGTCGCCGGCGACGCGCTGAACTTCACCGGCAAGACGACCGTCGCGGTGGCGGACGCCAACGGCAACCTGGTCTCGCGGGTGGATGTCGATTTCAGCGCCGGCACGCTGTCGGTCGATGGCGGCGCGCCGACCGCCATCGGCGGCACGGTCGGCAGTTTCGTCTCCGCGCTCAACGGGGCGCTCGGCTCCAACGGCACGGCGAGCTTCGCCAACGGGGCGCTTTCGATTTCCGCCAACGGCGGCAACGGCATGGTGGTGCAGGACGATGCGGCGACGCCGTCCTCGCGCGCCGGAACCGGCTTCTCGCAGTTCTTCGGCTTGAACGACCTGTTCTCGACCGGCGCGCCCTCGATCGGCGCGACGGGATTGTCGGCGGGCGATGCGGGCAATTTCGCGGCCGGCGGCACGATGAGCTTCGTGTTCAAGGGCGCGGACGGCGCCATCGCCAAGCAGGCCAGCGTCACCGTCGGTGCGGGCGATTCCATCGGCGCCATCGTCGGTAAGCTTAACACCGCCTTCGCGGGCCAGGCGGCGTTCTCGCTCGGCAGCGACGGCTCGCTGAAGATGACGCCGGGCAATCCGTCGAACCAGCTCACCGTCACCAGCGACACCACGGTGCGCGGCAATACCGGCATGAGCTTCACGACCCTGTTCGGCCTCGGCAATCAGCAGGCGACGGCGCTGGCGCAGGGCTTCTCCGTGGCGCCCGACGCGACGCCGTCCTCGCTCGCCTTCGCGCAGGCCTCGCTGACGCCCACCACCGTCGCGGGGGACTCCATCCTCGGCAGCGGCGACGCGCGCGGGCTGTTGGCGCTGCAGAATGTCGGCAACATGCAGGCGAGCTTCGCCAAGGCGGGCAATCTCTCCGCGCAGACGGCGTCGCTCTCGTCTTATGCGGGCTCGTTCTATCAGGACGCGGCGACGCAGAGCGCGGCGGCTTCGTCCAATGCGACGACCGAGAGCGACCGGCTGAGCGAGGCGCAATCGCGCCAGTCCAGCACCTCCGGCGTCAATCTCGACGAAGAGCTTTCCAACATGATGGTCTATCAGCAGGCCTACGCCGCCGGCGCGCGCATGCTGAACGTGGTCCAGCAGCTTTACGACACGCTGTTCCAGGCGGTGTGAGGAACTGAACGATGAGCATCGATCGCGTAGCGACGTCGACCCAGGCGCAATATCTGCTCTCGCAGGTGAGCCAGGCCCAGGTCGCGATGAACAAGTCCCAGGCGCAGGTCGCCAGCGGCAAGACCGCCACCGATTACGCCGGCATCGGAGACAAGACCGCGGCGCTCGAAGCCGCGCGCTCCGCCGGCGCCCGCACCGATGCCTATCAGGCCGCGACCGATCTCGCGCTCAACCAGGCCAACCTGCAGGACACGCAGATGTCCGCGCTCTCCGATCTCGCCAATTCCTGGCGGCAGGACATCACCACCGCCGTGGGCAACGGCGACGCCTCGACGCTCGCGACGCAGGCGCAGAGCGTGCTCGATCAGCTCAACACCATCCTCAATTCCAAGGACGCCAACGGCAACTACATGTATGGCGGCGACAAGAACACGACGCAGCCTTTGAATGCGTCGACGCTCGCCGATCTCCAGGCGCTGCCCTCCGCGTCGGACGCTTTCGCCAACGGCACGGTGAAGAGCGCCGTGCGCGTGTCGGACGGGCAGACGGTGCAGGTCGGCATGCTGGCCTCGGACGCCGGCTCGCAATTGCTGGCGAGCCTGAAGAGCGTCGCCGATTTCAACGCCGGGCCCACGGGCAACCTCGGCACGCCGCTCACCGATGCGCAGTCGACGTTTCTCTCGGGCGCCATCACCGATGCCGCCGCCGCCGCCGCCCAGGTGAACAACGCCGCCGCCACCAACGGCGCGGTCTACACCCAGCTCCAGGACGCGAGCACCGCGCAGCAGTCCATGTCGACGGTCTATAAAGGCTTCGTCTCCGACATCGAGAATGTCGACATGGGAACCGCGGTGTCGAACCTGAACCAGAACCAGCTCGCGCTCCAGGCCGCGCTGGAAGTGACGGCGCAGCTGAACCAGATCTCGCTGCTGAACTACCTATCGCCGAGTTCGAACACGTAAAGCGCACCTCCCGCTATAGCGTCATGGGCCGGCTGGTGCGGGCCACTCAGGTGGTGTTGCACCATTCTCTCACTATCCCACACTCGTCATGGCCCGCTTCATGCGGGCCACCCATCTTCCTTTTTTTGAGAGAAAAAATTGGGCGGCCCGGACAAGCCGGGCCATGACGGTGATAGACAAGAGAGAATGGCGCGCGGTCACTTGGGTGGCCCGCACCAGGCGGGCCATGACACGGGAGGTGTGAAACCTTGCCTCGCCGCCGCCCTCGCCCTATATCGCCGCCATGACCGCCCTCAATTCCCTTGGTTTTGCGAAGCCGCCGCGCCAGACGCGGGTGGTCGCGGCCATGTCGGGTGGGGTGGATTCCTCGGTGGTGGCGGCGCTTTTGGCGCGCGAGGGTTACGACGTCGTCGGCGTCACGCTTCAGCTTTACGATGCGGGCGTTGCCGCGAAGAAGAAGGGCGCGTGCTGCGCGGGGGCGGACATCCATGACGCCAGGCGCGTGGCCGAGCGGCTCGGCATTGCGCACTACGTCCTCGACTACGAACAGCGCTTCAAGAATGCGGTGATGGACAGCTTCGCCGGCGCCTATGCCAAAGGCGAGACGCCGATCCCCTGCGTCGCCTGCAACGACAAGGTCAAGTTCGCGGACCTGCTCGACACCGCGAAGGAGTTGGGCGCGGACGCGCTGGCGACCGGGCATTATGTGCAACGCATCGGCGATGAACTGCATCGGGCGGCGGATGCTTCGCGCGACCAGAGCTATTTCCTCTACCGCACGACGCCGGAGCAGCTTTCCTTTCTGCGCTTCCCGCTGGGCGCGATGGAGAAGCGCGACGTTCGCGCCATCGCCACCGAACTCGGCCTCGTCACGGCGGACAAGCCGGACAGCCAGGACATCTGCTTCGTGCCCGACGGCGATTACGCGCGCGTAGTGGCGAAGCTGCGGCCCGACGCGATGCGCGCGGGCGAGATCGTCGATCGTGACGGCGCCGTGCTCGGGCGCCATGAGGGCGTGATCCATTATACGGTGGGCCAGCGCAAGGGCCTCGGTCTTTCGGGCAATGCCGACCCGCTCTTCGTGCTGAAGCTTGACGCGGCGAACGCGCGCGTGGTCGTGGGCCCGCGCGAGGCGTTGCGCACGCGCGCCATCCAGCTTCGCGATGTGAACTGGCTTGCGCCGGTGGACGGCCCGCTCGATTGCGCCGTGAAGGTCCGCTCCACGCGCCCGCCGGTGGCCGCGACCATTACGCCCACAGCCGATGGCGCGTCCGTGACCCTGCTCGGTTTCGAGGAGGCGGTCGCGCCCGGCCAAGCTTGCGTATTCTACGAACGCGACGGCAGCCGCGTGCTGGGCGGCGGCGCGATTGTGAAGGCGGAACCGGTGAAAGCGGCGGCCTAGTTTTCGACCCAAATAAAATTGTCATCCCCGGCGAGCGCGCGCCGCGAGGGGAGGGGACCCAGGTGGCCGGGCTCAACGGTCTCTACAGTATAAAGCGGACCCTGCCGGATCGTCCGCGCGTAAGCACCTGGGTCCCCTTCCCTCGCGGCGCGCGAAGTGCGCGGCGCTCGCCGGGGATGACAGTTGTGCTTGGCTTTCAGACCGGTCTGCTTGACACCCCCGCGCCCCGCCCTTACATCCCCCGCCTCGGTTCGGCAGCGTAGCTCAGTGGTAGAGCAGGGGAATCATAATCCCTTGGTCGGGGGTTCAAATCCCTCCGCTGCTACCAATCCCCGCGAGGTCCCTAAAGTGGCGGATATCTCCCTCGACGATGTGCGCGCGGCGGCCTCCGTCATCAAGGGCGCGGTGTCGCGCACGCCGACCTTGCATTCCTCGACCTTGTCCAAGCTCGCGGGCTGCGACATCCATCTGAAATTCGAGAATCTCCAATTCACCGCCTCGTTCAAGGAACGCGGCGCGCTGAACAAGCTCACATCGCTCAACGCCGAGGAGCGCAAACGCGGCGTCGCGGCGATGAGCGCCGGCAATCACGCGCAAGGCGTCGCCTATCATGCAGGAAGGCTCGGCATCCCCGCCACCATCGTGATGCCGGAAGGCACGCCCTTCGTGAAGGTCAAGCACACCAAGGCGTTCGGCGCCCGCGTGGTGCTGGAGGGCGCGACCTTGGTCGAAGCCTTCACCCGCGCCAAGCAGATCGCGGCGGACGAGAACCTCGTCTTCGTCCATCCTTATGACGACGCCAAGATCATCGCCGGCCAAGGCACCGTCGCGCTGGAATTCCTGGAGGATGTGCCCGATCTCGACGCGCTGGTCGTGCCCATCGGCGGCGGCGGATTGATCTCGGGCATCGCCGTGGCGGCGAAGGCGCTGAAGCCCGGCATCGAGATCTACGGCGTGCAGGCGCGCATGTATCCCTCGATGTACGATGTGGTGAAGCAGGCGGCGTTGCCCTGCTCCGGCCAGACCATCGCCGAGGGCATCGCGGTGAAGGAGCCGGGCGGCATCACCCGGCGCATCGTGGCCGAGCTGGTGAAGGACGTGCTCCTCGTCGGCGAGGACGAGATCGAGCGCGCCATCGCCACGCTTCTGGAGATCGAGAAGACGGTGGTGGAAGGCGCGGGCGCCGCGGCCTACGCGGCCGTCGCCGCGAACCCGGCGGTGTTCAAAGGCAAGAAGATCGGCATCGTGCTGTCGGGCGGCAATATCGACATGCGGCTCCTGTCCAACGTGATCCTGCGCGAATTGATGCGCGAGGGCCGAATCCTGTCGCTGGTGGTGGAGATCGAGGACCGCCCCGGCTGGCTCGCGCGCATCACCGCGCTGGTGGGCGAGGCCGGCGGCAACATCCTCGACGTCAGCCACAACCGCATGTCCCCCGACATGCCGGTGAAGTCCGCCGACCTCGGCATGACCATCGAAGCGCGCGATTCGGCGCACGCCGACGAGATCAAGGACAGGCTCAAGGAGGCCGGATTCATCCTGCGCAATCCCTATGAGCGGGGCGGACGGGCGTAAAGGCGCTTGCCGCCGCCCGGCAGTGAACAATTTGCAGTATTTTGTTCACCGGATGATCGAGTGACGAAGGCCGCCTCGGCCACAATCGTGGCGGAGCAGGCAACTCCTTTCTGGCCCGAACTGCCGTTTATCCCTATCGCCCGTGGGGTTCGAGAGCGATCGCCCTGCCAAGTGTTTGCGTGGGGGGAAAATAATTTCTCCCGCATGTGTACAAAGTACGCAAACACGTGTACGCTATACACAATGGGCAAGGACAGAATCTTCAACGCCGCCAAAACCGTGCTTGAGAAGGAAGGCGTTTCAGGGCTTTCCATCCGAAGCGTCGCGGAAGCCGCGGGGCTGTCGCCGATGGCGATGTACCGGCATTTCGAGAACAGGGACGCGCTTATCAACGCGCTGATGCTGGACGGGTTTGTGGCGTGGGAGGAAATCGCACGTTCCATACGCGAACCCGATCCGCTGCGCTGGATGGAGAAGGGTTTCGAAGCGTTTCTCGCGTTCGCATTGAAGCAGCCGCATCGTTTCGACGCCGCGTTCCTGCTGCCGGCCACTGAGGCGCGCCGCTACCCGGACGATTTCGCGGCCGGCCGCTCGCCGGCCATTGCGATGTTCATCGTCCGTATCGATGAGGCGAAGGCCAAAGGCTATTTCGGTGACGCGTCATCGCTTGAAATCGCGCTCGCACTCGCCGCCCTGGCCCAGGGCATGGTCTCCATGCAGCGCGCGAGCCGCTTTTCCGGCGAGAAACAATTCAAGGCGCTCTACCGCCAGGTCATGCGCAACACGATTGCAGCCTATGCAGCGAAGCCCGCGAACGGCCGGAGGGCAAGATGATTGTCATTCTTTGCGCGCTGTTGAGCGGTGCGATGTTCTACGTTTCGCAAGGTCCGGCCGATCTCTGGTATCTGGCGTGGCTCGCGCCAGCGCCGGTGTTGTGGCTGGCCTATGGCGATGCACCGAACCGCCAACTCATTTTCGCCGCACTGGCCGCCTTCGTTATCGGGCAGTGCTACATCTTCTTCTACACCGCCGTCTTCCGGGTCGTGCCGCCCGCCGTCGCCATTCCGATCATAATCTCGACCTTCCTGCTGCAGGCGATCGTATTTCCCGCTGCGATCGGCTTCGCGCGCTATGTCCAGCGACGCGCGTCGCCCTTCGTTACGCTCCTTGCCTTTCCCGCCTGCTGGACTGCTTTTGAATATGCGATCAGCCTGGTTTCGCCGCATGCGAGCTTCGGTTCGCTGGCCTACACCCAGATGTCGGCGCCGGCGATGATCCAAAGCGCGTCGCTGTTCGGCATGTATGTCGTGACGTTCCTGGTCTGCCTTTTCGCCAATGCCTCCGCGATTGCGCTGCACCGTCAAAAGGGCTCGTGGATCGCGGCTGCCATCGGCGCGGCCATTTGCGCCGCTAACGTCGCATTCGGCTTCGTGCGGTTGGCAGAGCCCGAGCCCGGCGCGATCCGCGTCGCGGCGCTGTCAGATGAGGAACCGATGGCTGAGGCCTATCACGCCGATACGCTTGCGTCCGCAGTCAATCTCTCGTCGCTTTACGCCCGTGCGGTCCGCGCAGTTGCGGCCAACGGCGCACGCCTGATGGTCATCCCGGAAGGCGGCTTCATCGTGAAGCGCGCCTGGCGGCCTGCCGTTTTTGCGCCGCTGATCGCCGCGTCGCGGGAAACCGGAGCGCAGATTGTCGCCGGTGCGTGGGAGCTCGTGCCGCAGGGCGACCTCGCCTTTACATTCAATCCAGACGGATCGGTGGAGCGCTACGCCAAGCGGCATCCGATGCCGTTGATGGAGTCCCAGCTCACGGCCGGAACGACATCGGGCCTGATCGGAAACGGGCGCGCGGTGGCGATCTGCAAGGACATGGATTTCCCGCGCTCCATCCGCGATACGTCGCAAGGCGGCGTGCGCCTGATGGCCGTGCCGGCGGGAGATCTCATCGACGACGCCTGGATCCACGGAAGGCTGGCGCTGATGCGCGGAGTCGAAAACGGCTTTTCCGTCGTGCGCTCCACTTATCGGGGACTGCTCACCGCCAGCGACAGCCGCGGACGTCTGGTCGCCAGCAAGATGGGGTGGCCCAGAGCCGGCATGACCATCATTGTCGCCGATCTTCCGCTCGGCCCCGGCCCCACGCTGTACACCCGCATCGGTGATGTCTTCGCGTGGTTGTGTATCGCGCTGTCCATCGTCATCGCGGCGTTCGCGCGCCTGGCACGCAAGAGGGATGAAGGTGCATGAACATTCCGGCCGGGTCGCGCAATTGACACGTCAAGCCCACCAACGCGACTTTTTCGACACAACCTGCTGTGAGCGTACCTCACGCGGGGATTTCGGACGATCGCTCGCGCACTGGATAAACAGGCGCAGGCCGTCGCTCGAGGCCTTTCAATGCCAGGCGCCGCCCACAGCTCGGAGAGGCAAAGTTTTTCGATCCGGGATTGCAGGTTCTGACGAACTCCATGCGCGTCGCGCAGGATTTCGCTCTTCGTCGCCAATCGCGCTCGTGTAGATCGCCTCGATACGCGCATGGCCAAGCCAGCGCTGGACGACATTCAATGGAATGCCTATCCGGCCGGCTTCGACCGCAATATTCGAAACTATGCGGGCGGGCAGCAGCTAACGCGTCCCCTCACCCCGCCGCCTTCTTGCACTCGTCGGTCAGCGCGTCGATGTCGTAGCTCTTGCATTCGGGGACGAGCGCCTGTGCGCCGGACGAATTGCCTTCGGCCTTGAGGAGTTCGATGCGCTTGGGCAGCAGCACCGGCGAGGATTCGAAGCGCGCCACGGCCTGGGCCATCAGCGTGTCGGCCTTCGGGTATTGGTGCTGGTCCATATAGATGTCGATCAGCCGGGAATAGACCTGCCAGGAGGGCTCGGGACTCCGCACCGCTTTCTCCAGCGCGGCTTGCGAGGCGGGCTTCTGGCCGGTGTTGTCGTAATATTCGGACGCGACGAATTCGGTGTAGGCGTGGTCGGTGGTCGGCGCGGCGGTGGAGATCGCGACCTGGTTGCGCGCGCTCACCGAGTCACCCTGGCTGGAATCCGCCAGATACGCCGCGGCGTTCTCGGCCTGGGTGTAATGGCCCATGAGCGCCACGAATTTGGGCTTGAGCGGGTTCTTGCTCGTATCCGCCCAAGGCAGCGGCGTCGGCGTCACCGGCTGGACGTTGCGGTATTCGCGATACTCATAGGCGCTGAGCAGATCGGCGCGCTCATGCGCGGGGTGATGGCTGGTGGCGTCGTCGGCCATGTTGTCGACGGCGCTGTCGAAGGCGAAGATGGTGAGATCGACCATCTGGTCGCGCGTCGGCCGCCCGCCGCTGGCGATGGTGCCGAGGATGCTCAGGCCCTGGCCCAGAAGATTGCCGTTGTCGTTGTTCTTGTCGTCCTGTTTGGCGGCGCGCTTGGCGTCGGCCGCGGCCTGCTCGGCTTCCTGTTCCTGCACCGCGAGCTTGTCCATCACGGCGAGCGAGGCATCCGGATCGTAGCCCGCGTGCACCATGAGATCGAAGCCGAGCGCGTCGGCGGCGTCTTCCTGGTCCTTCGCCATTTGCGGCATCAAGACGTTGGAGGAGAGCTTGGCCAGATGCTGCGCCACATCGAGGCCGCGCAGGATGTTGGTGCCCGCATGCCCGCCGATGGAATAGGCCGCGCTCCTGGCGACGAGGTCGACGGCCGCGCCGTTCACCACCGCGTAGTACTGCGCCTTCTTCTCCCAATTGGAGACTTGGTGGCGATAGATTGCGTGGCTCACTTCGTGGCCCATGACGAAGGCAAGCTCGTCCTCGTTCTCCAAGAGTTCGAGCAGGCCCACGGTGATGACGAGCGTGCCGTCCGGCGTGCATTCGCCGCCGAATTCCGGCGTCGCCAGCACGCGCACCTGCGGATGGAAGCTCGGCGGCAGCTTCACGCCGCGCAGCAAGCGGTCCATCACGCCTTGCGCATAGGCCTGCAATTCGGGCGAGGGCACGAAGCCCTGCCCGCGGCTGCGCATGATGCCCACGGCGCGGGGGCGGCCGGAGAGCACGTCGCTGTAGTCGGTGGCGGGATCGAGCTGGTCAATGGCCTTGCCGCTTCTGGGATAGCCGTCGCCAGGGCTGGCCAGGCTCGGCGTGGCGAAGAGGGCGGCGGAGGCGAGCAGAAGCGTCGCGAGTTTGCGCATGGTCAGTGGCCTCCCTTGCAGCCTTCACCGAGGCCGCGCGTGGCGCCGGCCTTCACGGTGTTCGTGCCCATGGCGAGATTGCGGCAGATGGGCTGCATCTTGCCGGTCCAGACGTAGTGCACCATGTGCGGCGGCACCCAAAAACTTCCTCCGCTCATGCTGATCTGCAGCATCTCGTTGGCGACGCGGCCGGTGATGGGCAGGCAGGTGGGGAATTTGTCTTGCTCGATGGTCTGGGCTTTCTGCAGGCCGGCGGCGTCCTTGAACAGGTCGACCTCATCGGTGCGTGCATCCACGACCACGTCCTTGCCCGCGCCGCATTTGCTGCTGCTGTCGGAGGATTTCGAGAACAGTCCGGCGTCAGCCTGCGCCAGCGGAACGAGCATCGCCCCCGCCAGCAAGAGAACCCCCACTCTCATGCACTGCTCTCCTCTTCCGTGGGCGGCGCGCCCACCGCCACGTGATGCAGATAGCCCCAGAGCGAGCCCGGCGCGCCGACCAGCAGCATCGCCGCAAGCTCCACCGACACGAAGACGACTTCCACCCAATTGGCGACCGACAGGCCGGAGGCCTTGGTCAGCAGAAACCCTACGCCCAACGCCAGCCCGAAGGCCAGATAGTGCCACACTGTCTCCACTGTTTTATCAAGGAAATATTCGAAGGTGACGCTGTGCTCCTTGCTGCCCTGCCGGGCCTCCAGCCGCTTCTTGCGGCGGGTGCGCTGGCGCTGCAGCCAGGCGAGCACGAGGATGACCGGCACGATGGCCAGGATCTGGGCGGGGTTGGTGGAGATCACCGTACCCCCCACCGTCATCACGTTCTGCTCCGGATCGCCGTGATAGGTGACGAGATTGTCCATCGCCATGGCATGGACGAAGACGCCGGCGACGAGGCCGTTGACGGGCGAATAGATCTTGTCCTGCGCGCCTTCGAGGCTGCCGCCATAGAAGACGACGTGGTCCTTGATCAGCGCCGCGACGTCGGGATCGTCGTTCTCGCCCAACAGCTTCTTGACCGGCACCACGCCGTTGTAAGGACACGGGTTCAGCACCGACGACGTGTCGAAGAAGGCGAGATAGATGCGCATCAGGGGCGTCGGCTGATGGCCGCAATCCTTGCCCATCCAGGTCGCGTTGTAAGGATTGGGTGCCGTGCCCCAGACGAGTTCGAGCTCGCCGTTGAGCGGCTCCAGCTTCTGCTGCGGATAGACGTCGGCGAAGACCTGCAGCGCGGTGGTATAGCAGGTCCCGTCGGCGCGCGGCTTGCGGTTGAAGCATTTGCCGGTGACGTCGTATTGCCGCGCCACGCCGTTATAGACGGGCAGAGTGGGATCGAGGATCGGCACGCCGGTGCTCGCAAGATCGGGGCGCAGCGGAGACTCGCCGTAAGGCGTCTCCGTCGCGCCCATGAGATAGAGCGGCACGTTGTGCTTCTTGTAGCGCGCGATCTGGTCCTGCATCTGCGGCACGGTCGGATCGGGGCGCGGATCGACGAAGAGGAAATCGACGATGACGGCCTTCGGCTTGTAGGCGCGGATCGCGTCCAGCACCTTGGCGTGCTGCGCGAAGCTCCACGGCCAGGGCTGGTTGGTCTCGCGCAAGGTGCTCTCGTCGATCAGCACGACCGAGACGTTGTCGCGCCCCTCGGCGCCGTAGAAATACGGCCCGGTGATGAGCAGGTCGGCGATATCCTGGGTGTAGCGCTGGGTGAGGTCGGAGAAGCCGAAGGGATTCATCTCGATCTGGAAGACCGAGAAGGCGAACAGGAACGCCGCCACGAACCAGAACGGCGCCCGCTCCGAAAGCAGCGCCATATGCACCCGGTCGGGCCTGCGCACCCGGTGGATGACATTGCGCACGGCCCCGCGCGGCTTCTTCTTTTTCGGCTGTTCGGCCATGAACGCTCCCCCCGTGGGGGGAGAATATCACGGCTTTCCTCCCCCGCCATTGCGGGGGAGGTGGATGGCGCGGCGAAGCCACGACAGACGGAGGGGGTGCGTGGGAACGCGAAGAACTAGCCTTGCACCGCCACAGCCACCCCCTCCGTCCGTCGCGGGCAATGCCCGCGCCCGACACCTCCCCCGCAAAGCGGGGGAGGAAGTCAGCGGCTGAATTTCTCCGACAAAACGATCGACGACACGGTGCGCGCCACGCCATGGGCGCGGCCGATGCGGTCGAGCACCGCGTCCATGCGGGGCGGCGTGTCGGCTTCGACCTGGGCGACCATGTCGAAGGCGCCGGACACGGCGTGGAGCGAGCGGACTTCGGGCATGCGCTTCAGCTCGACGGCCACGCGTTCGGCCTGTTTGGGATCGGCGCTGATCATGACGACGGCCTGGAGCTTGCGGGCGTCGGCGTCGTCGGCCAGGCGCACGGTGTAGCCCTTGATGGTCTTCTCGCGCTCCAGCCGCGCGATCCGTTCCTGCACGGTGGAGCGGGCGAGCCCGAGCTTGCGGGCGAGCGAAGCAGTGGGCTCGCGGGCGTTGGCTTTCAACAAGGAAATCAATTTCGAGTCTGTGTCCCGCATCCTAGCCCCATTGACCTCCCCCTTGGGGGGAAGTCGTAACGCGTAGCGTTACGGGCGGGGGTTTCGCCGTCGGCCCCACCCGAAAAATCTCTTCGCTGCGCTCTCGAGATTTTACGACCTCCCCCGCAAGGGGGAGGTGGCGCACGACGATCCGCCGGATCATCCGGCGAATCGCCGGAACTTATAGCAGAGACCGGCATATTGCCGCCTCTTTTCCGGGCACGCGCCCGGCCACACTCGGCACGCAAGAACAGGGCGGAAAATCATGAAAAACGTGATGCTCGTGGGCGGCGGCAAGATCGGCGTCGCCATTACCGAATTCCTTTCCGCGACCGGCGATTACCGCGTCACCGTGGCCGACCGCGACCAGGAGAGCCTGGAGCGGATGCCGCGCAACAACGTGCAGCTCCGCCAGGTCGACATCGCGGGCGCGGATTTCGCCCATGAGGTCGAGGGCCACGACATCGTGCTCTCCGCCACGCCCTATCACCTGACCGCCACCGTCGCCGAAGCGGCGAAGAAGGCCGGCGCGCACTACCTCGACCTCACCGAGGACGTGGAGTCGACGCGCACGATCAAGAAGCTCGCCGAAGGTTCGAAGACCGCCTTCATCCCGCAATGCGGATTGGCGCCGGGCTTCATCTCCATCGTCGCCTACGACCTCGCCCGGAAGTTCGACAAGCTCCAGGACGTGAAGATGCGCGTCGGTGCGCTGCCGGTGTTCCCGCACAACGCGCTCAAATACAATCTTACATGGTCGACGGACGGTCTGATCAACGAATACTGCAACCCGTGCGAAGCGGTGCGCGACGGCCGCCGCGTCGAGGTGCCCTCGCTCGAGGAGCGCGAGCTCTTCCAGCTCGACGGCGTGGAGTATGAGGCATTCAACACCTCGGGCGGCCTCGGCACATTGTGCGACACGCTCGAAGGCAAGGTCGAGAACCTCAACTACAAGACCGCGCGCTATCCCGGCCATTGCGACATCGTCAAGGTGCTGGTGCGCGACCTGCATCTCGGCACCCGCCGCGACATCTTCAAGGACGTGCTGGAGACCGCGATCCCGATCACCTATCAGGACGTGGTGCTGATCTTCGTGACGGTCTCGGGCTGGCGCGAAGGCCGCCTCACCCAGGAAAGCTACGCCAAGAAGATCTACGCCCAGCAGGTCGGCGACCGGCTGATGAGCGCGATCCAGGTGACGACGGCCGCCGGCATCTGCGCCATGGCCGACCTCCTCGTCGAAGGCAAGCTGCCGCAATCGGGCTTCGTGCGCCAGGAAGAGTGCAAGCTCCCCGACTTCCTCGCCAACCGCTTCGGACGCTATTACGGCAAGGGGCATTGACGGAAGAACCCTCCCTTGTGGGAAGGTGAAAGGAACGGCCATGAACGACGCACTCTCCGCCTTCGGCATCGAATCCTCCGGCTCTGTCGTCTGCCGTTCGCCCATCGATGGGGCAGAGATCGGGCGCGTCGCTTATGACGACGCGGCGTCGGTCGCGGCCAAGATCGCGGCGAGCGTCGAGGCGTTCCGCGCCTGGCGCGACGTGCCGGCGCCGCGGCGCGGCGAGCTCGTGCGGCTGTTCGGCGGGGAACTGCGCGCCAACAAGGAGGCGCTCGGGCGTCTGGTCACCCTCGAAGCCGGCAAGATCCTGCAGGAGGGCCTCGGCGAAGTGCAGGAGATGATCGACATTTGCGATTTCGCGGTCGGTCTCTCGCGCCAGCTTTACGGCCTCACCATCGCCAGCGAGCGGCCGGGCCATCGCATGATGGAGACCTGGCATCCGGCGGGTCCCGTCGCGGTGATCTCCGCCTTCAATTTCCCCGTCGCGGTGTGGGCGTGGAACGCGGCGCTGGCGCTCGTCTGCGGCGACAGCGTGCTGTGGAAGCCGAGCGAGAAGACGCCGCTCACCGCGCTGGCGACGCAGGCCCTGTTCGCGCGGGCGATGAAAAAGTTCGGCGCCGCGCCCGAAGGGCTGTCACAACTGGTGCTGGGCTTGCGCGACGCCGGAGAGCTGCTCGCCAAGGATGCGCGCATTCCGGTGGTGAGCGCCACGGGCTCCACGCGCATGGGCCGCGAGTTGGCGCCCGTCGTCGCCGCGCGCTTCGGCAAATCCATCCTCGAGCTCGGCGGCAACAATGCGATGATCGTGACGCCGTCGGCAAAGCTCGATCTCGCCAGCCGCGCCGTGCTGTTCTCCGCCGTCGGCACCGCGGGCCAGCGCTGCACCTCGCTGCGCCGGCTGTTCGTGCATGAGAGCGTGTATGACGCGCTCGTGCCGGCGCTGAAGAAGGTCTATGCGGGGCTGCCGATCGGCAACCCGCTGGAGTCCAAGACCCTGGTCGGTCCGCTGATCGACAAGGCTGCGTTCGAGAACATGGAGCGCGCGCTGGTCGCGGCGCGCACCGAGGGCGGCGCCGTCACGGGCGGCGGCCGCGCGCTGGAGAAGGATTTTCCGGACGGCTTCTATGTCCACCCCGCCATCGCCGAGATGCGCGAGCAGACGCAGACGGTGTGCCACGAGACCTTCGCGCCGATCCTCTATGTGATGCGCTATTCCGATTTCGACGACGTCATGGCGAAACACAATGCGGTGCCGCAGGGCCTGTCGTCCTGCATCTTCACGACGAACATGCAGGAGGCGGAGCGCTTCATCGCGGCGTCGGGTTCGGATTGCGGCATCGCCAATGTGAACATCGGCCCGTCAGGGGCGGAGATCGGCGGCGCGTTCGGGGGCGAGAAGGAAACCGGCGGCGGGCGCGAATCCGGCTCGGACAGCTGGAAGGCCTATATGCGCCGCCAGACCGCCACGGTGAACTATTCCGACGCGCTGCCCCTCGCCCAGGGTATCGAATTCGGCGTTTGAGCCCCTATATGAGAGGGAACATGGTTCGGGAGGGCGCATGTTTCACGGTTGGCTGATCTGGCCCATTCTCTTTTGGGGTCCGTTCCACGGGCTGTTCTCGTTGCTCGTGGTCATCTTCATCTTGAGCCTGGTCTTCGGGCGGCGGCGCTATTACTACGGCCACCCCTGGTACTGGCGCCGCGGCCGCTCCGACGCGCTCGACACGCTCGAAACCCGCTATGCCCGCGGCGAGATCCAGCGCGAGGAATATCTCCAGAAGAAGCACGATCTGGGGGGTTAGGTCGCGGCCGGTTCGTCCGGCTTGGTGATCTTGCGCACGACGAGTTCGTCGACCTCCAGCCGCTTGATGCGCATGCGGTTGATCGCGACGCGGTCGATGGCGAGGTAGCCGATCGCGAGCGCGCCGACGGCCAGTGCGCCTGTCGCCAGTGCGCTGAGGGCGAAAGCGCCGAGCGCCTGGGCGGCCGGCGGGGGACGTCTGCTGCGGAACATGGCTCTTTCCCTGAGTGTCGCGGGCCGCGCTGTTTCGAAGTGAAACTTAATCGTTAACCGTTCCTTAAGCATCCTCTTTCGCGGACCGCGCCCGGGAGCGAGGCTTCGTGCGTTCTAGTGGGGAATCCAGGGGATGCCGAAGACCGTGGCGCAAGTGGCGGGCCTGATCGTGACCACCATCGTGGTTCTGGGCTGCGATATCGATGTGATCTATGCGGTGCCGCTCGGCCTCTTCGCCGGCGCGGTGGCGACGTTCTTCGTCTCACTCTCCGAACAGCGCGAAAAAGCGAAGGCCTGAGCCTCGTTTGCCGTGAATCAGGTTTTCTTCAGTTCAGCCGCCCGTTCGCGCCGCCGAGGCTGAGGCGGCCGGCGCCGAGCAGCAGCACCGCGAGGCCGCCGAAGAGATAGAACATCTCCAGCTCCAACGCGTAGCCGCCGAACTGGTTGAGCTTCAGCAGATCGCCCATGCCGGCGAGCACCACGGCCACGATCATGTTGATCACGATAAGCATCGCGCCCGCGCGGCTGAAGAGGCCGACGACGATCAATGCGGGCCCGACGATCTCGCCGAGATAGACGCCGTTGGCCAGCACGTCGGGAAGGCCGTGGGCCACGAGCATCTGCTTGATGTCCGCGATGCCGCCCAGCGCCTTGTGGATGCCGTGGAACAGCAGCAGCACGCCGACTGTGAGCCGCAGCACCAGCTTGCCGAAATCTTCCATGCCCATTGGATCGCCCCCCGATGATCTGAAGCGATGCTAGCGCAATGGTGGCGCGATGCAAACAGCGCGCGCGTTAAGCATGATGCGCGAAAAGCCCGTGCGGTGCTGCTCACTCCGCGCGCAGATCGGCGCCCACGGCATCGCTTACGCGCATGAAACCGTCGCGTGCAAGCAGCGCGAGAAGGTCGCGTTTGATGCGCGCGATGAGGCCGGGTCCGTGGAAGGCGAGCGCGGTGTAGAGCTGCACCAGGCTCGCGCCGGCGCGGATCTTGGCATAGGCCTGCGTGCCGCTCGCCACGCCGCCCGCGCCGACGAGCACGAGTCTGTCGCCGACACGTGCGCGCATCGCTTTCAGGATCGCGGTGGACGGCGCGAAGAGCGGCGCGCCCGAAAGGCCGCCGCTCTGATGCGCGTCGGCGCTCTTGAGCGCGGGCCGCGCGATGGTCGTGTTGGTGAGGATCACGCCTTCAATGCCCGACGCGAGCACAACGGCGGCGATGTCGTCGAGCGCGGGCGCATCGATGTCGGGCGCGATCTTCAAGAGCAGCGGCACTTTCAGGCCGAGCCGCGCGCGCTCGCCGGTGACGATGTCGAGGAGCGTGGCGAGCTCGTCGCGGTTCTGCAAGCCCCGCAGGCCCGGCGTGTTGGGCGAGGAGATGTTGACCGTCACATAGTCGGCGAAGCCCGCGAGCTTGGCGAAGCCGAGGCGATAGTCGCCCGGGCGATCGGTGCTGTCCTTGTTGGCGCCGATATTGATGCCGAGGATTCCGTTGCGCTTGCGGATGGCGAGCCGCGCGGCCATCGCGTCCATGCCGCGATTGTTGAAGCCCATGCGGTTGATCACCGCCTGGTCTTCGCCGAGGCGGAACAGGCGCGGGCGCGGATTGCCGTCTTGCGGGCGCGGCGTGACGGTGCCGCATTCGACGAAGCCCAGGCCCAGCCGAAGCATCGCGTCGGGCGCCTCGGCGTCCTTGTCGAAGCCGGCGGCGAGGCCGATCGGATTGGGGAAGGCGCGGCCCAGCGCATTGACCGCCAGCCGCGCATCGTCCGCCGCCGCTTTGGGAAGCAGCGGGCCCGCCGCGCCCAGCAGGGTCAGCGTCGCCCGATGCGCGGTCTCCGGCGGGAGGAGGCGCATGACGGCCGCGCCGGTGTCGATGAGCATGAGGCTGTTCCGATTGGCAGGGGCCGATTGGGAGGGCCGATTTCTGGCCGATTCTCGGCGGCGATCCTAGCCGGTCCGAGGGCCGCTGGCGCTGCGGGAACACTTGCAATCTCGGCGTGTAGGCGGTAGGACAAGTTTCTATTTACCGGGAATCATTCACCGTGGCACGCTCCAGAACCCTCACACACGAACAGGTTTGGGAAGCGCTCGACGCGCTCGCAGAGAAATACGACCTCTCCGCCTCCGGTCTCGCCCGCGCGGCGGGGCTCGATCCCACCACCTTCAACAAGAGCAAGCGCATCGGGCCGGATGGCCGCCCGCGCTGGCCCTCGACCGAAAGCCTGTCCAAGGCAATGCAGGCGGTGGGCTCGTCGCTCGACGAATTCGTCACGCTGATCGGCGCCAACGGCCAGCCGCAGGGGCGCATGGTGCCCTTGATCGGCATGGCGCAGGCCGGCGCGCAGGGCTATTTCGACGATGCCGGCTTCCCCGCGGGCGCGGGCTGGGACGAGATATCCTTCCCCGAAGTGGCCGACGATCACGCCTATGCGCTGGAGATTTCGGGCGACTCCATGTCGCCGGTCTATCGCGACGGCGACCGCATCGTCGTCTCACCCGCCGCCAATGTGCGCCGTGGCGACCGCGTCGTGGTGAAGACGCGCGAAGGCGAAGTGATGGTCAAGCAGATCGCGCGGCTCTCGGCCACGCGTGTCGAGCTGCGCTCGTTCAACGCCAGCTTCGAGGATCGCGGCTTCATGCTGACCGACCTGGTGTTCATGCACCGCGTGGTGTGGGCGAGTCAGTAAACTTCCTCCCCAGCTTTGCGGGAGAGGGGGACCGCGAAGCGGTGGAGGGGGAGGCTGCGGCGCCGCAGAACTATCTCCCGCACCAACGCACCCCCTCCGTCACGCGCTTTGCGCGCGCCACCTCCCCCGCTCTCGCGGGGAAGGAAGATCACGGATAACCCTGGTCCCTGCGCACCAGCTTCGCGAATTGCTTCATCTCCTTGGCGCGGAGCGTCGTGAGCAATTCGCGGGCGCGGACTTGGGCGAAGGCTTCGTAGGCGGTGCTGGGCTTCATCGCGGCGGCGTGGGCGAGCGCGTCCTCGATCTCGCTGCGGTAGTGCTTGGGATCGTAGCCGCCCAGCGCCAGCGCGTATTGATAGCGGAATACGAGATTGTCCGGCGCGCATTGGAAGGCGCGGGCGAAATAGCCGAGGCCCTCGTCGATGCTGGCGCTGTAGACCCAATGGGCGAGCGTCTCGCCGCCGCCGCGCACGATCTCGATATGCCAGCCGCCGAGCGCGGCCAGCGCCCAGCAATTCTCCGGATCGCCGGCGAGCGCGGCGTCGAGATGCGTCTTCGCCTGGTCGGGATAGGCGTGAAGCCGCGCCGAGATCAGCCCCTCGATGCGCGCTTCATAGCCGAGCGCGGCGGCAAGATAGATGTGCCCGTCTGGCAGGCGCGGATCGAGCGCCACCGCGCGGCGCGCATCGGCCTCGATGTGTTTTAGACAGTCCAGGCAAGGCTGCGCGCGCATCATCTCCTGCGCCAGGCCCGCGCGCGCGGCGAGCGCGAGGCCCGCCGCATTGTTCTGCGCCTCGCCCGCCTTCATCGCGTCGTCGTAACGGCCGGACGCGTAAAGCTGCCAGACGCGGTTGTCGGCGGCGTGGGTGGGGGAGGCGAAAAAAGAAAGCGCCAGAAAAAACAGCGCGTATACCTCCCCCTTGAGGGAAGGTCGAAAAACGTCCTTCGCGTTTTTCGGGCGGGGGCTCACGCCGAAATGCCTGCCGCTCGATCGACACAAGTGTGGAGAAAGCTCGAAATGAGCCCTTCCCGAAATCCGCTGCGCGGATTTCGACCCTCCCTCAAGGGGAGGGTAAAAAGCAGCCGCGCACCCACTAGGTTGCGCTCGCGGCTTCGCCGGCGAGCGCGCGGCGGATGAGGGCGGCGGTGGCCTGGCAGCCGAACAGGGCGGCGAAGGAGCCGAAGCGCGGACCTTGGGTCTGGCCCATGACGACCTCGTAGATCGCCTTGAACCAGTCGCGCAGCGGCTCGAACGCGTGCCGCTTGCCGACTTCGTAGACCTCGAACTGCACCGTCTCGGAGTCGCGCTCGCCGCCGAAGCGGTCGAGCACAGTCGCGAGGTCCTCCAGCGCGGCGCGCTCCTTGTCGGTCGGCGCGCGGTATTGCTTGGCGGGCTTCACGAAGTCTTCGTAGTAGCGCAGCGCGTAGCCCACCAGCCGGTCGAGACCGGGATTGTCGGCCGGGTTGGCCTGCGGCGCATAGGCCCGGATGAAGCCCCAGAGCAGATCGCGATCATGCGCATTGGAGGCGCTGACGAGCGTGAGCAAGAGCGCGAAGCTCACCGGATAGCGCTCCTGCGGCGGCGCGCCGTTGTGGATGTGCCAGACGGGATTGTCGATCCGCTCCGCCTCGCTCGTCTCGTTCGCGTGATATTTGCTCAAGAGGTCGATATAGTCGTCGACCGCCTTGGGTATCACGTCGAAATAGAGCTTCTTGGCGGTGCGCGGCTTCTGGAACATGAAGAGCGCGATGCTCTCCGGCGGGCCATAAGTCAGCCATTCGTCGATGGTGATGCCGTTGCCCTTGGACTTGGAGATCTTCTGGCCCTTGTCGTCCAGGAACAGTTCGAACACGAAATGCTCGGGCGGAACGCCGCCGGCGATTTTGCAGATCGAGTCATAGAGCCCCTGCGACGGCAGATGATCCTTGCCGTACATCTCGTAATCGACGCCGAGCGCCGCCCAGCGCATGCCGAAATCGGGCTTCCATTGCAGCTTGCAACGGCCGCCGGTGACCGGGACCGTCTCCTCGCCGCCGTCTTCCTCGATATAGGTGATCGTGCCCTTGGCCACGTCGCGCGAAACGACCTTGGCGAGCAGCACCTTGCCGGAGCGCGGCGAGACGGGGAGGAACGGCGAATAGGTCTGCTGCCGCTCCTCGCCCAGAGTGGGCAGCATCAATTCCATGACGCGGTCATATTCGGCGAGCACGCGCAGCAAGGTCGCGTCGAAGATACCGGCTTTGTAGAGCGCGGTGGCGCTGCCGAATTCATAGTCGAAGCCGAAGCGGTCCAGGAACGCGCAGAGCCGCGCATTCATGTTGTGGCCGTAGCTCTCATGGGTGCCGAACGGATCGGGGATCGAGGTCAGCGGCTTGCCGAGATTGGCCAAGAGCATTTCTTTGTTGGGGACGTTGTCCGGCACCTTGCGCAAGCCGTCCATGTCGTCGGAGACCGCGAGCAGGCGCGTCTTGACCCCGCTCATCGTTTCGAACGCCCGGCGCACCCAGGTGGTGCGCGCCACTTCGCCGAAGGTCCCGATATGCGGAAGGCCCGAGGGGCCGTAGCCGGTCTCGAACAGAACGATGTCTTTCGCCTGTCTTTCCAACCGCTTGAGCACCTTGCGCGCCTCTTCGAACGGCCAGGCGCGGGCGGCAAGCGCGAGCTCGGGAGGCGGCGTGAATCGGGCGGAAGCCATTGAAAGCCTTGATCCTTAAGCGTTTGGAAAGGGGGCGAAGCTAGGCTTCGGACGGGGAGGCCGTCAATGTCGGTTCCGGACGAGACACAAGAGCGGGCCGAGGAGAGCACCTTCGCGGGCCGCATCGACGTGCTCTACCGGCTGGGGCGGCATCATCTCTTCATTCCCTTCTCCGCGCTCTGCGTCGCCGGCGTGCTCTATCGCGGAGCGACGCCGATCTGGGTCGCGATCATTCCGCTTCTCTTGCAGATCGCCGTCACGGTCCTCACGGCGCGGGTGATCGCGTCCTATGCGGCACGCTCGAAGGACGATCCGCCGGAGAAATGGGCCAACCGCTACACCGCGCTGTCGGGGGCGGCGGGCGCGGCCTGGGGCGTGGGCGCGGTGTTGTGGTTCGAGCCGCATACGTTTCCGGCCGAAGCGTTCCTGACGCTCGCCTTCCTCGGCATGACCTCGGCGGAGTTCATCGCCCGCTCGGCGCATCGCCCGGCCTATATCGCGCATGCCACCATGTCGCTCGGCCCGCTCGCCATGATGCTCGCGGCGCAGGGCTCGACCTATGCCTTGATGTCGAGCGTGCTGGTGCTGTTCTTCGGCGGCGTGCTCTATTCCTATTGCGACGAGATGGCGAACATCCTGGACGAGAGCATAACGTTGCGCCGCGAGAATGCCGGCCTGGTCGTCAAGCTCAGCCGCGAGAAGACCGAGGCCGAGAAGGCGCGCGATCTCGCCGAGGCCTCGGCGCGCGCGAAATCCGCCTTCATCGCCAATATCAGCCACGAGATCCGCACGCCGCTCAACGCGCTGCTCGGCATGGCGCAATTGCTGGAGCGCAGCGAACTCGACCGCGCGCAACGCAACCACGTGAAGGTGCTGCTCGAAGCCGGGCGCGGGTTGAAGACCTTGCTCGACGACGTCATCGCCCTGTCGCGCGACGAGGGCCGTTTCGACGGCCAGCCCGACGACGATTGCGACGCCGCGCAGGCCGCGCGCACCGTCGCGCGCCTGCTCCAGCCGCGCGCCTGGGAGAAGCAACTGCGCCTCACCGTCACGGCCGGGGCCAACTTGCCGCGCGTCGCGGCGGATCCGCGCCGGGTGCGCCGCGTACTGCTCAAGCTCGCCGACAATGCGATCAAATTCACCGACCGCGGCGGCATCGAGATCCGCGTCGATGCGGAAGAGGGCCGCTTGCGCTTCTCCGTCACCGATACGGGGCTCGGCATCACGCCGGAGATCGCGCAGCATTTGTTCGAGCCTTTCGCGCAAACCGAAATCTCCTATGCGCGGCGTCACGACGGCGCCGGGCTCGGCCTTGCCGTCGCCAAGCGCACCATCGAGGCCATCGGCGGCGAGATCGGTTTCGAGAGCGAGGCGGGGCAGGGCGCGATCTTCTGGTTCACCGTGCCGGCCATTCGCGCGCCGCAGCGCGAGCATCAGGACGCGCAGCCTATCGCCATGGATTCCCCGCCGCCCTGGGGGTTGTCGATCCTCGTCGCGTTGGACGATGCGGAGACCCGCGTGCAGATCGCCAATCTGCTGGAGCCGTTCGGCAATCAACTCGTCTTCGCCGACTCGGCGGCCGCCGCTATCGTGCGCGCGGGGCGGGAAAATTTCGACGCGATCATCGCGCTCGCCAACGTCGCGGACTCCATCGCGGCGGCGCCGGGGGTGAAGGCGCCGATGCTGGCGCTGATGCCGGGCGGCATGCGCCGCACACCGGCGGCGGCGTCGGGCGTACTGCGCTGGCCGGCTGGGGCGGGTGCGCTCTATGGCGCGTTGCGCGAGATGCTGGGCCGCGCCGCCGATCCCGGAAAGCCCAATGAGAGCGAGCAGGAAGCGGTCGCCGCCATCGATGCGCCGGCTTTCGCGGCGCTCGAGAAATCGCTCGGCCTGACCACGCTGATCGAGATTCTGCAATCCTACATGAAGACCGCCGAGGAGCTTTGCGCGCGGCTGTCGAGCGCCAGCGAGACCGAGAACTGGGACGACGCGGCGCGCGTGGCCCAGGACATCGCGGGCGCCGCCGGCGGCCTCGGCCTCACCGCGCTCACCGCGGCTGCCCGCAGCTTCACCCAGCACGCCCGCGAAGGCGACGCGGCGTCCGAACTCCACAGCGCCGCGCAAACCGTCGTCGGCGAACACGAACGCGTGGTGAAGGCGCTGGCGAACCTCTATCCCGACCTGGCGGCGTAATCATTCGTCGCGAATGACGAGACTAGTGTCGGTTCCTTTCAAGCTCGTGCAACTATCCGGCTAAGCTCAGTGTCATGGCCCGCGAATGCGGGCCACCCAGTTGGTTTATGCACATCGCAGCATATTCGCGCGGCGTTTTTTTCTTCAGCAAACTAAGCGAGCCTCACCTGGGTGGCCCGCATTCGCGAGCCATGACAGGTTTGTGTGTGATTCCAACCGATCACAACTCGCGGCCACGGCCATCCGTGCTTTTGGCGCGCAGTTCGACCATGGGCTGGTCCGTGCCGGCCGGCTTGTCTTGAGCACTGTCCTTGTCCATTGCGTCCGCTTCCAATCCCGGCTCACACCTGCATACTAGCACAAATGACGAACGCGACAATCGCTGAGATCACGGCCCTTATTCCCGCGCCCGGCGGTGCGGCGATTGCGGATGCGTCGGGGGCGGCGGCGCGCGTGGGCGTCGAGCGGGCGCGGGCGCTGTTCCGTTCGGGCGAGGTGCTGGTCGCGCACGCGGCCTTTGTCGCGGGCAGGCTCAAGACGGCGCCGGCGCGGCCGCTGTTCGATGTGCTGGAGTTGTTCGCGTTCGTGCGGCCGGCGCAGCCTTGCGTGCCGAGCGCGCTGGGGATGGCGCGGCTGCTCGGGCTCGACATGCCGCGGACGCCGGAAGATTCCGCGGTGGCGCTGCATGGCGTGGCGTCGGCGCTGATCGAGGAATTGCGCGACAAGTCTTCGGAGCAGCGCACGCGGCTGATCCCGCTGGCCGCGACGATGGCGCGCGCGGGCTGGCGCTGGGGCGAGGCTGTGCTTGCCGTGCTCGGCTCGCCGGACAAACAGCTTTCGCCGATCGCGGGGTTGGATGTGTGGCGTGTCCTGCCGCAGTGGGAGGACGAGGCGCCGCCGCCGAAACCCTCCTCATTGCCGGTGAGCGAGGACGAGACCCTGGCGCGGCTCTATGCGCTGGTGCGCGACGCGGGCGAGACGCGCCCCGAGCAGAAGGATTATGCGCGCGACGCGGCCTTCGCTTTCGGCGCGCGTGAGAAAGCGGGCCATCCGCGCATCGCGCTGATCGAAGCGGGCACCGGCGTCGGCAAGACCTTGGGCTATCTCGCGGCGGCGAGCGTTTGGGCGGAGAAGAACGGGCCCGGGCTCTGGATCTCGACCTACACCCGCAACCTCCAGCGCCAGATCGTGCAGGAGATCGCGCGGCTCTATCCCGATCCGGCCGAGCGCGAGGAGAAGGCCGTCGTGCGCAAGGGCCGCGAGAACTATCTCTGCCTGCTGAACTACGAGGAGGCCGCCAAGCGCACCGCGCTCGCGCCGGGCCAGCGCGCGGTGGCGCTGGGCCTCGTCGCGCGCTGGATCGAGGCCACGCGCGACGGCGACATGTCAGGCGCGGGGTTCCCCGCCTTCCTCGCCGCCTCGCTGCCCTTGCGAGAGATCACAGACCGGCGCGGCGAATGCGTCTACGCGGCGTGCCCGCATTACCGCAGCTGTTTCATCGAGCGTGCGATCCGGCGCGCGCGCCATGCGCCCATCGTCGTCGCCAACCACGCGCTCGTCATCGCCCAGGCCGCGGGCGACGCACCCAATGGTCCGGACGAGACCACCGACACGCCGAACGAACATCGCGTGCGCTATGTCTTCGACGAGGGTCATCATCTCTTCGACGCCGCGGACAGCGGTTTCGCGGCGTTCCTCTCCGCCTCCGAGATGGCCGATCTGCGGCGCTGGATCCGCGGGCCGGAAGGCCGCCAGCGCTCGCGCATGCGCGGGCTGGAGGAGCGGCTGAAGGACATCATCGAGGGCGACGAGGCGGCGCGCGCGGCGCTCGACGAAGCGGTGGCGGCGTCGAGCGCGCTGGCGGGGGAAGGCTGGACGACGCGGCTGAACACCGGCGGCCCACGCGGGCCCGGCGAAGTGTTCCTCGCCGTCGCCCACGCCCATGTCCGCGCGCGCGCCGCCGATGGCGAAGCGTTCTACTCGCTGGAGGCGGAGACCGAGCCCTTGACGCCGGAGACGGCCGAGGCGGCGCGGCGGCTGGGTTACGGGCTGCATCATCTGGCGCAGCCGCTGCTCAAGCTGGCGCACATCCTGCGCAAGAAATTGAGCGACGAGGCGAGCGAGTTGGAGACCTATCAGCGCGCGCGCATCGAGGCGGCGGCGCGCGGGCTGGAGAGGAGGGCGCGGATCGTCCTGCCCGCCTGGATCGCGATGCTCGACGCGCTGGAGAGCGGCGTGCGCGATCCGGATTTCACCGACTGGTTCGAGATCGAGCGCGAGGACGGCCGCGACGTCGATGTCGGGCTATGGCGGCATTGGGTCGATCCGACGATCCCGCTGGCGTCGGAAGTGCTGGCCCCCGCGCATGGCGCGCTGATCACCTCGGCCACCTTGCGCGATCTCGCGCCGGATGCGGACGATTGGCAATCGGCGGAGGTGCGCACGGGCGCGGCCCATCTCGCCGAGCCGCCCAAGCGCGCGAGCTTCGGCTCGCCCTTCCGCTATGGGGACCAGGCGCGCATCTTCGTGGTGCGCGACGTGAACCGCCGCGACATCGACCAGCTCGCATCCGCCTATCGCGAATTGTTCCTGGCCGCGGGCGGCGGCGGGCTCGGGCTGTTCACCGCCGTGCGGGCCTTGCGCGCGGTGGAGGCGCAGATCGCCGAGCCGCTCGCCGAAGCCGGCATCCCGCTCTATGCGCAGCATGTCGACCGGCTCGATACGGGCGCGCTGGTCGACCTGTTCCGTGTCGAGGAGAATGCGTGCCTCCTGGGCACCGACGCGCTGCGCGACGGTGTCGACGTGCCGGGGCGTTCGTTGCGCCTCGTCGTCTTCGACAAGGTGCCGTGGCCCAAGCCCACGATCCTGCACAAGGCGCGCCGCGCCCGCTTCGGAAAATCCTACGACGACCTGCTCACACGGCTGCGCCTCAAGCAGGCCTTCGGCCGCCTCATCCGCGGCGCGCGGGACAAAGGCTGCTTCGTCATCCTCGAAGGCGCGATGCCGTCGCGCCTGCTCACCGCTTTCCCACCGGACGCACCGGTCGCGCGTTGCGGGCTGGCGGAGGCGTTGCGGGAAATTCACGCATTTCTCGATCCTGGCCTCAATCCCGATATCCCACTGTTGGGCACAGCCCCGCTGGCGCCGGTGCGGACGCCGCTCTAGGCTCGCGCCATGTCGCTGGGTGTCCTCATGAAATCTTCCGCCATCGTCGCGGCGATCCTCCTCGCCGGCGCCGCGGTGTGTCGCGCGGCCGACGGTCCGGCGACGGCGGCGCACGAAACCATCTTGCTGCCGCCTTATCCCGGCGACGTTCCCTGGCAGGAGATCAAGCGCCCGCCGGGCGCCCCCAGATTGTGGGCGCCGGCGGGCGAGAATCCGAACGACCTCCAGAATACCTTCGTGATAAGCCTTTATGGCGGCGACGATGGAAAGTTGGACATCAAGACCTATGCCACCGGCTTGATGCAAAGCATCCACGCCAGGTGCGAGAGCGCGCGTGTGATCGGCCCGCGCACCGGCACGGAAAACGGATTCCCCGTGGCGCATGCCGAGATCTATTGCGTCAATGCGGTGGACAGCGCGCATGATTTCGACGCCTTCATCAAGGCGGTTCGCGGCGACAGCGCGATCTGGCTGTTTGTGCGCCAGTTCTCGCGCCCGGGGCATGCGACCGAGACCCTCTCCGCCGATGCGCGCAAATCGCTCGACGCGGCGCAGGATGTCGCGCGGAGATATCTCGACGCTGTCGAGGTCTGTCCGGCCACCGGCGGCACCGGCGATTGCGCACCCGAGAAGGCCAAGCCGCGCGCGGCGCCTGCCAAGAGTTCGAAATAGCGGGGAACGTCATGAAACACATCGGATGGATTGCAGTCAGCCTGGCGCTGGCGTCTGCCGCGTCGGCGGAGACGCTGAGCGTGCCGCCTTATCCCGGCGCGCCGTGGAAGGAGATCACGCATAAGCAGGATGCGCGGCAACTCCTCATCGAATGGATTCCCGCCGACCAGAACGAAGCCGGCATCAAGGACATCCTCACCGAGCAGGCGTTCTATGGAAACACGCAAGACCCGGGCGAATTCGTGCGCGGCTTCCTGGCGCGCGTCGGCGGCGCCTGCCGCGACGCCAAGGTCAACGGGCCGAAGCTGGGCAGCGAGAACGGCCATGCGGTCGCCTATGCACAGGCCTATTGCGTCGGCCAGAAAGGCGCGGACAAGGATGTCGACATCTTCCTGAAGGCCATCGCCGGTCATGACGCGCTCTATGTCGTGCAGCGCGAATTCCGCCGGCCCGCGGAGCCCGGCGCGATGCCGGGGATGACGGTGTTCCCGAAGGACCAGAAGGATGCGGCGCTGGCGCGGCTGCATGCGCAGGGCGAGGCGGATCATTTCCTCGTCGACAAGGTGCGGCTTTGCGACGGCGCTTGCGCCGACGCCGTGAAGGACAGCGCGGCGAAGAGCGATGCCGCTTCGGACGCCCCCAAATCCGATCCGGATTCCGATTTCATCAACGGCTTCGTCAACGGCAAATCGACCAAGGCGGAAATCCGCGACAAGCTCGGCGCGCCCTTCAACGAAAGCCACATGGGCAACCGTTCGGTCTACATGTACCAGTACAAGGACGGCGCGGTGATCGTGACCTATCTCTTCGACGAGCACGACGTCCTGCTCCGCTTCCGGGCCTATGCCAAGAACCAGTGATTCTCGTGCTTGCGGCCAAACCCTCGCGCAACTGGAATTCGCCCATGGCCAACGAAATCGTTTTCGAAGTTCGGGAAGACGAGGCCGATGGCGGCTACATCGCTTCGGCCCCGGGACACGATATCTTCACCGAGGCGGATACCGTGGACGCGCTTCGTGAGAACGTGCGCGCCGCCGTCCAATGCCATTTCGGCGACGGGGTGCCCGGGCTCGCGCCTTCCATCATCCGGCTCGTCAGTTTGTGAGTTTCCTTTTGCACCCCTCTCGTGGTGAGGTCGAAAACGCAAAGCGATTTCGGGTAGGGGGCCGAACGCGCCGTCCGGAGCGGCCCCCTACCCGAAAAATCCTCCGCTGCGCTTCGGATTTTGTCGACCTCCCCACAAGGGGGAGGTGCAGCACTGTGCGGTAGCGCTGCACAGCTTTTCTTGTCCGTCTGCGTGACCGGAACGCCGGTGCGCCCTATAACCCACCCATGGCGGAGACGGCGGAAAATCTGTTCGGCGAGGCGGCGGAGGCGGGGGATTCCGCCTATGGCCGGTATTCGACCGGCATCCTGCCCAGCCATGTGCTGAAGCGGCTGATCCGGGCGCGGCGCGAGATCCTTGCCGCCGAGGAGATCGAGGAGGGCCAGGTCCAGCCGGCGAGCATCGATCTGAGGCTGGGGCCGGTTGCGTATCGCGTGCGCGCGAGCTTCCTGCCCGGGCCGAAGGCAAGCGTGGCCGATAAGCTGCCGCAGGTGTTCATGCATGAGATCGATCTGACGAACGGCGCGGTCTTGGAGACGGGCTGCGTCTATATCGTGCCGCTGCTCGAGCATGCCGATTTCACCGCGCGCGTCTCGGGCATCGCCAATCCCAAAAGCTCCACCGGCCGCATCGACGTATTCACCCGGCTGATCACCGATCATGCGCAGAGCTTCGACCGCATCGAGGCGGGTTATCGCGGGCCGCTTTATGCCGAGATTTCCCCCCGCACCTTCCCCGTCCTGGTGCGCAAGGGCTCCAAGCTCAATCAATTGCGGATCCGCCATGGCAGCCCGCAATTCACCGACACGCAGCTGCGCCGTCTCCATACCGAGCAGCCCTTGGTCTCGGGCGAGGCCGATATCGACAACGGGCTCGGCCTTTCCATCGACCTCAAGGGCGAGGGCCAGGGTGGCCGGATCGGCTGGCGGGCCAAGCGCCATACCGGGCTGATCGATGTCGACAAGCGCGGCGCGCTCGATCCTCATGCCTTCTGGGATTCGATCGAGCCGTCGGCGACCGGCCATATCGTGCTCGACCCGGACGAGTTCTATATCCTGGTCAGCCGCGAGGCGGTGGCCATCCCGACCGACTATGCCGCCGAGATGGTGCCGTTCAATCCCCTGGTGGGCGAGTTCCGGGTGCATTACGCGGGCTTCTTCGACCCCGGTTTCGGCTATGCGCCGGGCCAGCCGCCCAGCGCCCGGGGCGTCCTGGAAGTGCGCTCCCGCGAGGTGCCCTTCATCCTGGAGCACGGCCAGATCATCGGCCGGCTGGTGTTCGAGCGGCTGACTGATCCGCCCCCGGAGCTTTATGGCGAGGGGATGGGCTCGAACTATCAAAGCCAGGGTTTGAAGCTCTCCAAGCACTTCAAGGCGCCCTAACGCATCACACGTTGTTGCTGTGAATCCACAGGGTGGCGGCAAAAGCATGACAGTCATGCGCCGCGCTCTTGCGAACGCGCACAGCTACGGCACATTGCGCCTCGCCGCGGGTCCAAACGGCAATTGGGGGCAATGGCCTCGCGGCTTATGGGTCCGCATTGAAGGGGGCAGCGTGAGGCGGCTACGGCGCGAATAGCGCCGGCCGCCTCATGAATTTCTGGCCTGGTTTTGGGCCACTCATCACCCTTTGCGAACCCAGCTTCGGGCTTGTTCCAGCTATAGTTCCCTGGATGCCCACGCCGATTCTCCGCACCGAAAGACTTCAGCTACGCCCGCTCGCGCCGCGGGACGCCGAGCCGCTCTACGCCATCATGTCGGATGACGAGACGATGCGCTTCTGGGACTGGCCCGCTTTCCGCGACTACGCCACCGTGGCGGAGATCGTCGCCGGGCAGATCTCGGACATGGTGGAGGGTCGCTCGGCCTATTGGGCGGTGAGCCTGTTGTCGGACAGCACGGTGTTTGGCGCCTGCGACCTCTCGGAAATCGATCCGCGCCAGGGCCGCGCCGAGCTGGGTTTCCTGTTCAATCGCGGCTGGTGGGGCAACGGCTATGCGGTGGAGGCGATGGACGCGGTGGTCGACTATGCGTTCGAGAGCCTGGGGCTGGAGCGGCTCTGGGCGCGGCTCCATGCCGGGAACGAGGGCTCGCGGCGTCTTCTGGAGCGGCTGGGCTTCGCCTATGAGGGGACATTGGCGGGCCATGTCGTCCGCGACGGCTTCCGGCGGGATTGCCTGATCTATGGGCGGCTGAAGGGCTGATTCGGAGAATCTGCACAAAGTTCCCGGATTCTTTTCGATTTTCCCCACCATCGCCTTGACAGGGTGACGCTGCACCCCTAGGTTGTCAGTATTCCCCAATCTGCGCCTTGCGCGCATCGCTGCCCCATCCACCTCCGGTGTCATGGCCTGCCCGGCGTGCTTTGCACGCCAATTGTCTGATTGCGCGCAACGCGCGCGGGCAGGCCACCCAGGTGG
>DASXCJ010000022.1:0-3771 GCA_036491175.1 Rhizomicrobium sp.
TCCCGCTCGTCCAGCACCAAAGCCATCAGCTGCCGACCCGCCATCTCAAGCTCCATCGCAAATGCCGGCAATCCTTGGCATTGCGACGCGACTCTTACGCGAATCTAATCCGACAAACTTGTGACTCGGGACACTAGAGCGGTTTTGGATTGTACTGAATCACCAAAATATTCGTCATCCCCGGGCTTGTCCCGGTGACCCATAACCCCGGTCCATCACAACAAGTCGAGAGCGAGGTTATGGGTGGCCGGCACGAGGCCGGCCATGACGTTTGGTGGGTAAGTTCAAACCAAAACGACTCTAAACGCCGCCCTCACATCGCCTCTCTTAAATTCGCGCTGGTCTGCTCGTAGCCTGCGTCCTCGCGGATGCGGAGCACCTGGCCGTCCGGTCCGGCTTCGACCCAGGGCTCAACCGTTACCGGCGGGGCTTTCGCGGCGGCGGCGAGTGCGTCCTTGGTGTTGGACGACTTCGCGAGCTTCATCAGGTTGAGCTTGGTCGGGAAGATCACGTTCCAGCGCTTGCGGTCGGCGATCGCCTCTTCAGGGCCGATCCAGGTGGAGTCCACGGACTCGCGGCCGTCATGGCTGCCGGCGTGGCCTTGCGGCACGGCGGCGAGGAAGAAGTGGGTGTCGAAGCGCTTGGGCATGTTCTTGGGCGTGACCCAATGGGCGAAATGCACCAGCCGGTCGCAGGCGAGCGCGAGCTTCTCGGCGCGCAGCATGTCGAGCAGGCTGATCGCGTTCTTCTCCAGCTTCTCGCGATAGTGCGAAAGCGTTTCGAGCCGCGCGCTGTCCACGAACGCGCCGCTCTCGTCATAGGCGAAGAGGATGCCGGATTCCTCGAACGCCTCGCGGATCGCGCAGGCGCCGAGCGCGCGCATCTCCTCGCTCCAATCGGGATGGCAGCGGGCGAACTCCACCAGCCCCGCGTCGAAGTCGCCCTTGGAGGCCTTGCCGCCCGGGAAGACCAGCGCCCCGGCGACGAAATCGATCTGGTGATGGCGCTTGACCATGAAGACTTCGAGGCCGGCCCCGGAATTCGCCGGCGCATCGCGCACGATCAGGATCGTCGCCGCCGGAACGGCCACGGCTACGGGCTTTGCGTCTGACATGGAAACCTCTGGGATGGCGTTTGCCGAAGCCTAGCGTGTCGCGAGCGCCGCCGCCAAGCTCATGCCCATCACGGCGGCCAGCACCTCGTAATAGCCGGCCACGCCGAGCCAGGTCATGGCCTGCCCGACCGCCAGCGGCCCGACGATGGAGCCCAGCCCGAACAGCAGCACCAGCGCGGCGGCGGCCGGCACGCGCACGGCCGGCGCGATCTTGTCGTTGGTATGCGCGACCGCGACGCTATAGAGCGGGAACACCGACGCGCCGACCAAGGCCGACGCCGCATATTCCAGCGCAAGCCCCTGCCCGTTCGCCCACGCGCCGAACGACGCCGCGCCGGTTCCGGCGGCGCACATCAGGATCAAGGTGAGCCGCCGCCCTGCCGCGTCGGATATCCAACCCAGGGGGAATTGCCACAGCGACGCCGCCGCCATCGCGCCGCCCATGAACCAGGAGAACTGGCTCACGCTCAACCCCGCGTGCTGCGCGTAGACGGACGCGAAGGTGAAGACGATGCTCCACGACACGCCCGACAGGAACGTCTCGATCAGCCCCAGCGGCGTCAGCGCGAACAGCTCGCGCATGATGCGGGAGAGACGGGTAAGCGTGACACGCTCGATCGTCGTGTGAAGCGGCGCGGTCCCGCGCTTGACGACGACCGGCACGGCGCCGATGGCGAACAGCGCCGCCGCGAGCAGGAACAGCTCCAGCGTCTTGGGACTGGCGATCATCAGCAGGAATTGCGCGGCGGTCATGCCGATCATCTGCGCGACCATGTAGAGGCTGAACACCCGCCCACGGACGCGGTTCTCCGCGCGGTCGTTGATCCAGCTCTCGAAGGCGATATAGACGCAAGCCAATGCCGTGCCCGATATGGCGCGCAGGATCGTCCAGGCGACGGGCGTCACGAACAGCCCATGCAGCACGATGATGGCGGCGGCGATCAGCAATCCGCCGGCGATGGTCGCGGGATGGCCGAGGCGGCGGATCGCCACCGGGCACAGAAGCGGCCCCAGCGAATAGCCGACATAATAGCCGGCCATGAAGATGCTCACGCCGAAGGGCGAGAAGGATTCCAGGCCGGCGCGCAGGCCGAGCAGATCCGTCTGCAGACCGTTGGCGGTCTGCACGATGGCCGTCGTGAGGATGACCGCCCAGACGGCTATCAGTGCAGCGCGCATGGGCGATGCATAGGCGGGCCGCGAAGCCCGCGTCAATTCTTGCGGGGTTCGGCGTCCGGGCCGTTGAGCGAGGACAGGATGTGGATCACGCCGGGCGACAGCGAGACCGGCGACAGAAGCGCGAGCGTGTCGCCGCTCGGCTCCGTGGCGTCATAGAGTTGGCCCGCGAGCCAATCGCCGGAGGGCGAGACATTGGTGGCCGCCGGTTTGACCGGCGCCTTCGGCATCGTCTTCGTCAGCGCGAGCGTGCCGGAGGGCTGGCGCAGCGCCCAATTGTAGACTTCGTGGACGGACTTCGCGCTGCCGTCGGCGTGATAGAAGACGCTTCTGTTGGCGTCGGCGGCGGTGGGGAACGCGGCGGCGGCGCTGGCGTTGGGCGTCGCGCCGTTCATCTTGATCAACTTGCAGGCGGCGTCGGGCCCGAGGAAGTGCGCGGCATAGAGTTCGCCGCCGCAGACGCCGCGGCCGAGCGTGGTCTCCAGCGTCGCTTTCGACTGGTTGGCGTATTCGCCTTCCATCAGCGAGGCGACCTTGGGGTCGTTGCGCAGGGCAAGAATTGCCTGGCGGTCGGAAGCATTGTCCACGTGGTAGCGGCCGTCGGAGTCCTGGCTGATGGCCTTGGCACAGGAGCCGAGGCCGTATTTCGCGCCGGTCTGCTTGATCATGCCGAGCCAAGTCTGGCCGGTGAACTGGAACAGGCCGCAGGCGCTGGATGTCCCTGATTTCGCTTGCGGTTTCAGGCTCGACTCGCGCATCGCGGTGTCGACCAGGTAATTGAAATCCGATCCCGTGGCGACGCTCGCCTGCTTGATGGCGGCCAGCACGTCGGTGCGGTTCTGCGTAGCGGTTGCGGCTTCTGCCAGCATGGCGTCGGGTTCTCCTGCGCTCCTAGGAGCAACAGCCGTGCCAGTCTGGTTACCGAGGTCTTAAAGCGCGTCGAGCCTCTTCACGAATGCGCCCCGTGCGTCGTCCGTGTACGGCACCGCGGCGCCGTGGCCCCAGACTGGGCCGGGCCAGGCTGGATCGCCGGGATTGCGGGCGATGACGTGGACATGGAGTTGCGGGACCATGTTGCCGAGCGCGCCGACATTGATCTTGGCGGCGGCGGTGAGCGATTTCAGATGGTCGCTGGCGCGCGCGATCTCTTCCATCAGCACCAGGCGTTCGGCATGTTTGAGGTCGTGCAGTTCGACCAGTCCGGCGCGGCGCGGGACGAGGATGAGCCAGGGATAGCGCGCGTCGTTCATCAGCAGCACGCGCGACAGGCCCCAATCCGCAACCGGGTGCGTATCGGCCTTGAGCCGCTCATGGAGCGTGAAGCTTTCCATACGGCCGAGATTAGAGCAATTTTGGAATGAGCTGACTCGGAGTGGATTCCCAAAGCTGGTTTGATAAGCGAGTCTTGGATCGCGGTTGATTCGGGAGGCGCGGATGGCGCGACCCTATTCCCAGGATTTGCGGGTTAGGCTGGTTCGTTA
>DASXCJ010000023.1:0-24430 GCA_036491175.1 Rhizomicrobium sp.
GATGCGCCTCGCTCAAAGGCGCAACCTCGTCGATACCTGGCGCCACATTGGCAACCTCATCCACACCATCGGTCCCGATGAATGCGCCAACTACATTGCAAACGCCGGCTATGCTTCCGCCAAAACTTGAAACGCTCTAAGCCCGCGCGAACCTCTTGTACTTGATCCGGTGCGGCTGGTCGGCGTCGATGCCGAGGCGGCGTTTCTTGTCGGCTTCGTAGTCCTGGTAATTGCCTTCGAACCATTCGATGTGGCTGTCGCCTTCGAAGGCGAGCATGTGCGTCGCGATGCGGTCGAGGAACCAGCGGTCGTGGCTGATGATCATCGCGCAGCCGGCGAAGTCCTCCAGCGCCGCTTCGAGCGCGCGCAGGGTTTCGACGTCGAGGTCGTTGGTCGGTTCGTCGAGGAGCAGAAGGTTCGCGCCGGACTTCAGCATCTTGGCCAGATGCACGCGATTGCGCTCGCCGCCCGAGAGCAGGCCCACCTTCTTCTGCTGGTCGCCGCCCTTGAAGTTGAAGGCGCCGACATAGGCGCGGGACTGCATGGTGCGCTTGCCGAGCTCCAGCACGTCGAGCCCGTCGGAGATTTCCTGCCACACCGTCTTATTGGGATCGAGCGCGTCGCGCGACTGGTCGACATAGCCGATCTGCACCGTGTCGCCCACGCGCATCGCGCCGGAGTCCGGCTTCTCCTGGCCGGTGAGCATCCGGAACAACGTCGTCTTGCCGGCGCCGTTGGGGCCGATCACGCCGACGATGCCGCCGGGCGGAAGCTTGAAGTTCACGTCGTCGAACAGCAGGCGGTCGCCGAACGCCTTCGACAGGCCTTCGGCCTCGACGACCATCGAGCCGAGGCGCTCGGCCACGGGGATGACGATCTGCGCGGGACCGCCGCGCTGTTCCTGCGATTTGGCGAGCAGCTCTTCATAGGCGTTGATGCGCGCCTTGGATTTGGCCTGGCGGGCGCGCGGGCTCTGCTGGATCCATTCGCGTTCGCGCGCGATGGTGCGCTGCTGCGCGGCCTCCTCGCTCGATTCCTGTTTCAGGCGCTTTTCCTGCACCGCGAGGAAGGAGGAGTAGTTGCCCTCATGCGGGATGCCCTTGCCGCGGTCGAGCTCCAGGATCCAGCCCGTGACGTTGTCCAGGAAGTAGCGGTCATGGGTGACGAGGATGATGCAGCCCTTGTATTCGCGCAGCGTGTGCTCGAGCCATTGGACGGATTCGGCGTCGAGATGGTTGGTCGGCTCGTCGAGCAGAAGGATGTCCGGCGCTTCCAGCAGAAGTTTGCACAGCGCGACGCGGCGCTTCTCGCCGCCCGAGAGCGTGGCGACGTCGGCGTCGCCTTCGGGGCAGCGCAGCGCGTCCATCGCCTGGTCGATCTGGGAGTCGAGGTCCCATAGGCCCTGCGCCTCGATCTCGTCCTGCAGCCTGGCCATCTCGTCGGCCGTCTCGTCGGAATAGTTCGCCGCGATCTCGTTGAAACGGTCGACCAGCGCCTTCTTCCCCGCCACCGCGTCCATCACGTTGTCACGAACGTTCTTGGACGCATCGAGCTGCGGCTCCTGCGGCAGGTAGCCCTTCTTGATGCCGTCGGCCGCCCAGGCCTCGCCCGTGAACTCGTTGTCGAGCCCGGCCATGATCTTCATCAGGGTCGATTTGCCCGCGCCGTTGACGCCGACAATGCCGATCTTGGCGCCCGGATAGAAGCTCAGCCAGATGTCCTTCAACACCTGCTTGCCGCCGGGATAGGTCTTGGAAAGACCCTTCATCACGAACACGTATTGGGGACCGGCCATGGCGCAGGCTTTCAATGGGATGGGTGAGCGGCCGGGGTTTTAGCGAGCGCGGGCGCGGATCGCAAATCGCCAGCGGACGGCATCACGGGCGGCCGTGCGCACCGTCCGCAGTGGGTCCGCGCGGCGGTTCCCGCAGGGCTTGCAATCAGCCGCGCGGCTGCGGCAGCACCGCCACGAATTTTGGATAGCCGAGGACGAAACGGTTTTCCCAGGCATAGCCGAAATCGTGCGCCCGCAGCTTCGCCGGGATATAGGTCTGGTGCAGGCCGGGCGCGTTGGTGATCCAATATTCGGGCGAATAGGGATAGGCGTTGCTCGGCGGCATGGCCTCCCACACGACCCAATGCATGCCCACCACCTTCGAATCCTGGCGGAAAGTGGGCCAGCTCGAGACGTCGACGAGGCAGAGCACCGGCCGCGGCGGCCGGATGAGCGTGCCATTGACCGTGTTCACCACCGGATCGATCGCGGCCTGGCGGAAGAAGCTCAGATAGGGCGTGAGATTGGCGTTGGCGCCGTTCGCGTCGACCCCGGCAAGATCCCATTGGTGGATGCTGTAGGCGAAGCCGCTCCAGCCATAGGCGTTGAGCATTTGGATGGCGAGCGCAGGCGTGCCGCAGCGGTTGCCGAGATAATCGTCCGGCGGAAAGCGCTTGTAGAGCTCGTCGACCAGCCTCTGCTGTTCGCGCACCAGCACGTCGGGCGGCAGCATCTCATTTTGCGGTGTATCGGCGATCACGCGCGCGACAGCGCAATGCAGCCCGTCGTTCTGCACGCCGCCGGGGACAAGGGCATCGTTCGGGCGCGCGAAGAAATGCTGGCGCAGCGGCGGCGGCCAGGGCGGATCGCTGACCTGGGGGACGGCCTCCCGCACGGGCGGCGCGGGATAATGCGCAGGCTTGTGTCCCGGTGGGGCGGTCTGGTCCTGGCCCTGATTGGCCGTGACTTGATGATGGGACTGGAGAATCTCGAAATCGTCCGCCATGGCGCGCGGCTCCTATTGCTTCAACTGTGGAGCCAGGATGTCATCATTACGGAATTTTCACAATTCAAAAGCGGGAGTGGTGCGACGAAGTGAAAAAGGGATTCACGCGGAGCCGCGGAGACGCGGAGTTCGTGCTGGCGATGCAGAGGCGCGCCTTGCCTTCTTCGCCCGCGAAGCGGTCACGCTTTTACGCCCTGCCCGCTTCGCGGGCGGCGATCATTTGGCGCTTATGCCGATCACCTGCACCTCCGCGTCTCCGCGACGAAGTGAAGACGAACTCGCGCGGAGCCGCGGAGACGCGGAGTTCGTGCTGGCGATGCAGAGGCGCGCCTTGCCTTCTTCGCCCGCGAAGCGGTCAGGCTTTTACGACCTGCCCGCTTCGTGGGCGGCAATCATTTGGCGCGTATGCCGATCGCCTGCACCTCCGCGTCTCCGCGGCTCCGCGTGAATCCCTTCTTTCTCTCGCGTCCGCGGATGACTGGAATCGTTCGGCCCATCCAAAAAGCAGAAGGGCCGGAGTTGCCTCCGGCCCTTTCGCATTCGTCAGGCGAAGCCCGCTTAGAAGCGGATGTTCGCGCGAGACAGGACCGTCACGCCGTTCAGGCCCGCCTGGCCAGCCACGTTGGACTGGTAGCCGGCATTGGCCTGGAGCGAGAGGGCGCCGTTCATGAACGTGGTCACATAGCCGAGTTCGAAGTCCGTTTCCGGGGTCGAAGAGGCGAGCGAGACATGTTCGCGGCCGGAGATGAAGTTGCCGTCGGCGTCGATACCCGTCGCCGCCTGCAGTTCCACGCCGCCGGAGTAGATCTGCACCGGACGGCTGACCGCGACACCGAGCGAGTCGTCTTCATCGAAGAGACCGTGCTTGGCCACCGCGACGCCGTAGGCGCGGCTGTGGAGCGCATCGGAGCCGGTGATCAGGCTCGTCGCCTTGAGGTCCAGATTGGTGAGGCCTTCGCTGTAGGACAGCGTCGTGACCCAGCCGTCGCCGAAGCCGAAGCGGGCGGACATGCCGACCGACGACGTGCTGGCACTGGAGGCCATCGCGAGCGAGCCGGAGTTCAGGCCGCCGAGCAGACCGTTCTGTTCGTTGGTCTGCGTGGCGACGACGCCGAGACCGCCCCAAGAGGCGAAGTCCCAATCCGCGCCGGCCAAGGTCGACTGGGCCGTACGCTGCTGGTACTGGGCCTGGCCGGCCGTGCCGAGGAGCTGGTCGGCCATCGAGAACACCGGCACATCGAACTCGCCATGCTGAGCGGTCAGCATCGACGCGCCGACGCGCAGGTGCAGATCGTCGGAGAGCGCGATGCGCGAACCGATGAAGCTGCCGCCATCCGTGAGCGAGGCGTAGGGCGAATTGACCGCGGCGGCCTGGGTGAAGAGGCCGTCATAGGCGGACGATCCGTTCACGTCGTAGCCGGAGAAGTTGCCCGACATGACCGTGTTGTAGCCCATGTTCAGCTCGACGCCCTTGGCCAGGGTCGCCGTCACGTTCAGGTCCTGGATCGAATATTGATCGCGGTCCTGGGTGAGGAACTGGCCGGAGATCAGGCGCGGAGTCGTCGTGTCCATCGCATAGCCGGTGGCGACCAACTGGCCGATCGGCGTATCCGACGCGAAGACGAAGGGCGACACGGAGGTGAAGTTGTTGGCGAAGAAGTAGCGGCCAAGATCGACACCGGGATTGTACGTCGCGTTCGTCAGGTTCGCCTGGAAGACGCGGCCATAGGCGTCCGTCACTTCGACCTTCTTGAGGAGGGTCGAGTTGCGGACCGCCACCGCCAGCACGCCGGAGACGAGGCTGGTGTTGGCATGGCTGGCGCCGACGACCGAGGCGGCGTTGCCGACCTGGCCGGACTTCGCAACCTTGATCGACTTGGGCGCGCCGGCCGGAGACATCGCCTTGGTGATGTCGACGGCGCCGCGGCCATAGACGGGGTCGATGCCGGCCGCGCCCATGTCGTCGGTGGAGTTGAAGATGATGTCGGCGACTTCCTCGGCCGTCAGGAACGGCGAGGCGCCCTTGATGACCGCGGCGACGCCGGAGACGTAAGGCGTGGCCATCGAGGTGCCGGACAGATAGCCATAGTCCGGCGCCGAATGGGTGCTGTTGCCGACGCTCGACCACATGTCGACGCCCGGCGCCATCACGAAGTAGTCCTTCATGCAGAAGCGCTGGCCGCCATGGATCTCGCAGCGATTGCCGGGGACCTGGCTGAAGGAGGCGATGCCGCCCAAGCCGCCATTGGCGCAGCTGGTGGGCGTGTTCGGGTTGGGACCGTTGCAGCCGGTCGCGCCGACCACGATCATCGAGCCGCGGACGCCGTCCGCCAGCGCGCCGCCGGCGAGGAAGCCGCCCGACGGATCCTTGTTGCCGGAGTTGCCGCCGGCGACGACCATCAGCGTGCCGAGCGAGGCGACCTGGCGGAACGCGTCGACGTCGGAAGCCGCGATGACCGGGCCGCCGATGGAGACGGAGACGATGTCCGCGCCATGCTGCGCCGCCCAGATCATGCCCTGGTCGACACCATCGCAAGAATCGGCGGTGGAGGAGCAGACTTTCACGGGAAGGATCGAGGCGCCCGGCGCGATGCCGGTGTTCGTGCCCGCCGCGATGCCGGTGACATGCGTGCCATGGGTGGAATTCGGCCCGGGGAAGATGGCCGGATCGCCGCCCTGATTCTCATAACCGGTCGAGCAGGGATTGGCGGAGCTCACGATGCAGGCGCCATGGAGGACGCGGCCGGTGAATTCCGGGTTGTTGAGGTCGATGCCGGTATCGACGATGCCGATGACGGCGCCGGCGCCGGTCGAGGAGAAGTCCCAGCCGAACTGGTTGGCGGCCACCGAATGCGCCGTCTGGCACCAGCCGCCGGGGAAATTGCCGGCGGAGTTGCACGGATCGGGCGTCAGCGACGTCGACTGAAGGTGGTTGCCGGGCAGGATCTCGATCGAGCCTGTGCCGCGTGCGCGCACGCCGTAGACAGAACCGTCCTGGCCGTACTGAGACGGCTGGAAGAAGCTGTTCACGTCCAGCGTCACGCTGGATTTCGTCATCTGTGCTTGTGCGGCAGACATTCCGCACAGCATGGCGATTGCCGCCGAAGCAACCATCAGAAACCGGACGCGCATGGATCCCCCAATTCTTGCGGGCGCGGAGATGCCCTAGCCCAACGCTGAAATTCAGCGAAAACCTTATCAGAAGCCTTTAGGTGATCAACGGAATCATCGCTTTAACCTGTTGCCTCCCGGACACAATCGGGACCCAACTTTCTGTCGGCCCTGTCATGCCGCGTAACTTTATTGCTCTAAGTTAATGGGTGGCGGATAAACCTTGTTCCGTCACGCACGCCTCCCTAAGAAACCGGTATGGCCGTGCCCTCCCTCCAAGCGACCGTGATTCCCGTCACGCCTTATCGCCAGAATTGCTCGCTGGTCTGGTGCACCAAGACCCGCAAGGCCGCGGCGATCGATCCCGGCGGCGAAGTGGCTCGGCTCAAGGAACTCATTCTATCGCAAGGCCTTAGCCTGGAAAAGGTGCTCCTGACCCACGGCCATCTCGACCACGCCAGCGGAGCGGCCAAGCTCGCCCGCGAGATGGGCGTGCGGATCGAGGGCCCGCATCAGGACGATCTCTTCCTTCTGGAGGATCTCGCCAGGCACGCCCGCAATCCCGGTTTTCCGGACGCGGAAAACTGCCTGCCCGACCGCTGGCTTGCCGACGGCGACGCCGTCACGGTCGGCGAGGCGCGATTCGGCGTGCGCCATTGTCCCGGACACACGCCGGGCCATGTGGTGCTGTTCAATGAGGCCAATCGAATCGCCTTCGTGGGCGATGTGCTGTTCGCGGGCTCGGTCGGCCGCAGCGATTTCCCACGCGGCAATCACGAAGAGCTCGTACGCTCCATCACCGAAAAGCTCTGGCCCTTGGGCGACGACATGCGCTTCGTGCCGGGGCATGGCCAGATGTCCAGCTTCGGCTGGGAGCGCAAGACCAATCCCTATGTCAGCGATCTCGCGCTGGGGCGCATAGTAGAGTGACGCACACAAAGAACAGAGAACCAAGGGGGCAGCCTTAGATGATGTTCATGGTGATCGAGCGCTTCCGCAACCAGGACGGAAAGTCGGTCTACGACAAATTGCGCGACAAGGGCCGGCAGATGCCGGACGGGCTGAAATTCGTGAACTCCTGGGTCGCTGCCGATCTCTCGCGCTGCTTCCAGTTGATGGAGACCGACGATGCCACCGATTTCCAGCGCTGGATCGCGCAATGGCAGGACGTGATGGAGTTCGAGGTCATCCCCGTCAGCCAAAGCCGCGAGACCGCCATCGCGCTGGGCATGGCGTCATAGCGGCGTCTCTATAAGAAGCCATCTCTTATGCGGATCGCGTAACGAACGTTTCGCGGATTTTTTGTGCACGCTGTGTTAGACCGCGCGCAAAGGAGACACATCATGGCCAGCTATTCCTCGGGCGCGCATTCGCAGAGCATGCTCGCGATCGACTTCAGCGATTTCGCAGGCGGCGCGGTCACCGCATCGAGCGCCACCGAGATCGACATCGCCGGCGCGAGCGGGACCGTCTACAAGATCATCGGCGCGGACTTCACCACATTCGACGCCAACGGATTTCCCACCGACGGCACGGTGTCGGACTTCGAGATCGGCCGCGGCGTCAGCGCGCCTGCCATCTTCTCCGGCCTTTCGATGTCGGGCTCCGCCTTCACCGGCTTCGTCGAGTCCAATGACCTGGCGGGCTTCGAAGCCTCCGCGCTGTCGGGCAACGACCATATCAAGGGCTATAAAGGCAATGACGTGCTGGTCGGCGAAGCGGGCAACGACCTCTTCAATCTCGTGGGCGGCGGCGACGACACCGTCTCCGGCAACGACGGCGCGGACAAATTCTCCTTCGGCGCCACCTTCACTGCCGCCGACACCGTCGACGGCGGCGCCGGAAACGACCGCGTCATCCTCGACGGCGATTATCCTTCGCTGACCTTGGGCGCGACCACGCTGACCAGCGTCGAATATCTCGTGCTGACCAACGGCCACGACTACGACATCACCATGAACGACGCCAATGTCGCGTCCGGCGCGGGGCTCGCGGTGCAGGCGCAGACCTTGGCGGCGGGCTTCTCGCTGCACTTCGACGGCTCGGCGGAGACCGACGGCTTCTTCCACGTCTCCGGCGGCAAGGGCGCCGACACCCTCATCGGCGGCGCGGGCGACGACACGCTGTCGGGCGGCGACGGCGACGACGTGATCGACGTCAGCCAGGGCGGCCATGACATCGCGGCGGGCGGCAATGGCAACGATACATTCGACGCCGGCGCGGTCTTCACGAAATTTGACCGCTTCAATGGCGGCGCGGGCGCCGATACGTTGAACCTGAACGGCGCCTACGCCTCCGCCATCACGATCGCGGCGAGCCAGATCGACGGGATCGAAAACATCACCTTCGGCGCCGGCAACAGCTACACGGTCGCGCTCTCGACCAACACGTCCTCGAATTCCGTCAATGTCGACGCCTCGGCGCTCGGCGCGGGCGATAGCCTCCACTTCGGCTTCGGTCCCCCCGGCAATCTCGCGGGCGCCGTGACCGGCGGCGCGGGCGACGACGTCATCGACGCCACCAACGGTTTCATCACCACGGTCGATTTCACCCATGGCGGGGAAGACTCCGTCAGCGGGCTCAATCCGAACCTCGTCACGACCCACATTAATTTCGGAAGCACATTCGACGCCGGCGACCATGTGAGCGAGGCGCCCGATCGCAACCAGGGCGAGGCTGGCCCCGTCGTGAATCTGGATGGCGATTATTCCGCGGGCGTGACGATGACGAGCACGACGCTGCAAGATGTCGAAAGTTTCACCATGACAGGTGGGCACGATTACAACCTCATCTTCGGCGCCGATGGCGGCGCGGATGAGCTTTTCATCAACGACACCGCGCAATCGGGCGATCACATCACGCTGGACACGAATGCGCTGGATCCCGCGCTCCATCTGACCGTCACGAACGCGGCGATTCTCGATATCACCGTGGGCGGCGGCGCCTTTGCCGGCGGCGTGGTCATCGATGGCCAGAGCACGGGAACCGTCGAGGATACCAGCAACCACACCGCGATCACCGTGGTCGGACCGGCATTGAATGCCGGTCTGGCGCTCACCAGCCATGGCGGAGAGATGATCGCCGACTTCTCGGCGCCGGTCGTGTTCAGCGACACGACCATGCAGGGCTTTGGAAGTATGATCGTCGAGCAGGGCGTAAACGTCACGCTCGCGGACGGCAATATCGCGGCGGGCCATCATCTCTCCATCACGGTCGTTGAATCCACGGTCAACGACTCCGCCGAAACGGACGGAACCATCGCGGCCACCGTGAATGGCGGGCGCGTCACCGGCAGCCAGGGCGATGACACGATGCAAGGCTCGGCGCATTCCGATGCGTTCACCGGCGGCTTGGGTCAGGACACGCTGCGCTGCGGCACCAACGTCGACACGCTGGTCTATGCCGGCGTGGCGGACTCGACCGGCACGTCCTATGACAAGGTCTCCAGCTTCGATGCCGACCGCGATTTCTTCCAGATCGGCCATGCCAACGCCCCCACCGCCTTCGACGCGGCGGTCAGCGGCACGGTGAACGCCGCGACCTTCGACAGCGACATGCAGACTGTCGTGGGTGCGGGCCAGCTCGCCGCCCATCACGCCGCCCTCCTCACCGTCACCGGCGGCGATCAGAATGGCGAGACATTCCTTGTCGTCGACGAGAACGGCGCCGCGGGCTATCAGGCCGGGCAGGACTACCTCATCCAGCTCATCGGCCTGCAGCATGCCGCCGACCTGTCGACCGGCAATTTCAACTGATCCGAGCCTGTCCGGCCGCGAATCGCCCTATGGCGTTTCGCGGCCGCCATACCCGATTTTCGGGACGCTGGACTCCGGGTCCGGCGTCATGTTGCTATGCAAAAAACATCCGGGACCCAGGAACCATGGCCGCAATCAACGAAGTGACCGACCTCTCCACGGACGGCGACATCGCCATCGTCACGCTGAACTCGCCGCCGGTGAACGCGCTCTCCGCGCTCGTGCGCGACGGGCTCGCGGAAGGCTTCAAGGCCGCCATCGCCGATCCGGGCGTGAAGGCCATCGTGCTGATCTGCGAAGGCAAGACCTTCATCGCGGGCGCGGACATTTCCGAATTCGGCAAGGCGCCCAAGGGCGCCAGCCTGTTCGAGGTCGAGAACATCATCGAAGGCTCTCCCAAGCCCGTCGTCGCCGCGATCCACGGCACGGCTTTGGGCGGCGGCCTCGAAGTGGCGTTGTGCGCGCATTATCGCGTGGCCGTTCCGTCCGCGAAATGCGGATTGCCGGAGGTGAATATCGGTCTTCTCCCCGGCGCCGGCGGCACGCAGCGCCTGCCGCGCATCGTCGGCGTCGAAAGCGCGCTCGACATGGTGACCAGCGGCAAGCATGTCGGCGCCAAGCAATGCCTGGAGAACGGCTTGGTCGACGAACTCGCGCCCGAAGGCGGCTTGCGCGACGCGGCCATCGCCTTCGCCCGCAAGATCGTGGCCGGGAACAAGCCGCTCAGGCGCGTGCGCGACAATAGCGCCAAGGTCGAAGCCGCGCGCGGCAAGCCGGAGATCTTCGCGAATTTCCGCAAGGAGAACGCCCGCAAATTCCGCGGCTTCCTCGCCCCCGAATACAATATCCGCTGCATCGAAGCCGCCGTGAACGAACCTTTCGAGGACGGGCTCAAGACCGAGCGCAAGCTGTTCATGGAGCTGATGACCGGCACGCAGTCCGCCGCGCAGCGCTACGTTTTCTTCGCCGAGCGCCAGGCCGCGAAAGTCACGGACGTGCCGGACGACACGCCTACGATTCCCGTGAAGAAGGTCGGCGTCATCGGCGCCGGCACCATGGGCGGCGGCATCTCGATGAACTTCCTCAACGCCGGCATCCCCGTGACGATCGTGGAGATGAAGCAAGACGCGCTCGACCGCGGCCTCTCCGTCATCCGCCGCAATTATGAGAACACCGCCAAGAAAGGCCGCCTCACCCAGGCCGATGTCGAAACCCGGATGGGCATGCTGAAAGGCACGCTGTCGCTCGAAGACCTCGCCGACTGCGACATGGTGATCGAGGCGGTGTTCGAGAACATGGCGCTGAAGAAGGAGATCTTCGCCAAGCTCGACGGCATCGTGAAACAGGGCGCGGTGCTCGCCTCCAACACCTCCTATCTCGACATCGACGAGATCGCGACCGCCACCAAGCGCCCCGAAAGCGTCATCGGCATGCACTTCTTCTCGCCCGCCAATGTGATGCGGCTGCTCGAGAATGTGCGCGGCGAGAAGACCTCCAAGGACGTCGTCGCCACCGCGATGCAGACCGGCAAGAAGATCGGCAAGGTCGCCGTGCTCGCCGGCGTCTGCCCCGGCTTCATCGGCAACCGCATGCTCAGCCAGCGCCAGCGCGAGGCGCAGAAGCTGGTCATGGAAGGCGCGATGCCGTGGGACATCGACCGCGCGCTCTACAATTTCGGTTTCCCGATGGGGCCGTTCCAGATGAGCGATCTCGCCGGCCTCGACATCGGCTGGAACAAGGAAACCTCGAAGGGCGAAACCATCCGCGACCGGCTCTGCGAACTCGACCGCCGCGGCCAGAAGACCGGCGCGGGCTATTACGACTACGACGAGAACCGCAACAACAAGCCCTCTCCCGTTACCGCCGAACTGATCGAGGAATTCCGCAAGAAGAGCGGCGTGAACAGCCGCATGATCACGGATGAGGAGATCGTCGAGCGCTGCATCTATCCGATGATCAACGAGGGCGCGAAGATCCTGGAAGAAGGCAAGGCGATGCGCGCCTCCGACATCGATATCGTCTGGATCAACGGCTACGGCTGGCCCGTCTATCGCGGCGGCCCGATGTTCACCGGCGACACCGTCGGCCTCGATAAGGTGCTCGCCAAGATGAAGGAATGGCACGCCCAGATGGGCGACGCCTTCCGCCCCGCGCCGCTCTTGGAAAAGCTGGTGGCCGAAGGCAAGCGCTTCCAGGACGTGAAGGGCGCGCCGCTCAATACGGCGCGGAAAAAGGGAAACTAGCGGGTATGACGCAACTTGACCTCCCCCTTGCGGGGAGGTCGAAAAAGCTGCGAGCCATAGCGAGAAGCTTTTTCGGGTGGGGGCCGCGCCGCGCCGGCAGGCCCCCACCCGAAAAATGCTTTGCATTTTTCGACCTCCCCGCAAGGGGGAGTTCGATCAGGGAGAACGGTGATGAGAGAAGCAGTAGTGGTGTCCTACGCACGGACCGGATTGGCCAAAGCCGCCCGAGGCGGATTCAACAACACGCCGAACGTGACGATCCTCGGCGCGGCGGTCGAGCAGGCCGTGAAGCGTTCCGGCGTCGCGCCCGAAGAAATCGAAGACGTCGTCGCCGGCTGCGTCGCCGCGTCGGGCAATGTCGCGCGCGGCGCGGCGCTGCTCGCGGGCCTTCCAGTCACCACCTCCGGCGTCACGGTCAACCGTGCCTGTTCGTCGGGCCTCAACGCCATCGCCATCGCGGCGCGTTACATCAAGGATGACGGCGCGCAGATCGTCGTCGGCTCGGGCGTGGACTCGATCACCTATCAGGGCGGCGGCGGCGGCGGGCGCGAGCCGCGGCTGACCGATCTCTATCCCGATTTCTGGATGCCGATGATCGACACCGCCGATGTCGTGGCGGCGCGCTACAACATCTCCAGAGAATATCAGGACCAGTTCAGCCTCGAATCCCAGAAGCGCATGGCCGCCGCCCAGCAGGCCGGCAAGTTCAAGGACGAGATCATTCCCGTCGCGACCAAGATGAAGGTCGTGAACAAGGAGACGAAGGAAGAGAGCCTCGTCGACTATGTGGTGAACCGCGACGAATGCAACCGCCCCGAGACGACGCTGGAAGGCCTTGCCAAGCTCGAGCCGGTCAAAGGCCCCGGCAAGTTCGTCACCGCCGGCAATGCGAGCCAGTTGTCGGATGGCGCCGCCGCCGTGGTGCTGATGGAAGCCAAGGAAGCCGAGAAGCGGGGCTTGCAGCCCATGGGCGTGTTCAAGGGCTGGGCCGTCGCCGGCTGCGAGCCGGACGAGATGGGCATCGGCCCGGTCTTCGCCGTGCCGCGCCTGCTCGAACGTCACGGCCTCAAGGTCGACGACATCGATCTGTGGGAATTGAACGAGGCGTTCGCGTCGCAGTGCCTCTATAGCCGCGACAAGCTCGGCATCGATCCGGCGAAGTACAATGTGAACGGCGGCTCCATCGCCATCGGCCATCCCTTCGGCATGACCGGCGCGCGCCTCACCGGCCACGCCCTCATGGAAGGCCGCCGCCGCAAGGCCAAGCACGTCGTCGTCACCATGTGCATCGGCGGCGGCATGGGCGGCGCGGGGTTGTTTGAAGTGTACAACTGAAAAACCTTCCCGAAGGAAGGGCAAAAGTGTTTTACTTTCGGGGGCGCGGCACCTATGGTCCGCGCCCTTCGACGTTCCTGGCGGGCCCGTAGCTCAGTGGTAGAGCATTTGACTTTTAATCAAAGGGTCGATGGTTCGAAACCATCCGGGCTCACCAATCTACGCTGCACGGCAGGGGAGGGCGATCTCCCGAAGCGCGCCAGCGGGTAAGGGACACAGCCTGATTTCGCGCAGTTTCAGGGTGGCGAGCCATCTTGTTTCATCGCTTCTTGAAACGTTCGTTACCGGCCGCGTAGTATTCCGCGTCGCTGTTCCGAGTTTGCCGTGGCTACCCGTATCATCGATCAAAACGATCTCATCGAGGCCACGCTGCGCCGCGTCGATCTTTTCGCGCCCTGGCCGGCGGAGGTGCTGATCCGGATGGCAGCCGGCTCCCAGCTCTGGCGCTTTGCCAAGGGCGAAGCCCTCTATGAAGTTGGCGCGCCCGCGCGGGGGATTTTCGTTCTCGTCGACGGCTCGGTGATCGACGGCCGCACCTCTTCCAATGGCCGCATCATGGCCACGTCGATCCTGCGCCCCGGCTGGCCCTTGGGCGTCAGGGCGACGTGGAGCGGGAATAGCTACGGCTATACCGGTACCGCGCGTTCCGATCTGACCGCCGTGCTGCTTCCGCGGGCGCAGTTTCGCGAAGCCGTGCTGGGCGATCCCAAGCGGCTGGAAGCCTTAACCGACTTCTTCTGCACCCAGATCGCACAGGACATGGAAGGGTTGCGGTTGCGAGGCCTTGGTTCGCCGCGTTGTGTGATGGCGGGCTACCTTGCCTTTCTGTCCCGGCCCACTTTTCATATCTCGGCCGATGATCCGGGCGCCGCCGATCCTACCGCCTTCGACATCACCCAGGACGAGCTGGCGGCGATGTTGTTTTCCGCGCGCCAGACCGTAAACCGGCTGATGAAAGCGATGGAGCGTGAAGGCGTACTTCGGCGCGAAGGCAATCGGCTGCGCATCGTCGATTTCCTCAAGCTCCTGGCGGTGATGGAAGAAGACGAACCGGTCCATCCCGCATGGCGCGAGCAGATCGTGGCGTGGGACGCCAGGCTCAAGGCGTTGGCGGCCGAACGGCCGGCCACGACGGGCAAACCCGCTCAGTGGGCCCCCGCTTCTTCGCCGCGCGCATAGACCCGCGCTATCCCGGCGGCCGTTTGCGCAAGCCTCCCCTCCGCGATGGCGTTGCGCAGGCTCTGCATCAGGTCCTGGTAATAGGTCAGGTTGTGCCAGGTGAGCAGCATCGCGGCGATGATCTCGTTGGCTTTCACGACGTGATGCAGATAGGCGCGGGAGAATTTGCGGCAGGCGGGGCAGCGGCAGTTCTCGTCGAGCGGTGACTTCTCTTCGGCGTGGCGGGCGTTGCGCAGGTTGAGCGGGCCGGTGCGCGTATAGGCCTGCGCGGTGCGGCCCGCGCGTGTGGGCAGCACGCAGTCGAACATGTCGATGCCGCGCAGCACCGCGCCCGCGATGTCGTCGGGCTTGCCGACGCCCATGAGGTAGCGCGGGCGATCCGCAAGCATATGCGGCATCACCGCGTCCAGCGTTTCGAACATCACGCTTTGCGGCTCACCGACCGCGAGGCCGCCGATGGCGTAGCCGTCGAAGCCGATGTCGCGCAGTTCCTCGACCGAGCGGCGGCGCAGATGCGCGAAGGTGCCGCCCTGGACGATGCCGAAACAGGCGTGTCCCGGCTGCTCGCCGAATGCGATCTTCGCCCGCTTCGCCCAGCGCATCGACAGCGCCAGCGATTTTTCGATCTCCGCCTCGCTCGCGGGCAGGCGCGGACATTCGTCCAGCACCATCTGGATGTCGGAGCCGAGCAGGCGCTGGATCTCCATCGCGCGCTCTGGCGAGAGGAAATGCTCGCTGCCGTCGATATGCGAGCGGAAGCGCACGCCTTCCTCGGTGATCTTGCGCAAGTCCGACAGCGACATCACCTGGAAGCCGCCGGAATCGGTGAGGATCGGGCGCTCCCAGCCCATGAATTTATGCAAGCCACCCAGCCGGGCAACCCGCTCCGCCCCCGGGCGCAGCATCAGGTGATAGGTGTTGCCGAGCAGGATATCGGCGCCAGTCTCGCGCACGCTTTCGGGCAGCATCGCCTTCACCGTGCCGGCGGTGCCGACCGGCATGAAGGCCGGCGTGCGGATCTCGCCGCGCGGCAGGCTGATCGTGCCGGTGCGCGCGGCGCCGTCGGTTGCATGCGTCACGAACGGGACCAAATCAAAAGCCCTTGCGCAGAGGGAAATCGGCGACGATGGCCTTGCCGTCGCTGAGCGCCACGACCTCATGCGGCGTGTGCGGCGGGATGATCGCGACCACGCCCGGCCCGGCGCGATGCGTCTCGCCGCCGAACGTCACCTCGATCTCGCCTTCTATCACGTGCCAGACCTCTTCCTGCTCATGATCGTGCGCATGGATCGCCGCCCCCTTGGCGAAAGTCCAATGGGCGAAGGTCATGGTGTCGGAATGGAAGATGTGGCCACGCCAGCCGGGGCGCTTCTCGCGCAGCTCCATCGCGTTGGTATCGATGATCGTCATCGTCCGTCTATAGCACGAAACAGCAGGCAGGCATCGCCGTAGGAATAGAACCGATAGCGTTCGCGGATTGCTTCCGCATAGACGCGTTTCATCGTCTCCAGCCCGCAGAACGCCGAGACGAGCATGAATAGGGTTGAGCGCGGCAAATGGAAATTGGTCAGCAGGATCTGCGCGGTTTTAAAACGATAGCCTGGCGTGATGAAGATGTCGGTGTCGCCGGCGAAGGCGCGCAGGCCGGAGTCGTCCGACGCGCTTTCTAACGTGCGCAGCGAGGTGGTGCCGACGGCGGCGATGCGGGCCGCTCCATTGAGACGCGCGGCGGTGGCGGCGTTGAGCACGGCGTGTTCGGAATGCATCTTGTGCTCGGCAGTGTTTTCCGCGCTCACCGGAAGGAAGGTGCCGGGCCCGACATGCAACGTCACGCGCTCGCGCGCCACGCCCTTGGCGTCGAGCCGCGCGAACAACTCCGGCGTGAAATGCAGGCCCGCAGTCGGCGCGGCGACGGAGCCTTCATGGGCGGCGAAGATGGTCTGGTAGTCGGACGCGTCGCTCGCATCCGGCTTGCGCTTGCCCGAGATGTAGGGCGGCAACGGCATCTCGCCGTCACGCGCGATGGCTGCGTCGAGACCCGCGCCGGAAAGTTCGAATTCCAGCTCCACTTCGCCCGCCTCGCCGCGCGCGGCGATGATGGCGTCCAGCATCTGGCCGAGATGGACCTGCTCGCCGACCGCCAGTTTGCGCGCCGGCTTGGCGAAGGCCGCGAAGCGGTTGGGCGCCAGCCGCTTGTGCAGCAGCACCTCGACCTTCGGCCCCTCGCCCGCGACGCCGGGCCGGGGGCTGCGCCGTCCATGCAGCCGCGCGGGGATGACCTTGGTGTCGTTCATCACCAGTGCGTCGCCCTTCGCCAGATAATCCGGCAAGTCACGAACGTGACGATGCTCCATCCGCCCGTCCGCATGCACGACCAGCATGCGCGCGGAATCGCGCGGATGCGCGGGGCGCAACGCGATCAGGTCCTCGGGCAGATCGAAGTCGAAGAGGGAGACGTGCATTTGCTTTCTTACCCTCCCCTTGTGGGAGGGTCGACAATTTGCGGAGCGTAGCGAAGCAAATTTCGGGGCGGGGGCGAGGCGCGCTGCCCCCGCCCCGAAAATGCTTTGCATTTTCGACCCTCCCACAAGGGGAGGGTAAGAAGAGTCACGCCCCCACGCTCTCCAGCACCGCTTCAATGATCCGGTCCTGCGTCGCTTCGTCGAGATAGGGGTGCATCGGCAGCGAGATCACCGTTTTGCCGATCTTCTCGCTTACATCGGTGCCGGCGCTGGGATAATGCGCATAGCCCTTCTGCTTGGACAAAGGCGTCGGATAATAGATCGCGGTCGGCACGCCCTTGGCCTTGAGGTCAGCTGCGAGCTTGTCGCGGTCCGGCGCCTGGATCGTGTATTGCGCCCAGGTCGAGGTCGAATCCGCCACCACATGCGGCACGCGGATGCGGTTGGAGCGGCCGAGCTTTTCGCTATAGCGCTTGGCCACGCGGTCGCGCATCTCGATCTCCTCCGGGAAGATCGCGAGCTTCTGCAAGAGGATCGCGGCCTGGATCGTGTCGAGCCGCGAATTCACGCCGATGCGGACGTTCTCGTATTTGTCGGCGCCCTGGCCGTGGACGCGGATCGAACGCAACAGATCGGCGAGGCCGTCATCGTTGGTGAAGCTCGCGCCGCCGTCGCCGTAGCAGCCGAGCGGCTTGGCGGGGAAGAAGCTCGTCGCCGCCGCATCGCCGATGCCGCCGCAGCGCTTGCCGCGATAGAGCGCGCCGAAGCCTTGCGCGGCGTCGCACAGCATCTTCAGACCCTCGCGCTGCACGATGGGCTCGATCTTCGCGTAATCCGCGGACTGGCCGAAGAGATCGACCGGCATCACCACGCGCGGTTTCAGACAGCCTTCCTTCTTCACCATCGCGATGGCGGCCTCAAGACTGGCGGGATCGATATTGTAGGTGTCTTCCAGCACGTCGACGAAGACCGGCTCCGCGCCGACCAGCGCCACCACTTCCGCGCTCGCGGCGAAGGTGAAGGCCGGCACGAACACCGCGTCCCCCGGGCCGACATTCCAGGCGCGCAGGACGATGAGCAGCGCATCGGTGCCGTTGGCGCAGGCGATGGCATGCTTCACGCCGGCGAAATCGGCGAGCTTCTTCTCGAACTCCGCGACCTGCGGGCCCATGACCCAGGCGCCGCCTTCGACGGCGTCCATGATGGCTTTGTTGAGGGGTTCGCCCAGGCGCTTGCGCTGGGCCTGAAGATCGATGAACGCGATATTGGACAAAACGATACTCCGGACGAAGGACGCCCGGGTTTTACGGCTCGGTGTCTCCCGCGACAAGTTTGCGGGAGACACCAAATATTGCCGTTTGCGACGGGAGTTAGCCCTGGTGATCGGGCGGCGGCGCGTTTGCGTCCGGCGCGCCATGGCGCCAGCCGCGCATGCCGCCCATGCCGCGGTGCATCCCACCGAATTGGCCGCGGCCGTGATGGCCCATATGGTCGAGTTCCGTCTTCTGCTCGGGCGAGAGCGACGCGTAAAGCGCGTCCATCGCGGGCACCTGCGCATCCATCGCGGCCAGACGCGCCTTCAGATGCTCACGCATGCGAGCCTCGCGCTCGGGCAGCTTCGGGCGATGGTCCATGTTCGCCTGGTGCGACTGGCACTGCGTCTCGCGCGACTTGGCGTTGTCGAGCACCACGCCCTTCCAGCGCTCGAACAGCGGGCGCTGCGCCTCGGTCAGGTCGAGCTTCGCGCCGAGTTCGGCGACCATGCCCACGTGGTGCGCGTACATGTCGTTGCACATATGGGCGCGGAATTGCGCCATGTCGCCCTTATGCGCTTCCATCCATTGATGGCGGCGTCCGCCATCCTGCTGCGGCGCCGATTGCGCGAGAGCCGAGCCCGCGCAGAACAGGCCCAGCGCGAGCACCGGACCGAACTTCGTCAATTTGCTCATGATAACCTCATAGGACACGCCCTCACCGCGCGCATTGTGCGGGAGGCGCGCCGGAGGCCGAACTGAAAAGCGCGTAATCTCTGTCTCGAAATGTCGCCACAAGAAGGAAGGGATTCACGCGGAGCCGCGGAGGTGCTGGCGATCGAGATTTAACCGCGCCGTAACGGCCCGCGAAGCGGGTCAATCGCATGAAGGTCTGCCCGCTTCGCGGGCGGTAACGGGTCACGTTGCCATTGATCGCCTGCACGAACTCCGCGTCTCCGCGGCTCCGCGTGAATCCCTTCTTCTACTCCGCTCGCATCTTCAGCACCTTGTCGGGCTGTCCCGAAATGGCGCCGTTGTTGTGTTCGCCGCCCTTCTTGATGGCCTCGACATGGTCCATGCCTTCGACCACCTCGCCCCACACCGTGTACTGGCGATCGAGCCAGGGCGCGTCGCCGAAGCAGATGAAGAATTGCGAATTGGCAGAATCAGGCGTGCCCTTGCGCGCCATGGAGACGGTGCCGCGCTTGTGCTTCTCGGTGGAGAACTCCGCCTTGAGGTCCGGCAGGTCGGAGCCGCCGCTGCCCGTGCCGGTGGGATCGCCGGTCTGGGCCATGAAATCGGGGATCACACGGTGGAACACGACGCCGTCGTAGAAGCCCTTGCCCGCGAGCGCGGTGATGCGCTCCACATGCTTGGGCGCGAGGTCGGGGCGCAGCTTGATCTTCACCGGGCCGGTCTTCAATTCCATGACGAGCGTGTCGGAAGCCATCTCTATTTCTTCTTTCTCTTTTCGGCGCAGCGCTTGACGAGCTGCTTGGCCACGTAAGGCGTGGTGAATGGCGTGACGTCGCCGCCCAGCATCGCGATTTCCCGCACCAGCCGCGAGGCGATCGCCTGCTTTTGCGCGTCGGCCATGAGGACCACGGTCTCGATCTCGCTGTTCAGCTTGTGGTTCATCGCGGCGAGCTGGAATTCATATTCGAAGTCGGACACGGCCCTGAGGCCGCGCACGATCACGGTCGCGCCCATCTCGCGCGCGAAATCCACCTGCAGCTTCTCGGCGAACGACACCACTTCGATGCTGGCGCGGCCCTTCGCGAGCGGCTTGGACTCGCGCTTCCACATCGCGACGCGCTCCTCGAGCGAGAACAGCGGGGTCTTGCCGGTGCCTGTGGCGATGCCAATCACAAGGTGATCGACGAGCTTCACCGCGCGGCTGACGATATCGACATGGCCCAGTGTGAGCGGATCGAACGTGCCGGGATAGAGGCCGATGCGTTTCTTGTGCGTCATCAGCCTTCGCCCTCTTCGCTTACTTCCTCGACCCGCTCGACGGAGACGACATGCTCGTTCTCGTCGACGCGGAACACGGTCACGCCCTGCGTCGCGCGGCCCTTGATTCCGATCTCGGAGACCGGCACGCGGATTATCTGCCCCTGGTCGGAGACGAGCATCAGGTCGTCGCTCTCCTCAACCGGGAAAGAAGCCACGACAGCGGTGTTCTTCTTCGTCATGTCGAGCGCGTTGGTGCCGCGGTTGCCCCGGCCCATGGTGCGATATTCATAGGAACTGGTGCGTTTGCCGAAACCTTCGGCGGAGACGGTGAGCACGAATTGCTCCCGCGCTCCGAGCTCCGCATAGCGCTCGGGAGAAAGCGTGATCTCCTCGACCGCCTCGTCGGTCTCGTCCTCGACGGGCGCTTCAGCTTCCTCGCCGGTCGCGGCACGGCGCGCCGCGGCGGCCTGCTTGAGATAGGCCCCCGCCTCCGCCACCGTCACGTCGGTGTGCGACAGCAGCGACAGGCTCACCACCTCGTCGCCTTCCGCCAGCTTGATGCCGCGCACGCCGGTGGAATCGCGGCCCTTGAACACGCGCACGTCGGTGACGGCGAAGCGGATGCATTTTCCGAGCTTGGTGGTGAGCAGCACGTCGTCGCGCTCGGTGCAGATCTGCACGCCCAGGATCTTGTCGCTCTCACCCAGCTTCATCGCGATCTTGCCGCCGCGGTTGATGCTGGCGAAATCGGAGAGCTCGTTGCGGCGGATGTCGCCGGACTTGGTGGCGAAGACGACGTGGAGCTTCTCCCAGGCGGATTCGTCTTCCGGCAGCGGCAGGATGGTGGTGATGCGCTCGGTTCCGCTGAGCGGCAAGAGGTTCACCATCGCCTTGCCCTTGCCCTGGATGCGGGCTTCCGGCAGGCGCCAGACCTTGAGCTTGTAGGCCATGCCGGTGGAGGAGAAGAACACCAGCGGCGCATGCGTGGACGCCACGAAGAGGTTGGTGACGAAATCCTCCTCGCGCGTCGCCATGCCGGCGCGCCCCTTTCCGCCGCGGCCCTGGACGCGATATTCGTCCACCGGCGTGCGCTTGATATAGCCGGCATGGGTGACGGTGATGGCGACGTCCTCGCGCTCGATCAGCGCCTCGTCTTCCAACTCCGTCTCGGCGTCGACCAGCTCGGTCACGCGCGGGGTCGCGAATTCGTCGCGGATCTCGCGCAATTCGGTGCGCACGATCTCCAAGACGCGCGGGCGCGAGCGCAAAATATCGAGATAATCGGCGATCGCCTTGCCGAGCTTCTCGACTTCCTCGGCGATCTCATCGCGGCCGAGCGCGGTCAGGCGCTGCAGGCGGATGTCGAGGATGGCCTTGGCCTGCTCCTCGGAGAGGCGGATGGTGCCGTTCTCCGCCATCACGTGGCGCGGATCGGCGATGAGCAGCACCAGCGGCTCGACATCGCGCGCCGGCCAGTCCTTGGCCATCAACTGCTCGCGCGCGGTGTTGGCGTCCGGCGCGCGGCGGATCAGCGCGATGACCTCGTCGATATTGGCGACGGCGACGGCGAGGCCGACCAGCACATGGCCGCGGTCGCGCGCCTTGCCGAGTTCGAAGCGCGTGCGCTTGGTCACCACTTCCTCGCGGAAATGGCAGAAGGCCGCGATCATGTCCTTCAGGTTCATCAGCATCGGCCGGCCGTCGTTCAGGGCCAGCATGTTGACGCCGAAGCTCGTCTGCATCTCGGTGAAGCGGTAGAGCTGGTTGAGCACCACGTCCGACGAAGCGTCGCGCTTCAGCTCGATCACCACGCGCATGCCGTGGCGGTCACTCTCGTCGCGGATGTCGGAGATGCCTTCGAGCTTCTTGTCGCGCACCTGCTCGCCCATGCGTTCCTGCATGCGCGCCTTGTTCACCTGATAGGGCAGTTCGGTGACGATGATGGCTTCGCGGTCCTTGCGGATCTCCTCGACATGGCAGCGGGCGCGCATCAGGATCGAGCCGCGTCCACGGGCGAGCGCGCCGCGCGCGGCCAGCTTGCCGATCAGGAGGCCCTTGGTCGGGAAGTCGGGCCCGGGCACGATCTCGGTCAGCGCGTCCATGCCGATGGACGGATCGTCGAGATAGGCCAGGCACGCGTCGATCACCTCGCCCAGATTGTGCGGCGGGATGTTGGTCGCCATGCCCACGGCGATGCCGCTGGAGCCGTTGACCAGAAGATTGGGGAAACGCGCCGGGAAGACGACGGGCTCCTGCTCGGCGCCGTCGTAATTGTCCCTGAAGGGGACCGTTTCCTTCTCGATGTCCTCGCTCAGCGCATGCGCGATCTTGGTGCGCCGGACCTCGGTGTAACGCATGGCGGCCGGCTCATCGCCATCGACCGAGCCGAAATTGCCCTGGCCGTCGATGAGCGGCACGCGCATGGAGAAATCCTGCGCCATGCGGACGAGCGCGTCGTAGACCGCCTGGTCGCCATGCGGATGGTACTTGCCGATGACGTCGCCGACGATGCGGGCGGATTTGCGGTAGGGCTTGTTCCAATCGTTGCCGTTCTCGTGCATCGAGAACAGGATGCGCCGGTGCACGGGCTTCAGCCCGTCGCGCGCGTCGGGCAGCGCACGGCTCACGATCACGCTCATCGCGTAATCGAGATAGGAGCGCTTCAGCTCGTCCTCGATCGCGATGGGCGCGATATTGCCGCCGCTGGGTCCTTCCGGAGGCGGAATGGTGTCTTCCGGCTTGTCGCTCAAAACTCGATCCTCAACGCATTTTCCGTGTCATGGCTCGCGGTTGCGGGCCACCCAGTTGACGTTTGCCCGTATGCAGAAAACGAGCGTGGCGGCCCTTTGAAATCACACCGGTATCACCTGGGTGGCCCGCAGCCGCGGGCCATGACACCGAGGTTTCGGGGCCAACTGAATCCAGCCGTGATTCTAGCAGTTTAGGCCCCGATTCCGCCAGCGGAACATCACGCCCCATGTCCTTGCACCAGGGCCAGTTCCTTGAGCACCCGGTCCATGTCGTAGGCGTACATAAGCCGTCCGCCGCCCTTTTCATCGGTGAAGCCGAATACGACGCCGACGAGCTTGCCGTCGGTCGCGTCCACCACCGGGCCGCCGGAGAAGCGGAAGCCGCCATTGGCCTCGAAGGTGAAGGCGTGCTGTACGCCGCAATCGGGGCATTGCTGATTGTTGGCAAGCGAATCCACGCTGGTCACCCGTCCCCGCGCCATGCGCAGCGACCCGTCATTGCCCGAGCCGTAGGCGATGACCTCTTCCGCCACCCAGGGCTTGGCCACCGCATCCGGTGCGCCCTTGGCGGCGCGAAAGAAGAACAGGTCATAGGCCTTGGATTTGCCGATGACGTCGGCTGGATCGACGAAATAATCGTTATGGCCCGCCGTCACCGCCATGCCGGGCGCGATCACCACGCCGGCGCCGAGATTGTGGTCGAAGAGGCCCTTGCGGCCCTCCATCGGGATATAGGCGTTGGCGACGGCCGCGTTGAGAAAGCCCGGCGCCGCCTCGCCCGCCGAGGAGAACTCCTCCAGGAAGGTCGTCGGCTTCACATCGGCGTTGGAGCACGCCGAAAGCATCAGCAGAGCCAGCCCGAACGCCCCCGCGCGTTTCATGGCCTAGAACGGGATCTCGTCGTCCATGTCGCCGCGGTCGAAATTGGCCGGCGCGTCGCTGCTGCCGCCATTGCGCGCGCCAGCGCCACCGATGCGCTCGCCGCCGCCTTCGCCGCTGCGGCCGTCCAGCATGACGAGCTCGCCGCGGAAGCGGTTGAGCACGACCTCCGTCGAATATTTCTCCGCGCCGTCCTTGTCGGTCCATTTGCGGGTGGTGAGCTGGCCCTCGAGATAGACCTTCGCGCCCTTGCGCAGATATTTCTCCGCGACCTCGGCGAGGTTCGGATTGAAGATCACCACGCGGTGCCACTCGGTCTTTTCCTTGCGCTCGCCGCTCGCCTTGTCGCGCCAGCTCTCGGATGTGGCGACCGAGAGGTTCACCACCGGCTCGCCCGACTGCATCCGCCGCACATCCGGGTCCTTGCCCAGATTGCCGACCAAAATCACCTTGTTGACACTACCCGCCATTACTTTTCTCCGAACTGTAAGGGGACGAACTTACTCGCTAGGCGCCCACCCGCGCCACGCAGTGCCACAGAATGAACTGTGGACGCGAGAGTATGTTCTCTTTATGTTCTAAAGTCAAGGCACACTACTCGGGCTTTTGCGCGATACCCCAATGCTTCCACTCCCGCAGGTTCAAATAGCCGGCACCAGGAACCAGCAACTCCCACACTTTGCGCACCAGCGGGGTTTCGCGCTCCTCCTGCGAATAATCGGCGTGG
>DASXCJ010000024.1:0-49530 GCA_036491175.1 Rhizomicrobium sp.
CTTAGAGCGTTTCAAGTTTTGGCGGAAGCATAGCCGGCGTTTGCAATGTAGTTGGCGCATTCATCGGGACCGATGGTGTGGATGAGGTTGCCAATGTGGCGCCAGGTATCGACGAGGTTGCGCCTTTGAGCGAGGCGCATCCAGTGTTTGATCTTGGCGAAGGCCTGCTCGATGGGATTGAGGTCGGGCGAGTAAGGCGGCAAGAACCAGAGCCTTGCGCCGGCGGCTCTGATGACTTGGCGGACCGCGGCTGACTTATGACTGCCGAGATTGTCCATGATGACGATGTCGCCGGGCTTCAAGGTCGGCACGAGTTGCTGTTCGACATAAGCGCGGAAGTACTGGCCGTTGATCGGTCCGTCGAAGACGCACGGCGCAGCGAGCCGGTCGCAGCGTAACGCGCCGAGGAAGGTCAGGGTGCGCCAATGACCGTGCGGAGCAAAGCCGCGCAGGCGCTTGCCCTTTGGTCCCCAGCCGCGCAGCGGGGCCATGTTTGTCTTGATCCAGGTCTCGTCGATGAAGACGAGCTTCTCCGGATCGAGGCGATCCTGCCATGATCGCCATCGCTGGCGCCGGCGCGCAACATCGGCCCGCGCCTGCTCAAGAGCGAACAGCGTTTTTTTTGAAGCTGAGCCCCTCGCGCCGCAGGAACAGCCAAACCGCATTGTGCGAGACCTTCACCCCGTGCGCCGCCAGTTCGTCCTTCAGCCCGTGCAGCGTCAGATGCGGGGTTCGCTCGAGCCGCTCCACGATGAAGCTCCGATGCGGCTCAAGCACCGGCTTGCGATGACCGCCCATCTGGCCTGGTGACACCGAGCCAGTCGCGCGGTGCCGCTGCGACCACTTCACGACCGACGAGGCCGCAACCCCGAACCGCAAGGCCACCGATCGGCTGCTCCCCCCGCCCAGAACCGCCGCAACCACGCGTTCGCGAAGATCATTCGAAAGAGGTCGTGCCATCAGATGCTGGACTCCCTACCAGCCAGCACCTTGAATCAGACTCGCGCGACCTTGGGAATCCCAAATCGATTCTAACAAGCCGTGAAACGCTCTAAGCGTCGCGTTCACCTCCCCCTTGCGGGGAGGTCGTAACGCGCAGCGTTACGGGTGGGGGACTCCGCGCGGCGTCGCCCCCACCCGATAAATCTCTCGGCTGCGCTTTGTGATTTATCGACCTCCCCGCAAGGGGGAGGTCATTTGCGGCGGCGGTCTATCCTACCGGCGCCGCCGTGATCTTGATCTCGATCCTTCTGTTGCGCGGCTCGCTCACGGCGTCGCCGGTCTTCACGCGCGGATTGTCCTCGCCATAGCCGTGGGCGGAGATGCGCCCGCCTGCGACGCCATCGGACGAAAGCGCGGACGCCACCGCCTTGGCGCGGCGGTCGGAGACATCGAGGTTCTTTTCGGCCGAGCCGGCCGTGTCGGTGTAGCCCGAGACGGCGAGCGCGGTGTGGTCGTAGTGCCGCAGCACGAGCGCGAGGTTGCGCAGCAATCCGATGCCGCCGCCGGAAAGTTCCGTGCCGTCCTCGAACAACGCTTTGTCGAAGACGACGAGCACGAGGCCGTCGCCGCGGCGGGCCACGATGACGCCCTCGCCGCGCAAGCGCCCCCGCAACTCGTTCTCCTGCCCGTCCATATAGGCGGAAACCTGCGCCGTCTTGACCGGGCCGGCGCTCGCCACGGAAGGCGGCGTGTAGGGCCCGCTCGGGCGTGGCTGCGCGTAGGGGCGCTCAGCTGGACGCTGCGGGGCGGGTTGGTACATCGGCTCCGGCGGCTCGCGGTAGTGGCGCGGGGCGCTCTCGCAACCGGCCAGGGCTAGGACGCCAAGCAGAATCAGGGACTTCTTCATGCACATCTCTCCAAGCCCCCGCCCTGGATCGAACTCTAGCCGGGCGGCGCTTTTGTGACCAGAATGGGCGCCGGCGATATTGGAGGACTTCATGAATCTGTTCGACCTGACGGACAAGGTGGCGCTGGTCACCGGCTCCACCAAGGGCATCGGCGAGGCCATCGTCCACCGCCTGGCCGAGCACGGCGCCAAGGTCGTCGTCTCCAGCCGCAAGCAGGACGCCTGCGAGAAGGTGGCGGGCGACATCAACACGGAACGCGGCAAAGAGGTCGCGATCCCGATCGCCTGCAACATCAACTACAAGGAGCAGCTCCAGGCCCTCGTCGCCAAGACGAAGGAAAAATGGGGCAGGATCGACATCCTCATCTGCAATGCCGCGCTGAACCCCTATTACGGGCCGCAGATGGAAATCCCCGACGAGGCCTTCGACAAGATCATGGGCGCGAACGTCCGCTCCAACCATTGGCTATGCCAATTGGTGCTGCCGGAGATGAAGGCGCGCAAGGATGGCTCGATCGTCATCGTCTCCTCCATCGGCGGCTTGCGCGGCTCGCCGGTGATCGGCGCCTACTGCATCTCCAAGGCGGCGGACTTCCAGCTCGCGCGCAACATCGCGGTGGAATACGGCCCCTATAACGTTCGCGCCAATTGCATCGCACCGGGCCTGATCAAGACCGACTTCGCCCGCGCGCTGTGGGAGAACCCGGACACGCTCAAGCGCTCCACCGCGGGCGCGCCGCTGCGCCGCATCGGCGAGCCGGACGAGATCGCGGGCGCGGCGGTGTTCCTCGCCTCCAAGGCCGGCTCGTTCATGACGGGCCAGACCGTGGTGGTCGATGGCGGAGCGACGATTTGAGCGCGCTTGCCGCCCTCGCCCTCGCTGCCGGTCTGACGATGGCCGGCAACGCGCCGCCGCCGCCGGCGGCTTCCGCGCCCTCCGTCGACTGCAAGCAGGCCTCGACGCAGATCGAACTCGATTTTTGCGCGGGCCTCGATTTCAAGGCGGCGGATGCAAGGCTGAACGCGCTCTACCAGCAGCTCATGGTCAAATACGACGTGCAGAACCAGGCGCTGCTGCGCGCGGCGGAAGAGAAATGGATCGCCTGGCGCGACACCGAATGCGCCTATGAGACCGCGCTCACCGTCGGCGGCACCATCCATCCGATGATGGACACGATGTGCACGACCGAGAAGATGCTCGCCCACATCAAGGAGCTCGAGCGCGAACGCGACTGCCAGGAAGGCGACCTCACCTGCAACCCGCCGGGGTGACGCACGCGGCTACAGTCCTCGCTTGGCGCGCAATCTGACGCGAACCGGTTTCCACTTCGCCCGATTGCCCTCAGTGTGGCGGGGCGATGTGCAGCACATAGGGAATGTAGAGCGCCAGATCGAGTGGGCCCTTCTGAGACCACGTTATCGGGCGCTCCAGCCCATCGATGACGACGCCGTAGCCGGGCCCAAAGAGCTCGGCGGTGTGCTTGGCGTCGCCGACAATCTTGGCGATCAACCCGTCGCGATATTGATCGGGGGCGATGAGGGTGAGATCCCAGCGGCCTTCGCGCAGCACTTCGGTACGCCCCGTCTTGGCGGTCCCCTCGACGAACGCCTTGATGCGTCCGGTCGCAGCGTTGAACGTATCGCCCTGCGCGACGGCCGTCTTGATCACGACGGTGATCTGGCTGGAGTCGGGCCGCGCATCCGGCACGATGAGATCGTCGAAATCGCTTTCGCTGAGGTCGGTAAGGACGTCGTCCCCGGTGGCGAGCGAAATCGTTTTGCTGCCGCCGGCGGCCCGGATCATGGCGCGCAAGGTCGTCTTGATCTCGTCCTTGCGCTGCCTCTCATCGCGCGTGTCGCAAGTCACCCGGAGCCTCGCGATCAGATGGTCAGCGCGCTTTACCATGAATACATGCGGCTCGCCCGCTTCCTCGTTGCGCCGCTCCGCCGTCACGACGACTTCCTCGGACTGCGCCGCGGCCAGATTGGGCAGCAGAACAGCCACGGCCAGACCGGCTGCCATCCAGAATTTGCGCATGTTGATTCTCCCCCGTGCAGGCCCAGGATGGGAGGGCGGCATGGCAATAAGAAGGCAATCGTCGCACTGACGTTTTGCCACTAGAGGACAATTCGTCAGCGCCGCCATGCTTAGATGAAGTCCCCCGCCCCGAAGCTGGCCAGATTGGCGCCGTGATCGAGCATGATCACGAGATCCTGTCCGGCGTGATAGCCGGCGGTCTTGCCGAGGTTCACGACCAGGAACGTGTCGCCGGAATAGTCGCCGCCCGCCGCGGTGAACAGCACCGCGTGGTGGACCGCAAGATGGCTCAAGTCCGCCGTCATGTCTGTGTCGAAGCTCGCCGCGGAGAGCGAGCCGCCGGTGATCGCGACATCCGCGTGGACAGGGATGGTGAGGTCGATCTTATCCGCGCTCGCGTCGAAGCCGGTGATGGTGTCGAAGGTCGCGCCGGTGGATTCGCTGGCGTGCTTGTAGATGAAGTGGTCCGCGCCAGCGCCGCCGCTCAGATGATCGGTGCCGTAGCCGCCATAGATGACGTCCGCACCCGCGCCGGCCGAGAGCGTGTCGTTGCCCTTGCCGCCATAGATGGTGAGGGTGCCGTCGGTCTCGTGGCTGGCGTCGAAGGAGAGATTGTCGCCGACGCGCAGCTTGGCGCCGTTGACCAGCATGGACGCGCTGGCCGCGACGTTGCCGTCGTCGGTGGCGAGCGTATAGCTGTGGCCAGCCCCGAACAGGATGGTCTCGATGCCCGCGATGGTCGTGGCGTTGAACACCACGCCCGTTCCGTAGTCGCCCTGCAAGGTCAGCGTATCGTTGCCCGCGCCGCCGTCGATGACGTCGCCGGCGTTGAGCGCCGCCTTGACCAGGATGCTGTCGTCGCCGCCATTGCCCAGCGCGGTGTCGTTGCCGCCATGGTCGATGGTGATGGCGTCGTTGAGCGCGCCGCCCTTGATGACGTCGTCGCCAGCGCCGTCGGTGATGTTGAACTTGCCGTCGGTCTCCGCCGAGCCGTCGAAGCTCAGACGGTTGGCCGCGCCCAGCAGCGCCGCGTTCACGGCGATGCCATGATTGCCCGAGAGCAGCGAGCCGTCATCGGTGAGCGTGTAGTTGAACTTGGCGGCGAGCTTCACGGCTTCCACGCCGGCCAGCATGGTCCCGGTCAAGGTGAGCCCGGCGGAGTAATCGCCGTTCATCACCACGGTGTCGGCGCCCGGGCCGCCATTGATCTGGTCCGTCCCGTCAAGATCGGCTCCGACATTGAAGACGTCGTCGCCGCCATCGCCTTTGAGGATGTCCGTACCGGCGGCGCCGTTGATCGTGTCGTTGCCGTCATTGCCGACCAGCACGTCGTTGCCCTTGCCGCCGGCGATGACGTCGTTGCCCGCGCCGCCCTCGACGGTGAACTTGCCGTTGGTCTCATGGCTGCCGTTGAAGGTGAGCACGTCCGATGCGCCCAGCGCGCTGGCGTCCACCGTGAGCATCTGGCCCGCGGCCACCGTCGCGTCGATCGTGGTCAGCGTGTAGGAAAAGCCGGCGCCGAGCTGCAGGGTCTCGACATTGGCCATGTTCGCGGCGGTGAAGGTGAAGCCCGCGGAATAATCGCCGGTCAGTTTGACGATGTCGTTGCCCGCGCCGCCGTCGATCGTGGCGGTGGCGAGGCTCGCGCCGGCCACGACCGTGTCATTGCCGTCGCCGCCCAGCGCGCTATCCGCGCCGCCGAGCGCGATGTTGAGCGTGTCGTTGCCGCCAAGGCCGGTGAGCACGTTGTCGTTCGTATCGCCGGTCAGCACGTCGTTGAACGCGCCGCCGGTGAGGTTCTGGATCTCGCGCAGCGTGTCGGCGCCCTGGCCGCCGCCGACATCCATGGTCAGGAAGCCCTGCAGGTTCGTCTGGCTGAGATCGACCGTCACGCCGCCCGTCGCGTCCTGGTAGGACGCGGTGTTGATGCCGTCGCCGCCGATCATCGTGTCGTCGCCGGCGCCGCCGTCGAGCATGTCGTTGCCGTCGTTCGGCATGTTGGATTCGTTGCCGCCATAGAGCGTGTCGTTGCCGGCGCCGCCATAGATCACGTCGTTGCCGTCGTTCGAGATGGCGGTGTTGCCGCCGAAGATCGTGTCGTTGCCGTCGTCGCCGTAGAGCGTGTCGTTGCCGCCGGAGTCGGCGCCATAGACGTCCCCGGTGATCTGGTCGTCGCCCGCGCCGCCATGGATGGTGTTGTCGCCGCCGTCACCCTGGAGCGAGTCGTTCACCGCCGAACCGGTAAGGTTCTCCACCGACGAGAAGTTGGAGGACAGCCCGCCGCCCCCGCCCATGGCGATGAATGCGCCGCCCGTGGAGTTCGCGAAGGAGAGCGTGTCGTTGCCGGCTCCGCCGTCTATGAACATCGGCGGCGTCGCCATGAAATTGAACGTGTCGTCGGACGCCGTGCCGATGATCCGCGTCATGTCGATGAGCGTGTCGGCGCCCTCGCCGCCGCCGGTCGAAATGACGGTGGAGGTGAAGCTGCCGAATGCCGTCTCGGTGAAGACCATGCCGCCCGTGGCGCTGCTGTAGTCGGCCGTGTCGTAGGCGCCGCCCACGCCGCCGCCGTCGAAGGTGTTGTCGGCGGAATTGCTGATGAAGGTGTCGCCGCCCGTCGTGCCGACGATGCCCTCGACGGAGGTGAGCGAAACGCCGCCCACATTGCTCAGCGTGCGCATATCGAAGGTCAGCGGGCCCGTGACGGATTGGAACGACACGGTGTCGTTGCCGGCGCCGCCGTCGATGACGTCGTGGCCGCCGCCGCCGTTGAAGAAATTGTTGCCGGCGTTTCCGGTGAGCGTGTCATTGGAAGCCGAGCCGACGACGTTCTCGACGTTCTTCAGCGTGTCGGTGCCCTCGCCGCCGCCAACGGCCTGCGCCGTGGTCAGGCTCAGATTGACCGTGACGCCGCCCGTCGCGCGGCTGTAGTCGATCGTGTCGGTGCCCGCGCCGCCGTCGTAGATGTCGGCGCCCCTGCCGCCGACGAGGGTGTCGTCGCCCGCGCCGCCGAGGAAGGTGAGCGTGCCGGAATTGAAGAACTGGCTGTCCTGCTTGATGTTGTGGCCGGCGCTGAGCGCCGAGCCGTCTAGCGTCTCGCTCCCTGTCGGGTGGAGGCCGAGATTGTAGAAATGGCCGTCGCCCAGATGGACGGTTTCGACATTGGTCACGGAGCCCAGCCCCACGAAGCCGTAGTCGCCGTTGAGATTGATGGTGTCGTTGCCCGTGCCGCCGTCGATCGTGCTGGCATCGTTGAACCCGGCGCCGTAGTTGAACACGTCGTTGCCGGCGCCGCCGGCGAGATTGTCCACGCCGGTGTCGCTCTGAAGGTTGAACGTGTCGTCGCCCGAGAAGAACAGCGTGTTGAAGCCGGCCGCGTCGCCGGTGCTGATCGCGTGCCACAGGGACGAGGCCGAGACGCTCATATCGGACCATGTGGCGGTGCCGAAGCCCAACTGGATCGTCAGGCTGGTGATGGTGCCGCTGCTGGGATGGTTGCCGCTATAGCTGAAGCCCGTGCCCACGCCGGACAGCGTGACTTGGCCGGGGATCGACAGGGTGAAGGCCGTGGAACTGTGCGCGCCAAGCGTTGCCGACTTCAGCGCCTCCAAATCGGTGGAGTCGAAGTTGTTGTCGATGCCGCCGCTGCCGGTGACCGTCGTCATGATGAAGCTTCCCCTGTTGCCCGCACCCGTATCGAGCGCGTTCGACTTTGCCGCCGCCAAGCCTGAATTGAGATTGCGCCACAATTGCGGCGCTCGCGCTTACGACTGCCCCAAGGGGTTGTAGCGGATTCCGACATAGCCCGCGACGGCCGCGCGCGTCTTAACCGAAGATTCTTCGAAAGGCCGTCGCCAAATTGTCAAAAAGCAAACGGGCGGCCCGCATGGCGGACCGCCCGCGCAACAAATCGCGATCAAACGCCCAGGGCTTCCTCGGCGCTCTTGAACGGCAGGTTCTGCGCTTCGCCGACGGCCTTGTAAGTCAGCGTGTGTTTATACACGTTGAGGCCGGCGCGCAGATGCGGGTTCTTCCGCATCGCTGCTTCCGGCCCCTGGTCGGCCAAGGCGATGGTGAACGGCAAGGTGGCGTTGTTGAGCGCGAAGGTCGAGGTGCGCGCCACGCCGCCCGGCATGTTGGCCACGGCATAGTGAACGACGCCATCCACCGTATAGGTCGGATCGGCGTGGGTGGTGGCGTGGCTGGTTTCCGCGCAGCCGCCCTGGTCGATGGCGACGTCGACGATGACGGAGCCCTTCTTCATCTGGCTGACCATCTTGCGCGTGATCAGCTTGGGCGCCGCGGCGCCCGGCAAGAGCACGCCGCCGATGACGAGGTCGGCGCTCGTCACCTGCTCCTCGATCGCGTCGATCGTGGAATAGAGCGTGTGCATGCGCGAGCCGAACTGCTCGTCCAATTCCTTCAGCCGGTTCAGCGACACGTCGAGGATGATGACATGCGCCTCCATGCCCATCGCCATCCGCGCGGCGTTGGTGCCGACCACGCCGCCGCCGAGCACGACGACCTTCGCCGCCGGCACGCCCGGCACGCCGCCGAGCAGCATGCCGCGTCCGCCTTGCGCGATCTCGAGACTGTGCGCGCCCGCCTGGATCGACATGCGCCCGGCCACTTCGCTCATCGGCGCGAGCAGCGGCAGGCCGCCGCGCGAATCCGTCACGGTCTCATAGGCGATGCAGGTCGCGCCGCTGTCTATGAGGCCCTTGGTCTGATCGGGGTCGGGGGCGAGATGGAGATAGGTGAACAGCGTCTGGCCTTCGCGCAGGCGCTTGATCTCGACCGGCTGCGGCTCCTTCACCTTCACGATCATGTCGGCGGCGGCGAACACCTCGTCGGCATTGGGCAGCATCTTGGCGCCGACGCGGGTGTACATGGAGTCGTGCAGGCCGATGCCCTCGCCCGCATTGGTCTCGACGAACACTTCATGGCCGCGGGAGGTAAGCTCGCGCACAGCGGCCGGCGTCATGCCGACGCGATATTCGTGATTCTTGATTTCCTTGGGGACGCCGAGGCGCATGGGTTCGTTTCCTTTACCAGCGGGTTTTTGCTTCGAGAAAAGCGCCGAAGATGAGGGCGCCGTAGAACATCACCGCTGCGAGTTCCACATAGAACGGGTCGATTACCCGATTTAAGGCAAGGATCAAAGCGTAGCCCATCGCTATGACCAGGAAAGTCGCGACGGCCGGTCCCAAGAGCACTAAAATGACGAGCGTGACCCGTCTTACCGCAACCATCTTCCGTTCCCCATTTTGCCCTCAGCTGAGTCGTGTCAGGACGTTGCGCACGCCCTCCACGATCCGCCCGATTTCCGCCTCCGATACGATCAAAGGCGGTGACAAGGCAATCGTGTCGCCGCCGACGCGGATCACCAGGTTTTCGTCGGCGAAAGCGCGCTTGATCGCCTCCAGCCCGCGCCGCCCGGGCGCTTGCAGGTCGGGCTCCAGCTCGATTCCCGCCGCCAAGCCGACATTGCGGATATCGGCGACGAAAGGCGCGCCCTTCAATCCATGCACGGCCTCCTCCAGCACCGGTTCCAATTTCTTGGCGCGGGCGAACATGTCCTCGTCGCGATAGAGATCGAGCGTCGCCAGCGCCGCGGCGCAGGCGAGCGGATGCGCCGAATAGGTATGGCCGTGGACCAGCTCGATCTGGTGATCGGGGCCGGTCATGAACGCGTCGTGGATCTTGTTCGACACCACGGCGCCGCCCATCGGCACCGCGCCGTTGGAGACGCCCTTCGCAAAGGTGATGATGTCGGGCGTCACGCCGTAACGCTCCGCCGCGAAAGCATGGCCGAGGCGGCCGAAGCCGGTGATGACTTCGTCGAAGATCAGCAGGATGCCGTGGCGGTCGCAGATCGCGCGCAAGGTTTTCAGATAGTCCTTGGGCGGCGCGTAGACGCCGGCGGAGCCCGCGAAGGGCTCGACGATCACGGCGGCGATGGTCTCAGCGCCATGCAGCGCGACAATGCGCTCCAGCGCCTGCGCATACTGCGCGCCGCCTTCCGGCTCGCCGCGCGTGAAGCGCAGCGTGGCGTCATAGGGCAGCGGCAAATGATCGTCCGTGCCCGGAAGAAGTGGGCCATAGGGCTTGCGGTTGTTGGCGAGGCCGCCGACGGAGATGCCGGCGAAGGTCGTGCCGTGATAGCCCTTGTCGCGGCCGATCAGGCGGTAACGCCCGCCCTGACCCACTTTCTGGAAATAGGCGCGCGCGATCTTGAGCGCGGTGTCACAGGCTTCCGATCCGGAATTGACGAAGAATACGTGATCCATCCCGTCCGGCGCCAGCGCCGCGATGCGCTGCGCCAGCGCGAAGGCGGCGGGATGCGCGAATTGGAACGTCGGCGCGAAATCGAGCTCGCGCGCGGCCTTCGCGATGGCGTCGGCGATGGTCTTGCGGCCATGCCCGGCATTGACGCACCACAGGCCAGCGCAAGCATCGAGCAGCGCGCGCCCGCTCTCGTCATAGAAATACATGCCCTCGGCGCGGACGAGGATCCGCGGATCGGCCTTGAAAGACCGGTTGGGCGTGAACGGAAGCCAGAAGGCGGAGAGGTCGTTTCGCATCCCCAAGTCTTAGCACGAATCCACTTCCCCCTTGAGGGGAGGTAAAAAAAAGCCCCGGCGATTGCGCGCCGGGGCTTCGAAGTCGAGAACCGATCAGTGGTGGTGGTGATGGTCATCCCCGCTGCCCGAGCCGCTGCCCGAGTGGTCGTGGTGATCGCCGCCGCTGTCGTGGTCGTGGTCGTGGCTGTCATGATCGTGACCGCCGTGGTCGTGGCTGTCGTGGTCGTGGCCGCCGTGATCGTGGCTGTCGTGATCGTGGCCACCGTGATCATGGCTGTCGTGATCGTGGTGATCGCCATCATGATCGTGGTGATCGCCGTCATGATGGTGGTCCCAGTCGCGGCCGGGACGCCAATCGTTGCCGCGCCAATAGTGATCGTGGCCGTGACGGAAGCCGTGGCTGGAATAGAACTCGTAGCCGAGCGAAGGGCCGTAGCGATAATTGTTGCGCCACCAGTTGGGGCGCGCGCCGCGCCATTCATCGCGGCGCCAGCCGCCATGGACCCAGAACCAGCGCTCTCCGCCATAGTCACGGTAATAGGCTGGGCCGTTGAACCAGCGGCCGCCGTAATAGACGGGGCCGTAGAACACCGGATAGTCCCAATACTCGTCCGGGCAGCCCCATTCGTCGCAATAGCCGCCGCTATCGTTGTCGAGGCCGACGGCCCCTGGCACGTTGAACGAGATGCCGAAATCGACGCGGGCTTGCGCCGCGCTCGACCCGAACATCATCGCGCCCGCCATAGCCGCGGCTGCGGCGGTCGCCTTCCAGAAAGCCTTCATGCGCTTCGCTCCTTAAGCGTTGTCTCAGTCAGGCGGCCAGGATGGCCGGGCCTGCCTGAACGGCAGATGAACTTATGTTAAGCCACGATTCCACGACCGGGACAAAACAACGGCCCCGGAGATCGCTCTCCGGGGCCGCGCCAAGCCGTCGATTCGCCTAACTCAAGACGAAGGGAGGGGGCTTAGTGATGGTGTCCACCCCATCCACCGTGACCGTGTCCGCCCCCATGTCCGCCCCACGAGCCGCCATGGCCGCTCCAGGCGTGGCCGCCGAAATGGCCGCCGCCCCAATGCGCGCCGCCGCGGAAACCGTTGTGCCAGCCGCCGCGATACCAGACGTAAGGGCGGCCGCCGTAATAGCGGTAGTAATGCGGGCCGTTCAGCCAGACGCCGTCGACATACACGGGGTCGTCATAGGTGTCGTAGCCGCAATTGCCCTCGTAGTAGTAGTTGTAGCCCGCGCACGGGCCGGGCGGGTAATAGCCGCGGCCGTAGTAATAGCCGGGATAGGCCGGTCCGGGCACGCCGATGCCGATGCCGACCGAGACGCGCGCATCCGCCGCCGTGGTCGTCAGCGCCGTGGCGCCGAGAAGAGTGGCGCCGGCTAACGCCGCGCCGCCGAAGATTTTGCCGATGGTTTTCATTGCTCCGCTTCCTTGTAATTCGTCTGGCCCCTCCGGCCATGACGCGACTGTCGCGCCGCACGGCTGAACCGCACATGAACAACGATTTAAGCTGAAAGACGCTCCAAAGCCGCGATTTATGCCGATTTTCCGCGGGCTTCGATGGGCCAGATGAACGAAAGCACGTCGCCGCGCACGGCATGGATGCAATCGTAGAGATTCACGGTCGGATCGCAGTGCGGAACGATGCAGGTGACGACGTCGCCGGGCGCGAGTCGGCCGTTGCTGAAATCGTAGACGATGCCACCCTGCTCGTCGCCGAAGAAGAAATAGCTGGCGCCGTCCGGCGCGCCGGAGGCGAGTCGCGGCGTCTCCGCATCGGTGGCGAAGGATTTGAAGCCGGCATCGGTCGTGGCCAAGCCGTCGCGATTGGCGCTGACCACCGTGGTCTGCACGGCGAGCGAGGTCTCGAACGGCACGCGCTCGCCCGGCTTCTCCCAGACGTCGTTGTATTGGCGGTCCATGAACACATAGGAGCCGACCTGCAATTCGGTGAGCACATGCGCGTCGGGATCGATGTCGAAGGTGCCGGTGCCGCCGCCGGAGATGATCCCGGGCGCGAGGCCTTGGGCGTTCAGTTCGTCGCGCAGCGCACCCAATTCCTTCATCGCCGCCAGCGATTTGTCGCGCCGCTCATTGGGCGATTCCATGTGCTGTACGTTGCCCGCATAGCATTGCAGGCCCATGTAGCTGAGCGTCTTCGACCCGGCCACGAACTTCACCAGCGCCACCGCGCCTTCAGGGCGGATGCCGGTGCGGCTCATGCCCGGATCGATGTCGACCATGACCTTGAGCGGCTTGTCCGTCGCGGCCGCGGCGAGGCGCTCCGCCACCGCGAGGTTGTCGCAGACGGCCATGAGATCGGGGATGCGCGCATTCAGCGCCATCAGCCGCGCGATGCCGCGCTCGGTCACCACCGGCGAGGTGAGCAGGATCGATTCGATTCCGGCATCGGCCAACGCTTCGGCCTCGCCCAGCTTGGCGCAGCAGATGCCGAGCGCGCCGGCCTCGATCTGCAGCCGCGCGATGGCGGCGCATTTGTGCGTCTTGGCATGGGGACGCAGCGCCACGCCCACTTTCTTCGCATGCGCGGCCATGGCGGCGATGTTGCGCGCGGCGGCGTCAAGGTCGAGCACCAGCGCCGGCGTCGACAGCTTCGCGCGCCCGCCCGCCACGCCGATGAGGTCGCTGTTGAGAAAGCTTCTCTCTGTCATCTTTCCACCTGTTCCACATCCACTGTGTCATGGCCCGCGAATGCGGGCCACCCAGTTGACGTATGGGAAATCTCGAAGGAAGTGGTAGCGCCAAATTGCATAATTCTCCGCGCTTGCACCTGGGTGGCCCGCAGTCGCGGGCCATGACACTGTTGGATGGTGACAACCGCGCTCATCCTCATCTTCCTTTCGGCCATCGTCCACGCCGTCGTCAACATCCTGACCAAACGGGCCGAGAACAAATACGCCATGCGCCTGTTGATCGGCGTGTGCTCGGCCCTGTTCGTGGCGCCGGCCCTGTTCTTCGTGCCGCTGCCGCATGGGGTCGCGGTCTGGTTCCTGATCGGCACCGCCTTCGTGCACGCGATCTACGAGCTCTTCTTGGTGCGGTCCTACGAGAGCGCGGCCTTCTCGGCCGTCTATCCCATCGCGCGGGGCGCCGGCCCGCTCTTCACCGCGCTGGGCGCGATCCTGGTCCTGCACGAACATGCCGGGCCGCTGCAACTGGGCGGCATCGCGCTGATCTGCGGCGGGGTGATCGCCATGGGCCTGTCGCACCGCGCCACCATCGGCCACGGACTGTTCTATGCGCTCGCGACCGGCATCACCATCGGCGCCTACACCTTGATCGACGCCTCGGGTGTGCGCGCGGTGCCCGAGCCGCTGACCTATGTGCTCTGGTTCTTCGTGGCGCATGGCGTCTGCGTGATGGTCACCGCGCCCGGCATCCGCGGCCGCGCCGTGGTGATCGAGGCCCGCCGCCAATGGAAGCTCGGCTTGGTCGTGGGCGCATTGTCGATCACCACCTACGGCTCGGCCATGCTCGCCTACCGCTTCGGCGCCACCGCCCAGCTCGCGGCCCTGCGCGAGACCAGCGTCCTCTTCGGCACGGCGCTCGCCATGCATTTCCTCGGCGAAAAACTCACCTTGCAACGCTGGCTCGCCGCCGGAACAATCGTCGCCGGCGCGATCTTGCTGCAGGCCGGCTCATGAAGACCTTCTATTCGTCCACCCATCTCGGCCATGCGCCCAAGGAGGAGTTCGAGGGCGGCAGGCTGACGCCGGCGGTCGAGGTGCCGGAGCGGGTGGAGCGGGTGAAGGCGCGGATCGAGGAACGCAAGCTGGGGCTGGTGTTGCCGCCGGAACGGTTCGGGCTGGAGCCGGTGGCGCGGGTGCATGACGCGGCCTTCGTTCAGTTCCTATCGGGCGCCTATGACGAATGGCGCAAGGCCTATTGGCGCGACACCGCGGACGCGATCCCCTCCTCCTTCCCGTTGCGGGGCTTGCGCGACCGGCGCGGCGGCGACATCGAGTCCAAGCTCGGCTCCTATTGTTTCGATACCGCGACGCCGATCACCAAGGGCACTTGGGACGCGAGCCTTGCGGGCGTGAACGTGGCGCTGTCGGCGGCGCAGGCGATCAGGGACGGCGCGCGCGCGGCCTTCGCGCTGGCCCGGCCACCCGGGCATCACGCTTCGCGCGACCTGTTTGGCGGCTATTGCTATCTCAACAATGTCGCCATCGCGGCGCAGTGGCTGCTGGACCAGGGCTTGCGGCCCGCGATCCTCGACGTCGATTATCACCACGGCAACGGCACGCAAGCGATCTTCTACGGGCGCGGCGACGTGCTGTTCGTCTCGATCCATGCCGATCCGCGCTTCGCCTATCCGCATTATCTAGGATTCGCCGACGAGCGCGGCGAAGGCGCGGGCGAGGACGCCAATCTCAACCTGCCCCTGCCGCGCAAGACGGACTGGTCGGCTTACGCGCCCGCGCTCGATGCCGCGCTCCGGCGCGTCGAGGCCTTCGGGCCGGACGTGCTCTTGGTGTCGCTGGGGCTGGATACGTTCGAAGGCGATCCGATCTGCCGCTTCAAGATCGGGACGGAGGATTATCTGCGCATGGGCGAACGGCTTGCCAGGCTCGGCAAGCCGACCCTGTTCGTGTTCGAAGGCGGCTACAATCTCGACGCGCTGGCCGAGATCACCTGCAACGTGCTGGAAGGGTTCGAAAGCTGACTTCCTCCCCCGCCGTGCGAGGAGGAAGTTAGGACGGAGGCTTCTCCATCTTCTCGCGCAGGCGGTCGGCGGCCTGTTTGAAGACGTCGTTGGCGCGTTCGCCGGCATCGCCGGTCTTGGACTGCATGTCGTCGAGCGCCTTGTCGACGGCTTCCTTGATGCTCGCGGCTTTGCCACCCTTCTCGTATTCGCGCACGATGACGGCTTCGAGCTTGGCGATGACGGAATCGACGGTGTATTTCGCGTCGGCGGTCTCATCCGGGCCGGTGGCGTGATAGCCGCCGATGGCGCCGTAGATGTTGATCATCTCATCGGTCTTGCGGCCCCAGTTCAGCACCCAATAGAAGCGCTCGCCCTGCGCCTTGCCGGGCATGACGAAATCCAGCAGCGCCGCGCCCAGCGACACGGGCAGCAGCAGGAAGTTCTGCAGATTGCCCAGCACCAGCTTGAGCTGGAACACCAGCACGTCGCGGAAGAAGCGCCAGCGCGCATGCGGATCGTTGTCTTGCGGGGACGGCAGCATCGTCATGAGAGCTTGATAGAAGCAAAACGGGCGGCCCCGCAAGGAGCCGCCCGTCTGTGCTTAACGGCGCGGGAAGCGCCCTATCAGTCCGTCCCGGCGCGGCCGAGGCCGAGGTCGTGCTCGGCGGCCACGATGGAGATGGTGTAGCCCGCGATCACGTCGAACAGCGTCATGCACATGATGAAGAAGAACGGCGAGGTCGCGAAGCCCTTGAGCGTGATGAACTCGATCAGCGCCACCACGAAGGTCAGCATCGACAGGCCATGGTTGATGATCTCGTTCGAGGTCGTGCGGGTCGCCTTGATGACCTCGATGAAGAGCAGCACCAGCGAACCCAACAAGAGCAGATCGCCGAAGCTGAATTTCCACGGATCGCCCGAGAACATCTTGATCGTGACGCTGTGGTTCAGGCTCAGCGCGTCCTGGATGTCCTGGAAGCCGAACAGGTGCCCGCCAAGGGCGAAGATGTTGTAGATGACGATCGGAATGATGAGCAGTGGAAACAGACGGAACATGGTTCTCCCCCGGAAGGTGCGCGGATCGCGTTAACCCTTGTATCATATTGGGGCGGAAAAGGGGCGGACCGGCGACTGCTTTGTGAACGAATGGTTAAACGGCCTGGTTCCCGGCTGCCGCGGCCCGAAGCGCCTGACGCTCCTTCTGGATGAGCCAGATGTTGCGGACATAGACGAACAGGCCCGTCCCCTGGGAGATCATGAAGGGCCAGCTCGAGATCTCGATGGCATAGGCGAACGAGATGATTCCCCCGCCCAGGCTGAAATACCAGAACATGACGGGGACGACGCTGCGCCCCTCCATCTCGCTCTTGAACCACTGCACGATGAAGCGGGAGGCGAAGAGCCCCTGGCCGACGAAGCCGATGATCAGCCAGACATGGTCCGTATTGTCGAACCAGGTCAGTGCGTGCATGAACATTCAGACCTCCCGCGGCTCGACCGCGCCCTTGTAGCGGTGCTGCAGCCAGCGCACGCCGAACATGTCGCGGATGCCCACGAGCGCGCGGTTGAGATTGTTGTATTTCGACTTGCCGTGCTCGCGCGGGCGGTGGTTCACGTCGACGAACCGGACCTCGTAACCCTCGCGCTGGACCAACGCGATCAGGAAGCGGTGCATGTTGTCGAAATAGGGCAACGCCAGATAGACATCGCGGCGGAAGACCTTGAGGCCGCAGCCGGAATCCTCGGCGCCGTCCTTGAGCAGCCAGCGGCGGATTCCATTGGCGAAGCCGGAAGCGTAGCGCTTGTTGGCGTCGTCGTTGCGCTTGCGGCGCACGCCCGAGACCATGCCGACCCGGCCGGCGTCGTTGCGCAGCACGGTCAAGAGCTTGGGGATGTCGGCGGGATCGTTCTGGCCGTCGCCATCGAGCGTGGCGATGACGTCGCCGCACGCGGCCCGCACGCCGGTGCGGATGCCGCGGCTCTGGCCGATGTTGCGGCCATGGCTGAGCACGCGCAGCTGCGGCAGCTCGGCCTTCAAGGCGGCAAGCGTGGCGATGGTGGAATCGGTCGAGCCGTCGTCGACGAAGATCATCTCCGCCTCTTCGCCCCGGACCGCGGCCGCGATCTCGCGGGCGAGATGGGCGACGTTCTCCGCCTCATCCTTCACCGGCACGACAATGGATAAGGCCACGGCCATCTCGAGGTTCCGTTCGATCCCTTGCTTCGCTAGACTTTGCCGCGAATTCCGGGTCAATGGCCGGGCCAAAGACTGAGGCAGTTCGCGTAGAGCGCGGGCCTTATACAGGGCGCCGCGCAAGGAAAACAGGCCTGTGCCAAACCGGCGCATTTGCGCTATCTCCCCCTTGGCCGCGTGAGGCCCGATACAAGAGGCGTTCCAGATGACCGATGCCGCGTTTCCGGGTGCCACGTTTCCTGGGGCGAGCGGCTCGCGCCTCCTCGACGCCCTGGCCAGGCGGCCCATGGCCACCCTGTTCCTGCTCTGCCTGATCGCCTGGGTCCCGGGCTTCTTCACCCTGCCGCCGCTCGACCGCGACGAGAGCCGCTTCGCCCAGGCCTCCAAGCAGATGATCGAGACCGGCAATTACGTCGACATCCGCTACAGCGTCGGCCCGCGCTACAAGAAGCCGGTCGGCATCTATTGGATGCAGGCGGCCTCGACGCTCGCCTTCTCCAAGCCGCCCTACAACGAGATCTGGACCTATCGCCTGCCCTCGCTGATCGGCGGGTTCATTGCGGTCTTTCTAGCCTACTGGTGCGCACGGGCCTTTGCCGTCCGGCCCACCGCGCTCATCGCCGCCGCCCTCATCGGATTCTGCGTCTCGCTGACGGCGGAGACCAAGATCGCCAAGACCGACGCGGTGCTGCTCGGCACGGTGCTGGGATCGCAGGCGCTGTTGATGCGCGCCTATCTTGCCGAGCGGCTGGGGCGAACGCCGCCCGGTTTCTGGCTCGCCATGGGCGGATGGCTCGCCTTCGCCATCGGCATCATGATCAAGGGGCCGATCATCATCGCGGTGATCGCCGTAACAGTCGTGGCGATCTCGCTGTGGGACCGGAATTGGAGCTGGATCAAATCGATCCATTGGCTGCCCGGAATATTGCTCACGCTTGCCATCTGCCTGCCCTGGGGCATCGCCATCGCGGTGGTGAGCCAGGGCGATTTCTACAAACAGGCGCTCGGCCACGACCTCGCCGCCAAGATCATGGGCGGACAGGAGAGCCATGGCGCCCCGCCCGGCTACTACCTCTCACTGGCGAGCCTCACGCTCTGGCCCGCGACCCTGTTCGCGATTCCGGGTGTCGCGAACGGCATCGCCAAGCGCAGCGATCCGGTGATGCGTTATCTGCTCGCTTGGGCGGGCGCGGCCTGGGCCTTGTTCGAGATCGTTCCGACCAAGCTGCCGCATTACATCCTGCCCGCCTATCCCGCCGTCGCGTTCTTAGGCGCGCTATGGGCGATGCAGGCGATCAAGGAGCGTGAACTCACCTGGCAGAAGGCGATGCGCTATCTGGCCGGCATCCAGTTCTTCCTCGCGGTGATCGCCTTCACCGCGGCGGCGGTGCTGCTGCCGCATTACCTCGGCCATGGCATCGATCCGGCGCTGGTCGCGGGCGCGCTGCTCGGCTTCGTGCCGGGACTGGCGGCTGTGATCTTCCTGGTGCGGCGGGAGACCTTGTACGCGGCGCTGTGCGCGGTGGCGGCGGCCGTCATCTTCTATCCGCTGATCGGCTGGGGCGTGGCGCAAGCGATTCCCGATGTGTGGATGAGCCCGCATGCCGCCGCCCTCGTCGCCAAATACAAGCAGCCGGGCGATCCACCGGTGATCCTGGGCGGCTATGTCGAGCCCAGCCTCGTCTTCCTGCTCGGCACCGACACCGAGATCCAATCCGGCAAGACCGCCGCCGACGCCGCCGCCCGCACGGGCGGGCTGGTGCTGATCGAGGACCAGGAGCAACAGAAATTCCTCAAGCGCGCCGGTGAACTCCATCTCGCGCCGCGGGTGATCGACGGGACCAAAGGCTTCGACTATTCCCGCGGCCGCCGCGAGCACATCACGGTGTACCGGGTGGCGAGGCCATGAACGGCGAAAACAACCCGCCCCTCGTGGGCGGGTCGAAAAATCCGGAGGATTTTTCGGGGAGGGGGACGGCGCAGGTGGTTGGTTCAGCCCCCTCCCCGAAATCTGCTGCGCAGATTTCGACCCGCCCACAAGGGGCGGATATAAAAGTGGTCGCCGCGCTGATCGCCGCGATCACGCTCATCCGTGTGATCGTGCTGCTGGTCTCGCCGCTGCAACTCTACCCGGACGAAGCGCAGTATTGGTGGTGGGCGCAGCATCCGGACTGGGGCTATTTCTCCAAGCCGCCGATGATCGCCTGGATCGTGTGGCTGACGACGGCGATATTCGGTCAGTCCGAGTGGGCCATCCGTCTCGCCGCGCCTCTCCTCCATGGCGCGACGGCGCTGCTGATCCATGGCATCGCGCGGCGGCTTTATGATGAGCGCACCGGGTTCTGGAGCGCGCTCGCCTATGCGACTTTGCCCGGCATCTCCTATTCCAGCGGGCTGATCTCGACCGATGTGCCGCTGCTCTTTTTCTGGGCGGCGGCGCTCTATGCGTTCGTGCGCGCGATGGCCGAACCCGGCTGGCGCTGGGCGATCATCTGCGGTTTGGCGCTGGGACTGGGCTTCGAGACCAAATACGCCATGGCCTACTTCTTCCTCGGCGCCGGCATCGCGGCGTTCGTCTCGCCCGAGGCGCGGCGGCTGGTCTTGAGCGGGCGCGGCGCGGTCATCCTGGCCCTGGCTCTGCTGCTGCTCCTGCCCAACATTTTGTGGAACGCGGCGCATGGCTTCCCGACCGTGACGCATACCGGCCACAACGCGGACTGGAATCACGCTCGTTACAGCCCGGGCAGCGTGCTCGCCTTCCTCGGCGGACAGTTCGGCGTCTTCGGACCCGTCATGATGGCGGGCCTGCTGCTGGCGCTCGCAAAGCTTGTCATCCCGGGCGAGCGAAGCGCGAGCCGGGATGACAATCCAGAACTTGTCCTCGCCGGCTTCTCGCTTCCTGTTCTGCTCTTGATCACGGTGCAGTCGTTCATCTCCGAGGCCAACGCCAACTGGGCGGCCGTCGCCTATGTGGCGGCGACGCCGCTCGCGGTCTCGGCGCTGCTGGAATTGTGGCGAGGCCGTGCGCTCTGGGTCTCGCTTGCCTTCGACGGGTTGGCGATGGCGATGCTGTGGATAATCGCGGTCTCGCCCGCTTTCGCCGACCGGATCGGCCAGGGCAATGCCTTCAAACGCCAGGAAGGCTGGCGCGAATTGGCGGAACAGGTGGTCCAGCGTGCGCCCCGGCACGACGTCATCGTCGGCGCGAACCGCTCGGTGTTCGCAGAACTGCTCTACTACACCCGCTCCAGCACGGTCCCGATGCGGATGTGGGACCGCGATCGCCACGACGACGATCACTTCCAGATGACCATGCGGCTCGTTCCGCCCGCGCACGACGTCCTGCTCGTGCTCGAGCCCGACGAGACGGCGGATGTGCTCCCGACTTTCGATTCGCCGACGACCATCGCGACCGTCACGATCCCCGTCGGCGGTCATCGCACGCGCACGACGTTGTTGATCGATGCACATGATTATCGTGGACCATCGTCGCCGCGTTAGCCGCGTGGAATCAGTCCTCGTGAAATCGCGAAGCGCGAGTCGCGCCAATGAGTCGCGAGCGATGCGCGCGCGCGAAGCGTTGTGAAGTAGCGAAAACGGTTTCGTCTTGCCGCGCGACGGAACTGCGAAAATGCTGCGGCGCTATATCGAGGGGGTAATCGCGAATCTTTACTTGAATAAACTTGCTGTATTCATTGTCTTTACTTGGTGCCTTTATTGGACAAACCGGACGCGAATTCCAGTATTCGCGCATCTACACTTGACAAACGACTCCATGCGCTAAATATCGGATCGATCAGGTAAGCCGGTTGAGGCCGCTGGGGCCTTCGAGGCGTTGCCGGGAGCGTGAAGAGACCAACGATGAGTCTCCAACTGTTGCGGGGGCGCGAAGACAAGCCTCCGTCGCGAACCGGCCGCCAGAAGCCCGTCGCCAGTGCCGTCCTCCAACCCCAAAAAGCCAGTGAAATCCCCACGATCGGCAGGAAGCGGCCCAAGCCCCGCCTGCGATTCCCGGTCGGGGAAGCAACCCGCGAATTCTATGCCCGCGTCTATCCCGGCACGACGACCGCCGAGTGGAATGACTGGCATTGGCAGTTCCGGGCCCGGATCCGCAGCCTTGCCGACCTCGAAAAGGCCTTCGTGCTCTGCGACGACGAGCGGACGGCCGCCCAGCGCCATGCCGGGGCGCTCCCCGTCGGCATCACACCTTATTATGCGAGCCTGATGAGCCGGGACGATCCGTCCGAGCCGCTCCGCCGCACCCATGTCATCACCACCGCCGAGGACATTGTGCTCCCCGGCGAATCCATCGATCCCCTGGCCGAGGACCACGACACTGCCGCGCCGGGCATCGTCCACCGCTATCCCGACCGCGTGCTGTTCCTGACGACCGGCACCTGCTCGACCTATTGCCGCTACTGCACCCGCGCCCGGGCCGTGGGCAATCCGGGCGGCGAATACTCGCTCTCGCCCAAGCAATGGGACAAGGCGCTGGCCTATATCGAGAGCCACACCGAGATCCGCGACGTGCTGATGTCCGGCGGCGACCCGCTCTCCATCGCCGACGAGAAGCTCGACTACCTGCTCACCCGCCTGCGCAGGATGAAGCATGTCGAGTTCCTGCGCTTCGGGACCAAGATCCCCATGGTGCTGCCCCAGCGCATCACCAAGGACTTCGTGAAGATGCTGAAGAAGCATCACCCGCTGTTCATGTCGATCCACGTCACCCACCCGCGCGAGTTCACGCCGGAGACGACGGAGGCGCTGAACCGCCTCGCCGACGCCGGCATCCCGCTGGGCAGCCAGACCGTGGTGATGAAGGGGATCAACGACGACATCGCGATCATGAAGCCGCTGATGCATGGGCTGCTGATGCGCCGGGTGAAGCCCTATTACCTCTATCAGACCGACCCGATCCGCGGCTCCGGCCATTTCCGCACCACGGTGGAGACGGGACTGAAGCTGATCGAGGGCCTGCGCGGCCACACGTCCGGCTATTGCACCCCGATCTTCGCGGTCGACGCCCCCGGCGGCGGCGGCAAGATCCAGATCGCGCCGGACTGCGTCGTCGGCCGCGATGGCGACGATCTGCTGCTGCGGAACTTCGAGGGCGGCGTCTACCGCTACCCCGATCCGGGCGGCACGCTGGGCGCGGACAAGGTGCGCTGATGCGCATCGGCGTCTGCTACGACCTACGCTCCGAATATCTCGCCATGGGCTATGGCGAAGAGGAGACGGCCGAGTTCGACAGCGAGATCACCATCGACGCGATCTGTGACGCGCTGTCCGGTCAGGGCTGGGACGTCGACCGCATCGGCAACGTCAACGCGCTGATCAGGCGGCTGGCGGACGGCGACCGCTGGGATGCGGTGTTCAATTTCTGCGAGGGGCTGAACGGGCTATCGCGCGAGGCACAGGTGCCCTGCCTCTTGGAGGCGCACAAGATCCCGTACGTCTTCTCCGACGCGCTGACCTTGGCGCTGACCCTGGACAAGGCGATGTGCAAGCGCGTGGTGCGCGATTGCGGCATCGCCACCGCGGATTTCACCGTCATCGCCAACATGGCCGAGGCGAAGAAGATCAAGCTGCCCTTCCCGCTATTCGTGAAGCCCGTGGCCGAAGGTTCGGGCAAGGGCGTGGACGAGAAATCCAAGGTCGAGAATCAGGAGCAGCTCCTCGACACCGCCGCGGGCCTGTTCGCCCGCTTCCAGCAGCCGGTGCTGGTCGAGACCTTCCTGCCGGGGCGCGAATTCACCGTCGCCATCATCGGCACGGGCGAGGACGCCACCGTGCTCGGCGTCAGTGAGATCACCCGCAAGGCCAATTGGGTCGGCGAAGGCTACGGCTATGTGAACAAGGAATATTGGGAAGACAAGGTGGCCATCATCGCCGCCGATCCCATGTCCGCCAAGGCCGCCGGCAAGGTGGCGCTGGCCGCGTGGCGGAGCTTGCGCTGCCGCGACGGCGGGCGCGTCGACATCCGCAACGACGCCAAGGGCAAGCCGAATTTCATCGAGGTGAACCCGGTCGCGGGCCTGCGCCCCGATTATTCGGACATGTGCTTCATCGCCACGCGCGAGGGCATCGCCTATCCGCAGCTCATCGGCCGGATCATGGATTCCTTCCTGAAGCGCTACCCCGAGCTTCAGGCGCGCCTGCGCACCGCCGCCTGAGCAGCATGAACGGCAGCATGAACGTCCTCATCCTGCATTCCGACGTGGCGCCCGATGCGCCCATGGACGAACAGGACACGCTCTGGACCGTCGACGCCGTGAAGGCGGCGCTGGCCGAGCGCGGCTATGGCGTGGCGACGGCGGCTTTCGCGCCGCTGCCGGCGCATCTGCGCGGCCTGCTCGCCACCTACCAGCCGGACGTGGTCTTCAACCTCACCGAAAGTGTCTTCGGGCTGGGCCAATTCGCGACCGTGGCGGCGCAGATGCTGGAGATGTGCAGCATCCCCTTCACCGGCAATCCGGGCGGCGCCATGGCGCTGGCGGGCGACAAGCCGCTGACCAAGAAGATGCTGCGCAGCCTGGGCCTTCCCACCGCCGATTGGGTGGAAGGCCCCGCTTGGAGCGGCCTCGATCCCGACGCGACCTATGTGGTGAAACACGCGACCGAGGACGCCTCCATCGGACTGACCGACGAGGCCGTCGTGCCCGGTAGCGGCGTTGCGGCGCGCGCGGCGCAGAGCAGCAAGGCCCATGGCGGGCGCTGGTTCGCCGAGACCTATCTCGGGGGCCGTGAGTTCAACGTCTCCTGCCTCGAAGTCGACGGCAAGCCGAAGGTCTTGCCGGTGCCGGAGATGCTGTTCGAGAACTGGCCCGAGGACCGCCCGCGCCTCGTCAACTACGCCGCCAAATGGGACGAGGAATCGCCGGACCTCGTGAACACCGCCCGCTTCTTCGTCGGCGAAGAGGATGCCGTGCTCGCCGCGCGCCTGACCGCGCTGGTCGAGAAGACTTGGACCCTGTTCGGCCTGCGCGGCTTCGCCCGCATCGATTTCCGCTGCGACGCCGGCGGAAATCCGATGATCCTCGAACTCAATCCCAACCCGTGCCTGGAATCGGGCGCGGGCCTCGCCGCTGCCGCACTGCGGATCGGACTCGATTACGGCGATCTCTGCGAGACCATCCTGCGTGCGGCGATACGCTGATGCCGGTCCGGCTCAGCCGCGCCTACCCATCCATCCTCGGCGCACCGTTCCTGCACGCGGTCGATTCGCGGATATTCGATCTGCGATACTTCACCCATTGCATGGACTGCGGTTTCTGTGCCGACCAGTGCTGCTCCTACGGTGTCGACATCGACACCGGAAACATGGGACGCCTGCGTTCGCTCGGCCCCGACTTCGCTTCCCGGATCGCCACGCCGCCCGAAGCCTGGTTCACGCGCGAGATCGTCACCGATCCCGAATTTCCCGGCGGCCAGCACGCGCGCACGGCCGTCGTCGACGGCGCCTGCGTCTTCCGCGCCCCGCGCGGCTGCACGATCCACGCCTATTGCCTGGAAGCGGGCCTCGACTATCACAGCTACAAGCCCATCGTCAGCGTGCTGTTCCCGCTCACCTTCGAGCAGGGCGTGCTCGTCGCCTCGCCGGAAGCGGTGGACGGCAGCCTGATCTGCGCGGGCGACGGTCCGTCGCTCTATGACGGCGCACGGGAGGAACTCGCGTATTATTTTGGCGACGAATTCATCTCGGAGCTGGACGCGATCAAAGCGGTTTCTCTTCAATCAATACCCAAAACGTCATGGCTGGGCTTGTCCCGGCCACCCATAACCGCGGTCCATCCGAACTATCTCACATCGAGGTTATGGGTCCCCGAGACAAGCCCGGGGATGACGAATCTTTTTGATGATGACATTCGATCTTCAAATCGGCTGGCTCGGCGGGATCGGGGCGAGATGGATGTGGCGTTCGCGCCAAGCGATGAAGAGGCCGGCGGCGATGACGATGGCCGCGCCGACCATCACCAGGGGCTCGGGCACTTCGGCGAAGATGAAATAGCCGAGCAGCACCGCCCAGACCATCGCCACATAGTCGAAGGGCGCCAGCAGCGAGGGCTCGGCGTAGCGATAGGAGAAGGTCATGCCGATCTGGCCGATGCCGCCCAGGATGCCGCAGAGCACCAGCCATCCGGTCTGCTCCCACGAGAGAGGGATACGCCACCAGATCATCGAGACAAGGCCCGCCAGCGAGCACACGCTCATGAAATAGAACACGATGGTCTCGCTCTTCTCGGTGGTGCTCATCTGGCGAATGAAGACGACGACGAAAGCGGAGAGGAACGCGCCCATGATCGCGAGCCCCGCCCCCGTCGAGAAGCCGGAGCGGAGCAGATGCAGCGGCCCGCCATGCGGCTCCAGCATCACCAGCACGCCCACGAAGCCGACGAACACCGCCGCCCAGCGGAACGGCCCGACATGCTCCTGCAGCATGAAGCGGGCGAGCACGACGGCGAAGATGGGGGCGACGAAGCTGAAGGCGGTGACGTCGGCCAGCGGCAGCATCAGCACCGCGGCGAAATTGAGGAACATGCCGCTGACGCCGGTGATCGAGCGCAATATGTGCCAGCCCGGCCGCGCCGTGCGCCACACCGCGCGCGGCCCCACCGTGTAGAAGGAGAGCACGAAGACGGGAGCCAGCGCGAAGAAGGCGCGGAAGAAGATCACCTCGCCCACCGGCACTTGCTTTCCGGCGAGCTTGATCGCGGCGTACATGAGCGAGAACGCGATGGAGCCGCCGAGCTTATAGACGATGCCGCGATGGGCGTGGGTCAGAGCCATCCGCGCCGCTTGAACCAGAAATACGGCACGACGGCGGAGACGATCATCAGCGACAGCGAGAAGAAATAGCCCATCGGCCAATCCAGCTCCGGCAAGTATTTGAAGTTCATGCCGTAGATCGAGGCGATAAGCGTCGGCGGCAGGAACACGATCGCCGCCACCGACATGATCTTGATGATGTTGTTCTGCTCGTTATTGATCAGGCCCAAGGTGCCGTCCTGCAGGTAGGACAGCTTGCCGGCGATGAAGGACGAATGGTCCTGAAGCGACTGCACGTCGCGGGTCAGCGTCTTGATATGCGCCTTCACATCCTTGGAGGCGCGGCCGTCGCTCGCCTGCGTCAGGAAGGTCAGCACGCGGCCGAAACTCAGCAGGCTCTCGCGCATCTTGGAGGTCAGGCTGTGTTTGCGGCCAAGCTTGCCCAGCACGCTCTGGAAGTCCTTGGCGCCGATGGAGTGGCCCGGATCGGGGTTGAAGACCTCGTTGGAGACGTGCTCGACATCGTTGCCGATGCGCTCCAGCACGTCGGCCATGCGGTCCACGATCACGTCGATCAGGTTGAGCAACACCGTCTCGGCATGGGTGGAATGCAGCGGCATGCGCTCGCAGCGCGCGGTGAAGGTCTTGAACGGCTGGGGGTCGATGTAGCGCATGGTGATCAGCCGGTCGCGCGCCAGGATGAAGGTCACCACGTCGGCGGCGAAATTGTCGGTTTCGGCATTGTAGAGGATCAAAGCGGTCATGAAGGTGCCGCCCTCTTCCTCGTAGAGGCGGCTGGAGACCTCGATCTCCTCCATGTCGGCGCGGGTGGGAAGCTCGATGCCGAGGAAGCGGCCGACCTGCTTGCGCTCCTCCGGCGTGGGACTCAGCAGATCGAGCCAGAGCGCGGATTCGGGGATCGCGCCGTCCTCGCCGATGGCCACGGATCTGAGCCCGCCATCCTGCGGCTGGAATGTCTTGAGCATGCGCGCGGCCCCGCCCGGAAATCGCTCCGTCTTTCCGCCCGCCCGGTGGATTTTGCAAGCCACAAATGCGCATCGCGGCTCCGGCTGGAAAGGCGCCGCGGTTTGTGCCTCATTGCGCGCATGGATACGCTTCGAATCCCCACGCCGGACGACATCGCCGCCGCCGCCAAACGCATCGCGCCCTGGGCCGTGCTCACGCCTTTCGTGGAGCACCCCGAATTGGGCGAACGCGTCGGCGGGCGCGTGTTCCTGAAACTCGAACCGTTCCAGCGCACGGGCTCGTTCAAATTCCGCGGCGCCTGCAACCGCATCCTGCAAATCCCCGAGGCCGACAGGGCCAGGGGCGTGGTCGCGTTCTCGTCGGGCAATCACGCGCAAGGCGTCGCCGCCGTCGCGCGGCTTCTGAACATCCCCGCGACCATCGTGATGCCGCAGGATGCGCCACGCGCGAAGATCGCCGGCACCAGGGCCTATGGCGCGGACGTCGTGACCTATGACCGCGTGACCGGCGACCGCGAAGCCATCGCGGCGGAGATCGTGTCGAAGACGGGCGCGACACTGGTGAAGCCATTCGACGATCCGGACATCGTGGCTGGCCAGGGCACGGCTGGCCTCGAGATCGCGAAGGCGGCGGCCGAGCGCAGCATCGCCCTCGACGCCGTTCTGGTGCCCTGCTCCGGCGGTGGCCTCGTCACGGGCATCGCGCTGGCCTTATCGAAAGACAGTCCGCGCACCCGGGTGCATTCGGTCGAGCCGGAGGGCTTCGACGGGATGCGACAGTCCCATGACAAAGGCGAGCGTGTCTCCGCGCCCGCGCCGGCCAAACTTTCCATCGCCGATGCGCTGATGGCGCCGATGCCAGGCCGTGTTCCTTTCGCGCTTGCGAGACAACATCTGGCGGGTGGGCTCACTATCGACGACGAGGCGTTGGCACGCGCGGTGTCTTTCGCCTTCCGGCGCGTGAAGGTCGTGGCCGAGCCGGGAGGCGCCGCAGCGCTCGCCGCACTGCTCCGCGGACGCTTCGATGCAAAGGGAAAGAATGTTGCGCTCGTCATTTCGGGGGGCAATGCCGACCCCGAGACCGTTTCGGAATGTTGCGCGCGTTTTCCGACACCTTAAGGCTTAACCAAGCCTTTGCTTCGCCTTCCCATACTCCCGTTATTCCGCTACATTGTGGACAAATTGGTTAAAAGACCAAGGTGGGGCAGATGGTGCAGGTGAGTGGGGGCGGTGCTCGTCGTTATGCGCGAGTAGCCGCGAGTTTGTTCGTAACGTTGTCGCTGGTCGGTTGCGGCGGATTGGGCCTCTTGCCCTATCAAACCGACGTCAAGAACACCAACTTCAAATCCTATGACTCCGTGCAGGTCGCTTATAAGTCGATCACGCCGGGCGTCACGCGTGAATCGCAGTTGAGCGATCTCGGTTTCGACGCGGCGTCGACGCCGAATGTCGAAGTGCTCTCCTATCTCGGGGTGATCGAACGCTTCATGCCGCGCGACTCGGTGAAGTTCGACAGCCTCGATCCCTCGGTGCAAAGCTGCATCGAAGCGCGCGACCGCTGCACCGCCTACGTCTTCCGCCCGGAGCGCCTGCACCAGCAGCGCACCGGCAATTGGCTGCTGGACATCCTCGGCTTCGAGCGCACCACCGTTTCCTACGGCTGGGCCGCGGAAGTCGTCCTGCTGATGCAGGACGGACGCGTCGCCTACAAGGTGATGAGCGGCCGCCCACGCATCGAGGACTATCACGACAACGTCCAGCCGCTCGGTCCCTTGCAGGATCTCGGCGGCGCGATGATGCGTGCCGGCACCAAGGCCGCGTCGCTCTAGGGACGAACGACACAACAAAACGGGCGCGATCCGCAAGGACCGCGCCCGTTTTCGTTTGTCGCGCCGATCTCGCTTTAACGCGGCGCCAATACCATCATCATCTGGCGGCCTTCCGTGCGGGGATAGGCTTCGATCTTGGCGATGGTCTCGGTATCCTTCTGGATCCGGCCCATGAGCTCGGAGCCGAGATTCATGTGCGCCATCTCGCGGCCGCGGAAGCGCAAGGTGACCTTCACCTTGTCGCCCTCGTCGAAGAAGCGCTTCATCGCGCGCATCTTCACGTCGTAGTCGTGGTCGTCGATGGTCGGGCGCATCTTGATCTCCTTGATCTCGATGACCTTCTGCTTCTTGCGCGCCTCGGCGGCCTTCTTCTGCTGTTCGTATTTGAACTTGCCGTAGTCCATCATCTTGGCGACGGGTGGCTTGGCTTCGGGCGAGACCTCGACCAGATCGAAGCCGCGCTCTTCGGCGAGCGCGCGGGCTTCATCGGTGCCGAGCTCACCGAACTTGTGTCCGTCATCCCCGATAAGGAAGACGGTGCGGGCGTAGATGTCCTCGTTGATGCGCGGCCCGTCCTTCGGCGCGGGCTGCTGCTGCGATCCTCCAAAACGTCTGCCGACTATGACTCTCTCCTGTCGTAGGCCGCACGCGAAAACGCCTTCGCGGGGACCCAGGGCCTTCCGCGAAAACGAGTTTCGATCATGCGGCTTTTGGGTTCCCTTGGCGTTCGCGGGCGGCGCGGTTAAGCGCGCCTGGGCGCGAGTCCGTTAAGAATAGGGTCGCGCCCAGGTTTCGCAAGGGTTATTCGGCCACATCGTGGCGGGATTCCGCCTCTTTTTGGATGCGGGCGATGAAGGTTTCGAGCGCCATGGCCCCCAAATCCTTGCCGGACCGCAGGCGGACGGCGACCTTGCCCTCCGCGGCCTCCCGCTCGCCCACCACAAGCATGTAGGGGATTTTCTGGAGCTGGGCGTCGCGGATCTTCTTCTGCATCCGCTCATTGGCGTCGTCGACCTCGACCCTGAGGCCGCTGCCGCTGTCCACGACCGGGATCTCGGAGAGCGTCCTGCGGACCTGTTCCGCATAGGCGTTCGCCTTCTCGCTGATCGGGATGATGCGCGCCTGCACCGGGGCGAGCCATACCGGGAAGGCGCCGGCATAATGCTCGATCAGCACGCCGATGAAGCGCTCCATCGAACCCAGCACGGCGCGATGCAGCATGGCGGGGCGCTGGCGCGAACCGTCCTCCGCGACGTATTCGGCGTCAAGCCGTGCCGGCAGATTGAAGTCCACCTGCACCGTGCCGCATTGCCAAGGGCGGCCGATGGCGTCGGTCAACGTGAATTCGAGCTTGGGGCCATAGAAGGCCCCCTCGCCCGGATTGAGCGCATAAGGAATCTCCATGCGCTTGCAGGCCTCCGCGAGATCGGCCTCGGCCTTGTCCCACACCTCGTCGGTGCCGATGCGCTTCTCCGGCCGGGTCGAGAGCCTCACATCGACATTCTCGAAACCCAGCTCCGTATAGACCTCGAAGATGAGCCGCGAGGCATGAACGACCTCGTCGGTCATGTGCTCGGGCGCCATGAAGATATGGGCGTCGTCTTGCGTGAAGCCGCGCACGCGCATCAGCCCGTGCAGCGCGCCCGACGGTTCGTAGCGGCTGCAGGAGCCGAACTCCGCCATGCGGATCGGCAATTCACGATAGGAGCGCAAGCCCTGCTTGAATATCTGCACATGGCCGGGGCAATTCATCGGCTTGAGCGCGAGAAGCTTGTCCTCGCCCGCGATCTCGACCGCGAACATATGCTCGCGATACCAGTCCCAATGGCCCGATTGCTGCCAGAACTTGTGATCCATGAGCAGAGGCGTCTTCACCTCGACATAGTCATGGCGCTGGAATTTTCGCCGCGCATAGGCCTCGAGCGTGCGATAGAGCGTGTGACCCTTGGGATGCCAGAACACCTGGCCCGCCGCTTCCTCCTGCATGTGGAAGAGATCGAGCTCCTTGCCGAGCTTGCGGTGGTCGCGCTTCTCGGCCTCCTCTACGCGCTTGAGATATTCGTCGAGCTCTTTCTGGTCGCGCCACGCGGTGCCGTAGATGCGCTGAAGCTGTGCGTTCTTCGCATCGCCGCGCCAATAGGCGCCGGCGATCTTGGTCAGCTTGAACGCATCGCCGATCTTGGCCGTGGTCTCGAAATGCGGACCGCGGCAGAGGTCGTGCCAATCGCCATGCCAATAGATCGAGACGTCCTGGTCTTCGGGGATGCTCTTGATCAGTTCGGCCTTGTAGTGCTCGCCGATGCCGTCGAAATGGGCGACCGCCTGGTCGCGCGCCCAGACCTCGCGGCGGGTGGGAAGCCCGGCCTTGATGATCTTGCGCATCTCCTCTTCGATCTTCGGCAGGTCCTCGGGCGTGAACGGCTCGGCGCGCGCGAAGTCGTAATAGAAGCCGTCCTCGATGGCGGGGCCGATGGTCACCTGGGTGCCGGGGTAAAGCGCCTGCACCGCCATGGCGAGCACATGCGCCATGTCGTGCCGGATCAGCTCCAGCGCCTCGGGATCCTTGCGGGTGATGATGCGGAGCTGTGCGTCTTCCTCGATGGGACGGAACAGGTCCCATTGCTTGCCGTTAACCTCGGCGATGAGGGCCGCTTTCGCCAAACCGGGACCGATGGACGCCGCGATCTCGCCCGCAGTGGTCCCGCGCGTGACCGTGAGCACCTTACCATCCGGTAAGGTGACGGACACATTGGGCGCGGAAGCGGCGGCGGACACGGCTTTTCTCCTCGTTTGGTGGAAACCTACTCCCCTAATAAAGGCCTGGATGAAGCCAAAGCAAGCGATGGCTGCCTTGCTCGCGGCACAAGTGGCGCGGAGAATGCATTGATGCGCCGGGGCGTAAGATGAGGCCGATCATGCGGGGAATGGCGATTTTGTCCCTTGGGGCATTGGTCCTGGGTGTGCTTCCGGCATGTGCGCAGCAGGACACTTATGAATCCGTGATGGCCGATTGCGGAGGACATATTCCCGGCCGGATGGTCGATAGCTGCCTGGAACGTGCCCGCGTGCTGGACGAGACCATGCCGTCCCAGGCGACGCACCAATTGGTCGCCGACCTCTCCGCCCGCGTCGAGCGCATCCGCGATCACCGCGACGAGGAAAGCGGTGGGCAGCAAGCCTATGGCGGGCCGGACGGCCAGGGCTACGGACCGCCCCCGGGACAAGGTGGTCCGCCCGATCAGAATTCGGGAGAAGGCGGATATGGCCCACCTCCGAGCCAAGGCGGTTACGGTCCCCCGCCAGGACAGGGTGGCTATGGCCCGCCTCCCGGTTACGGCGATCAAGGGGCGCCGCCGCCCGACGATCATGGTCGCTACGACTATTCCGGTCCGCCGCCGAGCCCTGGCGGACGGAATGACCAGATGGCGCCACCGCCCAACTATGACCAGGATCAAGGCGCGTCTCCCAACGACGCGCCGCCGGACTATTCCACCGCGCCGGACGATCAGCCGCCGCCCGGCGTTTCCAACATGCCGGACGACCAGCCGCCGCCGGCGGAGCCCACGGGTGGATTCGACGACGCCCCGCCGCCGCCCAACGACACCCAGGACGACGGACCGGCGCCCGACATCGGGCCGCATCACTCGGAGAAACCGCACAAATGAAGCGCTTCGCCCTCGCCTTCCTGCTCGCGGCCACGCCGGCGCTGGCCGACAATGTCTGCATCCGCTCTCGCGACATCGACCGCACCTCGGTGCCCGATGACCGCACCGTCCTGTTCCACATGAAGGGCGGCAAGGTTTGGAAGAGCGCGATGATGGCGCCTTGCGCGGGGCTGCGATTCCACGGTTTCGTCTATGACGCGAGCCCGAATGGCGATATCTGCGGCAATCTACAGACCATTCGTGTGATCACGACAGGCAGCGTCTGCGCCCTGGGACCGTTCACGCCGGCGCCGTAATGCCGTTCAACAAATGTTGATTTCAGCAGTTTGCCCGATTGCGCGCGGAACAAGCCGGCGCGACACTCATTCCGTGATGGGCACTCACATTTTGGGAGGTTGTCATGAAAATCGTGGCGATCGCAGCAGCACTAGTTTTCACCGCCGGCGCGGCCTGCGCGCAATCCGGCGCCATGTCGACGACAGCGGGCGACAAGACCTGCCTTCAGACGCGGGACATCGATCACACCCACGCCGTCGATGCGACGAACGTGTTGTTCTACATGCGCAACGGCCAGGTCTGGCAGAATCATCTCGCCGGTCCCTGCCCGGGGCTGAAATTCCACGGCTTCAGCTATACTGCGCATGACACCGACGAAGTCTGCTCCAACGAGCAGGGCATCCGCGTGCTGGTGACCAACCAGGTCTGTCAGCTCGGCGCCTTCTCGCCGGCGGGCAATACGCACTCGTAGAATCATCGCAAAGCAATGCGGGAAGGGGCCGGAGGACTTCCGGCCCTTTCCTTTTGTGATAGGAATCGTCGGAATCGTGGGGGCTCCGATGGAACTCGAACTCAAGCTTGAATCCGAACTGGGCGCGATGGTGGCGATCACCGTGCTCATCATCTCCGTCTTCGCGACGGTGGTGAAGCTGAAGGACGAAAACGTCATCCAGGGGATGCAGCGCACGCAGGTGGCGACGGTCGATACGTGGAATCAGTATCAGGCCGAACGCATCAAGATGACCACCGACGAGAACGACGCCAATGCGCTGAACCTCACCGCGCCCAGCCATGACGCCGTGTCGAAAGAGGTCCAGCGGCTCCAGGACAAGATCTCCCACTACCAGAAAGAATCGGAAGACCTCTCGAAGGTCGCGCATGGCGACGAGAAGCTCTACGAGACCCTCGAATACCGCCACGATCAGTTCGACATGGCCGACGCGCTGTGCTCGCTGGCGTTGGCGCTCTCCGCCATCGCGGCGCTGGCCGGGCGGCGATCGCTCCTGATCGGCGGCTGGGTGGCGGCCGGATTGGGCGTGGCTTTGGGGCTTGCGGGTCTGTTCGGATGGAATCTCCACCCCGAATGGCTGGCTTCCTTCCTCGGCTAACTTCCGGAGTGATTTCCATGACGCAGTCCAAAGCTTCCCCGGCGCGCGCGCTTCCCGCATGAGCCCGCGCCTCTACATCGTATCGCGGCCGCAACCCGCCGAAGGCCTCGCGACATTCCTCGCGCATCGCGGGCTCGCATGGCCACCGGCGCCGGATTCGAGTCCCGCCGAGCAATTGATCGCGTTTCTTGCCCGGCTTGCGACGGTGGATGAAGGCGGCCGCCCCGAGGCCGACATTGCCGTCGCGCGGGACATCCTTGAACGGCTGCGCTGGACCTTCCTGCTTGAGGACGTCTCTGCGGAAGCTTTGGCCGCGCTCGGCGCAGCGCCGCCCGGCCGGACCGGCGCCGCGGCCGTAACGGCGGACGCAGCCGCGCTGCGCGACTATCTCCTGGGGCATGGCGCCGGGGACGAAGGCGAGCGCATCGCCGCGGCGTTGATCCACCAAATGCTCGTGGGCGAAGCACCGGTGCTGATCGCCGATCTCGTGCTCGGCGAAATGGAAGACGGCTCGCCGATCGTGCGTCAAAAATAGCGGGTGTCAAAAATAGAAAGGACCGGGTCTGCACCCGGCCCTTCCCGTTTCTAATCGTTATGGCGTCTACTTGTTGCCGTAGATATTCACCGAGACCGCATACTGGCCCAGCGCGCGGCAGCGCAGCATCACATTCGTGACGTGACGCGATTCGCCCGGCAGGTCGATCGAGTAGAACTGACCGCGGCGCATCGGCTGACCGTTGTTCACGGCATAGGTGCGCTCCGCGCCGCTGCCGAGGCGGATCACGACACGGCTGCAGACCGCGTCGGCATTGGCCTTGAAGCCCACATCGGTGATGCCGCGGCCGGCCTGACCCGCCGCGCCGCCGTCGCGATCGTTCGGACCGGTGAAATTGGCCGTACCGATCAGGACCCAATGGTCATCGGAGAAGGTGTGCTTCCAGTCGCTCGACACGGCGGCGGTCGTGTTGCCGGCCCAATGCAGGAGGCGCGACCAGGTGCGATTCCATTCCGGGCTCGCGCGCCACTGCGCGCGATATTGGCCGATATCGGCATCCATGCGGATGTTGGCGCCGTTGCGGTCGAAGGAGCGGCAGAGGAAGTCGATCTTGCGGATCCCGCGGCCCGAGCCAGGCAGGTCGGCGCCGCGCGGATTGTTCATCCGCAGCATGCCGCTATAGAGCTCGCTCGATTGGCCGTTGGTGTAGAAGGCGCGGATCGATTTGCACTGCACGTCGCCGCCGGTCGCGGTGAATTGCAGACGCTCCACCGGGCCACCGAAATCCGGCGACGCCGTGTCCCGGTCGACGCCGTAGTCGACATGGACCGAGCCGATATTGTCCCAATCGGCGAAAGCAGGGGTTGCCGCACCGGCAACCAAGGCAAGCGCAAGCAAGCTAAGGCGTTTCATATTTCTCTCCATTGATGCCGCCAGACCGTATGGAGAGTTGGCGCTCCACGGCCTGAACGGTGGCTGAACGACACCTTTGCCCCAGGTTTAGATTCAGTGACCGGACGGATCGGCGCTGCGGCTGACCTCGAAGAGGAACCAGTTGCGGCGCTCCGTGCCGTCGATGAAAGTCTCCAGGATGCTCGCGGTGGCGACATCGTCGTGCTTGTCGCAGATCTCGTGCGCCTCGCGCATCAGCCGCATCATCGTCTTGTTGTCTTCCATCAGCTCGCGGACCATGTCGCCCGGCGCAACGAAGGTCTCGTTGTTGTCCTTGATGTGCTGATGCTTGGTGATCTCACCGATGGAATGCAGCGTGCGGCCGCCGATCTTGCGCACGCGCTCGGCGATCTCGTCGGTGGTCTCGAAGATCTGCTCCGCATGCTCGTCGAACAGAAGGTGATAGTCGCGGAAATTCGGGCCCGACACATGCCAATGGAAATTCTTGGTCTTGAGATAGAGCGCGAACGCATCCGCCAGCAGCCCGTTCAGGACCTTGGAGATTTCCTGCACGCCCTTGTCCTTGAGATCGGTGGGGGTATCCAGGCGCGACGCGCCGGATTTGTTCGACTTTGCCATGTGATCCTCGTTGGAAATCCGTCCGCGCTTACCGCGCCCGCACCGAAAACGCGCAAATGTTAATTGCGTTGCACGAAAGGACGAGAATCAGACTACGCGGCCACGCCAACGCACACGGCCAAACACCTTCGCCAGCGCCCCGTCGACCGGGAAGAATTCCGGCTTGGACTCGGTCCGCAGAGTGGAAAGTCCGACCCGCCCATCCAGACCGTAACGCACGAACATGGTCATGAGCCTGCCGCTGATATCGAAGACGTGCCAACCGTCCTCGATCCTGTCGAGGCCCTTGGCCACGAGCATCGCTTCGCCGTCCAGGATCGCTGGCTCGTTGTCATGGCCGCGATTGTAGACGAGGACCAGCCGCTCTTCCGGCACGCGGATCACGTATTGGAGCCAGGCGCGCGAGAAAGCGAGATGCTCGCGCACGTCTTCCGCCAGGGGATAAGAGCCAGGTCCGGAAGAGGATTCCGCCTCCAGCACCGGAACGGCGGCAAAGCCGTCCGCGACCGCGCCGGCCCGGGCGCGCCCCTCGCCCGTCGCCAGCCATTCCAGCGACACGCCTTTGGCCTGTGCCAGCCGCGCTACCGTTGCGAAACGTGGCTTGGCCTTTTCGCTGATGTAGGAGGCCAGATGCTCGGGCGTGACGTTGGCGACCTTGGCGGCTTCGGGGCGGGATTCGAACAGATCGAGCAGGTAGCGCATGCGCTCGCCGAAGGGCAGCCGGAAGGAGCCGCCGCCGTCAGCGAACCCTTCCATGTCCTTTCCCTTAGATTTCTTGCGCGCCACCTAAACTTTCCCGTATATTATCCCTTGACACCGCCGAGCATGCGGAAAATACTCGACTAAAGTCCATAACGAACCGTACTAGCAAAACTTAACTTAATCCACCTCGCGGAAACCATTGAAATGCCTCAGAAAAAATCCGCCCCTAAGCGGCGTCGGCCTAGAGCTTTGCCCGGTTGGCACCCCGAAGACATCAAGGCCGCCATTCGGAAAAAGGGCACATCGCTGACCGCGCTCTCCAAGAAGCATGGATACAGCGATTCCTACCTGCGCGGCACGTTGATTCGGCATCGCCCCGAAGGCGAGGCGATTATTGCCGAATTCCTGGACACGACGCCTGCGGACATCTGGCCTGAGCGCTATGGGGCGAGGAAGACCGCCAACGGACGGCGCGGCTCCCGGAAGCGCAAAACCTGATGCCCCGCCGTCCCGGCGAGAGGCGCGGGGACGCGGACAAGATCGAGACCAAAGCGGTTGCCGCGCAAATGCCGGCGCCGCCGCAATTGCTTGGAAGCCATTTCCACAGGGGCACACTTGTCGCCGCGCCGCTTCATCCCAAACTCAAGGCGCTGCTGACCTTGTGGCAGGAGAAGCGCGGACAGCGCGACGAGCTGCCTGTCTATGCCCTGAAGGATTGGGCGGCGCATCTGGCGCTGCTCGAACCCATGCTGGGAAATTTCCGCTTTCGCCTCGGCGGCGCGGCGCTGGTCGAGCGCTTCGGCGTCGAGACCGTGGGGCGGACGCTGGACGTGCTCGCGCCGGACCTGCGCAAAGCGCTCCTGGGCCTGCTCGACTTGGCGGCGTCGAAGCAGCGGCCGGTCGCGGCCTCTACGGTGCTGCGCAGCGGCGGCAAGCGCGTGTTGTGGTCCGAATTGATGCTGCCGCTGGCAGGCGGGCGCGCGGGACCGCCGCTCCTGCTGCTCGGCGCCTACCCGATCAGGCTTGTTCCGCCCTGAAACGCGTTCCTGGCGAGCATCTTGCAAATCCGTAATGCATGAACGCACCTTTCCGCCTGGACGCGGCGAACGCGTCCATTCTTGGCACACCGCGCGCAACCCGCGCCGTGTTGATGCTGGCCCACGCGCACCAGGCGCCTTATCGCGTGATGCGATGCCTGGCGGCGACCGGCGCCGAGGTCCATGTCTTGGCGGGACCGCAGGCGCGCTCGCTCGGCCTGTCGCGCTTCTGCAAGAACTTGCGGAATTTCCCACTGGATCCCGCGCCGAACGACGACGTCGCGATCGCCCGCATCGAAGCCTATTGCGAATCCCACGGCATCGAGATGGTGCTGCCGGCCGATGCCGTGGCGACGCGCTTCCTCGCCTCCATTCGCGACCGCCTGTCGATGCCGGTGTTTCCGATCCCCGATCTCAAGACCTTCGATCAGCTCGCGACCAAGGACCGCTTTATGGCGTTCTGCCGCGAACGCGCCATCCGCCATCCCGAAGGCCGGCTGCTCGCCAATCGCGAGGCGCTGAAGATCGCGCTCGCCAATGGCTGCATCCGCCTGCCCGCCATCGTCAAGCCGATCGACCGCTGGGGCGGCCTGGGCGTGATCCGGATCGACGAACACAATGCGCAGGAGATCGCGGCGAAGATCGATTATGCGCCGATCCTGGTGCAGGACTATATCGAGGGCGCCGACCGCTCGATCAGCATCTTCGCGATCCGGGGCCGCGTCACCAAGCAGGTGGCCTATTGCTATCCCGACGGCGCATTCACCTTCGCGGCCGAGCCGGAGCTTGCGCGCATCGTGGGCGGCATCGCGGCCGATCTCAGCCTGGACGGTGTGTTCAATTTCGACGCCCGCATCGAAACCGACGGCAGCGTGTGGCTGCTGGAATGCAATCCGCGCTTCTTCTTCACCATGGACGCGGCCATGGTCGCAGGCGCCAATTTCACTAAGATCGAGGACGAGGGCGTTGTGATCGGCGTCGCTGATGGCGAACTCCGCCAGCCCGAGGCGCTGCTCAAGCATCTCGCGCGCGGCCGCCTTCCCAACATGCGCGACTGGAAGATGCTCGCCCATTGGCTGAGGGATCCGCTCTATTTCGGCCTCGCGGTCGCGGGCTACAAGCGGCGCTGGAACGCGCCCCGGCTCGAGCGGCTTTTCGCGCGCGACTAACATTCAGCAAGCAGCGTTTCCGCAGCGCGCGCGTTGTCCGTGCGCGAGCTTTGGAGGCAGCACTATGAAGAAGACGATCTTGGCCGTTGCGGTCATGTTAGCCGTGGCCGGCGTTTCCGGTTGCGCGTACGACGAAGGCCCGCGCGGCGGCGCGACCGTCGCGGTTGGCGTCGGCGCCGGGGGCGGCTACTACGATGCCTATTACGACGACTATTACGGCCCCTTCAACGACGGCTATTGGGGCGACGACGGCGCTTTTTACTACGCCGACACCGGCCGCAATTGGCATCGCGACGACGGCCATCACTTCCGCCGCGACAATGGCGGCGGCTTCCACGCCGTCCACGGCAGCGGAATGCGGCGCGAGCACTAATCCGTGGCGTAGACGACCGTCACCGAGTCCGAGATGTTGATATCGCTGAAAAGGACCGGCGTCGGTTGCCGCGGATCGGCGCCGCTGTACGCTGATACCGCGATCGGCACGGTTTGATAGTCCGCAGAGCCACCGCCCATGCCCGTGCGGCTGTCGGCGATGGAAAGCACCCGGCCGAGCTTCATGTGCGCCGCGGCGGCGAACACTTCGGCCTTGTGATGCGCTGCCTCGACGACCGCGATGCGTATCTTGTCCAGCAATTGGCTGGGGTCACGCAGCGCGAAACTTACCTGGTTCGAAGCATTGGCGCCGGCATCGACCGACACATCGATGACCTTTGCGATCTTGCCGAGGTCGTCGATCGTGACCCGCACATTGTTGCGGACGGCATAGCCGGCGATGGGCCGCATGTCGTCGGAATCGTACTCCTGGCCCGGCGGGGCCTTCTCATAGCGCGGCTGGATGGAGAAGTCGGACGTCGCGATATCCTTCTGCGGAATGCCGATGGCTTTCAGCGCCTCGATCACGCGATGCATCTTAGCGCTGTTCTCGCCCAGCGCATCCGCCACGATCTTGGCCTGGCTCACCACGCCGAGAGAGATGGTCGCGTAGTCGGGCGGGATGCTGAGCGTCGCCGAACCGTCCACCGCGATGGTGTGATCCTGAAGTGCATAAGCAGGCGCCGTCAGCAAGATGGCGGCCGCAACGGCCAATATGATTTTCACGGATGCCTCCCCTTTGATCCGCGGGCGCGGATCGCCTATGGAGGGTACAAGAAAAAGAGGCTGAAGCATGACCGACACGCCGCCTGACCGATTGTCAGCCAATCCCAAGAGCAAATTCTACGACGAAGCGCTGCTCGAACGCGGGGTAGGCGTGCGTTTCAACGGGATCGACCGTAACAATGTCGAGGAATATTGCGCGAGCGAAGGCTGGGTCCGGCTGGCGGTGGGCAAGACCGTGGACCGCCACGGCAACGCCATGACGCTCAAATACAAAGGCACGGTCGAGCCCTATTTCCGCACGCCGGCGCCCGAAGCTTCGGCGCCGGATCAGCCGCCCAAATAATCCATTTTCCCGATCTCCACGCCCTTGGAGCGCAACAGCCCGTAAGCCGTGGTGACGTGGAAATAGAAATTCGCCAGCGCGAAATTGGTGGCGAAGTCGCGGCCCTTCATCTCGAAGGAGCGGTTGGGCGTCTTGATCGTGACGTCGCGATCCTCGGCGCCGTCGAACTTCTCCCTGGGGATGCTCTTCAGGTAATCGACCGTCTTGCCGATGCGCGCCTGAAGCTCCGGGAAAGTCGTCTCGGTGTCCGGAAAGCTCGGCGCCTCGCTGCCGGAGAGACGCGCGGCGCAGCCCTTGGCCGCGTCGCTCGCGATCTGGACCTGGCGCGGGAAGGGATGCATGTCGGATGCGAGACGGGCATCGAGCAGCGATTGCAAATCGCTGCCCTTCTGCGCCACGGCCTTGTCCATAATCTTGGAAAGGTTTTCCAGCATGCGGATCATCGGCGGAATCGTCGCGTCGTAGATCGAGAAGGCCATGGCTCAAGTCTCCCAGTTGTCCTAGGCGCTACTTAAGCTTCGGCCATCATGCGATCAAGACACGGGCGCAAGACACGGGTCAGCGCCTGCTGGCATGCGCCGAGCTGCCGCCCGCGACCATGTCAGTCTGGTCCTCGCAGACGGGATAGCGCGCTTCCTCGCCGCGCGGCCGTGCGGCCACGAAGCTTTCGAGGGAGCGCGTGTTGTAGGCGTCGTAGAACGCGGCCTCGGCCTGGGCGCAGAAGGCGCGCTGGCCATGAAGGCTGGCGAGCGACGAGTCATTGGCGAGCGCGGTCTTGTAAGCGTTGTAGCCGTCATCCCCCGAACGCGTGCGCTGGAAGTAGGATTGCAGTTCGGCATCGGACCGCTGCAGCTCGTGACGGTGCGACAGCACGAAGCTGTTGTATGCGCCCGCATCGCCGCAGGTGAGCGCGGCCACCATCAGCTCCTGCTGCACGGCGGCGGTCTTGAGCGCCATCGCCTCGTTGGGCCGGGCACACATGTCGGCGGCAAGCGTCTGTCCGGTCATGGCGAGCGTGGCAAAGGCCACGACGATAGGTTTGATGTGCATGGACTTCCCCTTCTTCTTAATCTTGACGTTCAGGATTTCTTGAGCAGGCAGCGGCCCGCCGGCGGATCCGGTTTGTCGAGCTGCGGCGTCACCTCGCCGGACGCGCCCGAGCAGGCGACCCAGCGGAAATCGTGCTCCGCGTCCGCCGCCTTGATGTTCGTGTCCATGAGGAGCGGCGTGAAGCCGTTGGCGGAGACGTTGCCGGCCTTGGCGCCGGCGCCGCAATTGGCGTCGGTCTCGGAAGCACTCTGCAAGCAATAGGCGAATTGCACGCCATAACCGCATTGATTGCGGAAGCCGAGATTGGCGCCGTCGCTTTCGACATGCAGGCAATCCGACGCGCCATGCCCCGGCTGCGGCGTGTCGCCCTGTACGACGGCCGCGTGCGTCATCGCCGACCACGAGGCCTTCGGCGTCGCAGGGGCGGGCGGATCGATGGTATGGACCGTCACGGTGCGCACCATGATCGGGCCGCTCGGCTGTGCGCTCGCCATGTGATGCTCGACATGGCTGATGGGCGCCGCGCTCTTCACCAGGTTGCAGGAGTCGACATGCGCGGTCTTGGCCTGCGACAGGCCGAGGCGGTTCGCGTAGTCGGTGACGGCCGCGCGGCGCTCGGCCTCGCTGAAGGTGTGCCCGGCCGGATACCAGGCCAGGCAGGTCGTGGCCCCGCCGCTATGGGTGGCCAACGACAGTCCGCCATAGCCGTTGAGGGAGAGTTGCTCGGTGTGGCCGTCGCCGAATTCTTCCTCGAGACCCGTGTCGGTGACGCGGAAGAAACCGAGCATGCGGTCGGCGTCGTCGGACACCGTGCCCATATTGTCGCTCATCAGCACATAGACGCGCTTCTGCGCCGCGCCGGAGGCCGACGCCATGGTCAGCGTCATCTTGCTGTCGGCGGAGGACAGCGTGATCGACGCGCCGTCGACCGCGATCAGCTTCTGATCGGCGACCGCGCCGAACCAGGCGGGGCCGGCATCGTTCGCGGCGTCGTCGCTCCAGGCGGGCGCCGCCGCGACCAGCGCGAGCGCAGCCGCGCCCGCGGCGAGAATGGTCTTCATCATCGTCTCCCTTCGACCCTGCGGCGCGATTACGCGCCGTGCCCTTTGCTATTGCGCAGCGACATGAACAACAGGATGCCGATCAGCTCTTCGCGCGACGGCGCCTGCTGCGGCGAGAACACCGCTTTGGCCGTTGCATGCGCCACGCTGCTTTCCAGCGTCGCGCGGCTATCCGTCACGATGTCCCGAGCCCTGACCACGCGCGCTTGCGCCGTGGTGTGATCGTGCTGGAGGTTTTGCGCGGCCGCCACAGCCGGCCATGCGCAAATCAGCCCCGCCACGATACCAACGAATTTGATCGACACCTTGTCCCCTCGCTCTCATCCCTTCTGCGATGATGGGCGAAGACGTTGATATGTCTAACCAAAATAGCCGCCACCGTGAAGCGCTGCTTAGGCGAATGGCGAAGTGTTTTCTAAATTTGAAGATGAACGAACGGAACTCATCGGCTGCGTTTAACCTGCGATGATTTCTGAACAAAATCCTGCGGCCATATCATGCGCGACGCAGCGCGTCTTACACCGCGACGGCGGCGCCCTCGCCCGCTTGCTCGCGCGTCAACGCATCGGCTTCCTCGTAACGGATCGCACGCGCGATGTTGAGGCGCGCGCGGGCGGCCTCGATCGGCTCGGCGAAGAGCGCCGCGATGTCCTCATTGTGCAGCCAGGAGGCGGAACGGCCATGGCGATAGCCTTCCCACACCGCGCGGCGCACGGCGCTTCCATGCGGCTCGCCGAAGCTCTTGAGCGCGCCCATCAGCGCGATGAAGCCCCAGCCCAATCCGCCCGTCTGCGCATAGGAGAAGGCGACGAGGCAAAGCTCGCCCAGCGGTTCCTCCGCCTTGTAGCCGGTGAGCGTGTGCCAGATGTCGTGCAGGTCGCGCTCGCGGCGGCCGAACCAGGCATAGGGATGCTGCAGATCGGCGGGGCGGCGGTTCTCGGCATTGCTGATGTCGGCGAGGCCGTCGGCGGAGAAGCCCGTGCGCTCGAGGAACGAACGATACGCGGCCCCCACGGTGCCGGGTGCGAATTGGGCAAGCCATTCGCGGTTGGTCAGCCAGTCGACCAGCTCGACGCGGGCATAGGCGATGCGGCCGCCCTGCCCGGTCTTGATCAGGCGCTGATAGTTCTTCTCGGCGGTGCCGGCGTTGAGCGCGGCCATGATGCGGAAGACCTGGATCGTATCCGCCGGGTCGGCCAGGAGCATGCGCACGGCGCGGAAGGCGGCGCCCCAGTCGCGGCGGGGCTTTTCCAGGAAGGTCGGGGCTGTGTTAGCCATGGGAGACGACTCCGGCTCTATCTGATAATCTTGATTGTCAGATTGTCAGATGAGGCGGAAATGTCAAGGGGTGTCCGAATGCCCGCCCGGGAAAAAGAGAAGCGCCGTTACGGCGGCCAGAGCTTCGAGGATCGCGCGGCGGAGCGCCGCGAGCGGCTGGTTCGCGCCACCGCCATCGTGGCAGGACGCTTCGGCCTGGAGGGGACATCGGTCGCGGCGATCTGCGCCGAGGCCGGGCTGACCCAGCGCTATTTCTACGAGGCCTTCCCCAATCGCGAGGCGATCTTCATCGAGGCCTATCGCGCCGTGCGCGACGAACTCCTCGCCCGCATCGGCGATCATGCCGGAACCGCCGATCCCACCCGCGCGGCGCTCTTCGCCTTCTACACCGCCCTCGCCGCCAACCCCGGCATGGCGCGCGTGTTCCTCGTCGATCTCGACGACCACGGCCCCGCGATGAAAGCCGTGAGCCGGCAAGGCGCGGAGGGATTGATCAAGACATTCGGCCTGCGCGCGCGCGAGCCGCTGGTCCTGGCCGGCATGCTGGGCGCGATCGTCGACATCGCGAAGCGCTGGATCGAGAGCGGGTTCGCGGAGAAGGCGCAGAAGGTGGTCGAGATCGCGCTGGCCTTCACCAAGGTGAAAGGCTGAACGCGGCCGGTGAACCGACGTGGCGCGTGATCTTCACCTTCAAGATCCGCATAAGGGCCGGATGGCGGGAGGCGCGCCGCTTTCGCGCCGCGCTGTTCCGGCTAGACTGTGCCGGATCCAACCGCAGGAGCAGGCGTGATCGTCGTCGAGTTCATCGTTTTCGTGGTGTCGTCGGGGCTGTTCTGCAGCAAGAACTTTCGCCACCGGCTCTGGGCCGTGCTGGTCGCCGGCGCCATCGCCACGGGCTCCTCGCTGCTGTTCGCCTACGACTTCGCCGAGCGGATGCTGGTGCATACAGAGGCGCCCGTGAAGGTCGTCAAGCAGATAGTGCGCGTGCCCGTGATCCAGCGCGTCTCCCAGCCGCCCGCGCTGTCCAAACCGGAAAACTGCCGCGACGACTACCCCTTCATCGCCCGCGTGCTCGGCCAGGAAGGCACCACGGAGCTCGCCTTCCAGGTCCTGGCCGACGGCACCGTGAGCGGCGTAACCGTGTCCAAATCCAGCGGCTCCAACCGGCTGGACGAGGCCGCGGTGGAGTGCGTGAGCAAGTGGCACTACCGCCCGGCGATCAAGGACGGAAAGCTGGTGGATACGCCGCTGAAGGTGAGCGTGGCGTGGAATTTGGATGAGGGGGATGAGGAGAAGAAATAGAGATGTGGTTAGACGGGAGGATCGGTGTTGCCACCCAACCGTTTGTGCTCTTGCTCTGGACGATCTGACACCTCGGCGCAATCATCGGCACCGCCGAACGCTTAGTCGAGAGCGGATTGGGTAGCTATAAAAAGGCAGTGACGGTAGCGATGGGGCTTCCGCGGGTGAATGGGCTAAAGGGTTCAGCAGAGCGCAACAAATGGAGAAACGGGTACGAGCGACCCGACAATGTGAGCGCGCTTTTTTAAAACAGCCGCGAACGCCAATGTGAATCGGATTCAGATCATCGAAAGAATTCGCCGATCGATGAAACTAGCGATGGCTTTCTTGAGCAGGCTGAGAATGCGGCTCGGGTTGCGGTTGACCAGAATCGTTTGATTTTTCTCGCGCCAAATCATCGCGCCGGCTCACCAATTGACTGGCTCGTTCACTGGCTTTGTTAACTTCTTCTCTCAACCAGCCGGGGGGCAAAATTTCACTTGTCGTCATAGCAGTTCTCTCCCCGTATAGATGCGCCTAGAGCATAATACGCTTCCCGACTAGATTGAAACCCCAAAATTAGATACCCTGTTCCAGCGCGCGCGAAGATACCCCCATGGAATTGGCTCCAGAAGAAGGCTTGAACGAGCCTGAATCATTGGAACTCGTATTCGGTTTGGTTGCGCCGATCGGCGTCGACCTTGACCTTGTATCTGCGGTGCTTACCGACACATTGGCCGAAGTATCCTACATCACGGAGGCAGATACTTTTCGCCTTACGAAGCTAATGACACAGGTTGCCGTACCTAAGCCCTTGGCCGCTGTCGCCTACATCGAATCGGTCAAGGAAAGGATTGTATACGCAAACCAAGTCCGTGGGCATATCGGCGACGACGGGCTGGCCTTACTAGCTATAGCCGCAATCAGACGCTATCGCGGGCTGCATAGCCAAACGGTGACGCAACAAGGTCAGCGAGATCTATTCGGCTTCGAAGCCGCCCCCGCTGAAGAAATACCATTGCCGAATCAAGCTTACGTTATTCGGCAACTGAAACGACCAGAAGAGGTTGAAACGCTTCGCCGCGTTTATGGAAAGCGCTTCGTCTTGCTAAGTGCGTATTCCCCATTGGAGGCCCGCAAGCTTTATATTAGCGAGAAAGAACGCAAGTCATGCGGTGGACTCGTTGAAGATGTAGAAATTAATGCACGCGTAGACGCGCTAGTTGCGATGGATGCCATCGAATCCAACAACACGCACGGTCAGGCGCTCCGTGATGCATTTCCTCACGGCGACGTATTTATCGATGCTTCCACCCGCAAATCATGTGAAGATTCTCTTCGACGGTTCATCAGGCTCTTTTTCGGCGATAACGGCATCACACCGTCTCGCGATGAATATGCGATGTATCTGGCAAAATCAGTCGCGTTGCGCTCGGGCGATTTATCCCGCCAAGTGGGAGCAGCGATATTTAGCACGTCGGGCGAGGTCGTGACCCTCGGCTGCAATGAAGTTCCAAAATCTGGAGGGGGAACCTATTGGCCGGATAGCGAACCCGATGGGCGCGACTATGCGATTGGCTATGACCCAAACGAGAGGTACACAGAGGAACTGCTGGTTGACCTGATCGATCGTCTAAAAATTCACGGCGATTTGGCCGCGCGATTTCCCGATAGCGCCACCCCAGTCGATATAACGAAGGAGTTGTTGAAGGACATTTCTCCCGATGGAGTAGGAAAGGCTCGCATATTGGATATCATCGAGTTTGGTAGAATAATTCACGCTGAAATGTCTGCAATAAGTGATGCCGCTCGAAAAGGTTTGGCTGTGCAGGACGGAACATTATTTTGCACCACATTTCCTTGTCATCTTTGTGCCAAGCACATTGTAGCAGCGGGAATTAAACGTGTGGTATTTCTTGAACCCTATCCCAAGAGCTATGCTTGGAAACTCCATCGCGATTCAATTGAAGTCGATCAGCGTGATCATCCGACTAAGGTGTCATTTGAAGCGTTCATAGGAGTTTCGCCCGCACGCTATCGCGACCTATTCGAGAAGAAGAAACGCAAGCTTGATAGCATAGTACAAAAATGGAATCGAGGGCAGCCACAGCCCCTGATTGATATCTATTACCCAGCCTATTTTCAGGCCGAGGTACATTTCATTGCAAAGCTCAAAAAAATGCTTGAAGCAGTAGATAGGCAGGCCGCGCAGCCAGCGGTCGCACCCATGATCGCGACTACCGAGACCAAAGGTTTAGATGTCGCACCAGACAGCTAGAGGGTTTTTCAAAATTCGTAGAGCGTTCAGAGGTTCCACGTGCTAAAAAGTATCAGCCTAAAGGTAGAAAGAAATGGCCGACGTCCGGGTTTCCTGCATAAATAAAAGCCCTCGCGACAACACGCATGAGGGCATTACTCACATCGGTGGGTCGGGCGGCACTGGCTGGAAATGGACGCGGGAACAGGCCATTCAATCTATTAACAATGGAACTAATACGTTCTATGTCGAAGAAAATGGGAAGCGGGCTTATATCGCTGTAGTGAATGGCCAAAATGGGCCCTACCTCCGAACCCACGCCGACGGAAACTGGACTGACAATTTGTTGCATTTGCCGGAGTGCCCGCTTTAGCTGGAGAGCAGTGCGCCACATAATTCCACAACAAGAGATTTACCAATATTTGGCTGCTGCCTTTCCTATAGTCGCCGCAAACAAAAAGGCCCGGTGTTTCCACCGGGCTTTTCCGTATGCGTAACGCAGGTGACGTGGACTAAAAGTCCATATCGCCCATGCCGCCCATTCCGCCGCCGCCGCCCATGCCGCCGCCGCCCGCGCCGCTTTCGCGCTTCGGACGGTCGGCGACCATGGCTTCGGTCGTGATCAGGAGCGCCGCAACACTCGCTGCGTTCTGCAGCGCGATGCGGACGACCTTGGTCGGGTCGACGATGCCGGCGTCGATGAAGTCGACATACTTCTCGCCCTGCGCGTCCCAGCCGAAGGTGTGCGACTTCTGCTCGAGCAGCTTGCCGACGACGATGGAGGCTTCGACGCCGGAGTTCTCGACGATCTGACGGATCGGCGCCTGGATCGCCTTGCGGACGATGGCGATGCCTTGCGTCTGGTCCTCGTTGTCGCCCGTCAGGCCATTGAGGGCCTTGGTGGCGTAGAGAAGCGCGGTGCCGCCGCCGGGGACGATGCCTTCCTCGACCGCCGCCTTGGTGGCGTTGAGCGCGTCGTCAACGCGGTCCTTCTTCTCCTTCACTTCGATCTCGGTCGAGCCGCCGACGCGGATGACCGCAACGCCGCCGGCGAGCTTCGCCAGGCGTTCCTGCAGCTTCTCCTTGTCGTAGTCCGAGGTGGTTTCCTCGATCTGCGACTTGATCTGCGACACGCGGGCCTGGATTTCCTTCTTGCCGCCGGCGCCGTCGATGATCGTGGTGTTGTCCTTGTCGATCTTCACCGTCTTGGCGGTGCCCAGCATGTTCAGCTTGACGTTCTCGAGCTTGATGCCGAGATCCTCGCTGATGACCTGGCCGCCGGTGACGACGGCGATGTCTTCCAGCATGGCCTTGCGGCGATCGCCGAAGCCCGGCGCCTTCACGGCCGCGACCTTGAGGCCGCCGCGCAGCTTGTTCACGACCAGCGTGGCCAGCGCCTCGCCTTCGATCTCCTCGGCGATGATGACGAGCGGACGGCCGCCCTGCACGACCGCTTCGAGGATCGGCAGCATCGGCTGCAGGCTCGACAGCTTCTTCTCGTGGATGAGAATGTACGGCTCGGAGAGCTCGGCCACCATCTTGTCGGCGTTGGTGATGAAGTAGGGCGAGATATAGCCGCGGTCGAACTGCATGCCTTCGACGACTTCCAGCTCGGTTTCGGCGGTCTTGGCCTCTTCAACCGTGATGACGCCTTCGTTGCCGACCTTGGCCATCGCCTTGGCGATCATCTCGCCGACTTCCTTGTCGCCGTTCGCGCTGATCGTGCCGACCTGGCCGATCTCTTCGTTCGACTTGACCTTCTTGGAGCGCTTCTTGAGATCGGCGACGACGGCGTCGACCGCCTTCTCGATGCCGCGCTTCAGGTCCATCGGGTTCATGCCGGCGGCAACGGCCTTGGAGCCTTCGCGCACGATGGCGCGGGCCAGGACCGTGGCGGTCGTGGTGCCGTCGCCGGCGATGTCGTTGGTCTTCGAGGCCACTTCGCGCACCATCTGCGCGCCCATGTTCTCGAACTTGTCGCCGAGCTCGATTTCCTTCGCCACCGTCACGCCGTCCTTGGTCGTGCGCGGGGCGCCGAAGCTCTTGTCGATGACGACGTTGCGGCCCTTGGGGCCGAGCGTCACCTGCACTGCGTCGGCGAGGATGTCGACACCGCGGAGAAGCTTCTCACGCGCGTCGGCGCCGAACTTTACGTCTTTGGCTGCCATTGGATGTTGTCTCCTGAGATTCTGTGTGAACTGGTTTGGGAAGCGAATGGTGAGTGGCGAGTTTTTCTATTCGCTATTCGCCAT
>DASXCJ010000025.1:0-124670 GCA_036491175.1 Rhizomicrobium sp.
ATGTGGAATCCGTCCGGCACCGTGGTCAGCGCGTGACCGACGCTTTTCAGTATCTCCACGGGAAGCGCGGTCTCACCGCGGCGATCGCCGGCAGGCGCGGCCGCAAGTCCGGTCCAGCGGCCGTCGAGCCAGTCCGCACGGTTCGGCAGATGCGATTTCGAGGCGTCGTATTCCTCGTCGAGCCGCGTGTTGAACGCGCCGATCATGTCTTTGATGTCGCCCTGACCGAGCGTGGCTTCCTGGACCAGCTTCGTCGCGTAGAGTTCGAGCGTTGTGGGATGGTCCTTGATCGCCTTGTACATCAGGGGCTGCGTGAACGCCGGTTCGTCGTTCTCGTTATGGCCGAAGCGGCGATAGCAGAACATGTCGATGACGACGTCCTTGTGGAACAGCTGGCGGAATTCGGTCGCGATACGCGCGACATGCACGACCGCTTCGGGATCGTCGCCGTTCACATGGAAGATCGGCGCCTGCACCATCAGCGCCACATCAGACGGGTAGGGCGAGGAGCGCGAATAGATCGGCGCGGTGGTAAAGCCGATCTGGTTGTTGACGATGAAATGGATCGTGCCGCCGGTGCGGAAGCCCTTGGTCCCGCTCATGGCGAAGCATTCGGCCACTACGCCCTGGCCCGCGAACGCGGCGTCGCCGTGCAGCAGCAGCGGCAGCACGGCCGTGCGCTGCTCGGTGTCGCCGAATTGCTGCTGCTTGGCGCGCGCCTTGCCGAGCACGATGGAATCCTCGGCTTCGAGATGCGACGGATTGGCGGCAAGCGACAGATGCACTTCCTTGCCGTCGAACACGCGGTCGGCCGAAGCGCCGAGATGGTATTTGACGTCGCCGGAGCCTTCCACTTCGGTCGGCTTGGCCGCGCCGCCCTGGAATTCGTGGAAGATCTGACGATAGGGCTTGCCCATGACGTTGGCGAGCACGTTGAGCCGCCCGCGATGGGACATGCCGAGCTCGATGTCCTTCACGCCGAGCTGGCCGCCGCGCTTGATGATCTGTTCCAGCGCCGGGATCATCGCCTCGCCGCCGTCGAGCCCAAAGCGCTTGGTGCCGAGGAAGCGCAGGCCGGAGAATTTCTCGAAGCCTTCGCTCTCGACCAGCTTGTTGAGGATCGAGCGTTTGCCCTCGGGCGTGAACGCGATCTCCTTGTCGGGGCCTTCGATGCGCCGCTGCAGCCAATCCTTCTGCTCGGGATCGTTGATGTGCATGAACTCATAGCCGATGCGGCCGCAATAGGTGCGCTTGAGGATCTGCACCATCTGGCGCGGGGTCGCGCTTTCGAGCCCGAGCACGCCGTCCATGAACACCGGCGCGTCCATGTCTTCTTCGTGGAAGCCGTAGAAGGACGGCTCGAGCTGCGGCTGCGGCGGCTTGGGGTTGAGGTGCAGCGGATCGAGCTCGGCGCCGAGATGGCCGATGACGCGATAGGCGCGCACGAGCTGGATGGCGCGGATGGATTTGTGTGCGGCGGCGTGAAGGTCGGCCTCGCTGACGGCGCCCTTGCGGGCCGGCCACTGGCCGGTGAGCGCGCCGATATCCTCGCCCGTTGCGAGATCCGGCTTGGCGTCTCTGCGCCATTGCGGGCCGCGGCCCAATTGGGTGGGGTTCAGCGTCTCTTCGCCGAGGCCGGCGAAATAGGTCCGCCAGGAGGGTTCCACCGCGTCGGGATTCTCCAGCCATTTGGCGTAGAGCCCCTCGATGAAGGCGGCGTTGGCGCCCGACAGGAAGCTGGTCGCCTCCAGGATTTCGTTGGAAGCCCGGTTGACTCGATCCGAAGGAGATTGACTTGTCATTTCAACAGCTTAGGGCGGCAACGCGGCCACCTGTCCTCAAGCGTGCAAACGAGGCGAGCGCTGTAGCGCATCCCGCACCGCATTGCACGGCATTTCCAAGGCATCTTGCGGCCCGGCACGGTTAATATGGTGTTTAGAAATGACGGTTTTTAGGGCTTCCGGTCGACCAGCCGGATCTCCACCCGCTGGGCGCCCGTCGGATCGGATTTCATGTTGATGCCGTCGGTCGTCTCCGATGCCCGCACCACCCGCTCCTTGGAAACGCCTTCTGCCACCAGCTCGGCCTCGACCACCGCGATGCGGGGCTCGGCGAGGCTTGGGTCATAGCCGGGGGCAATCTTGGTCGAAGGGCCCGTCAGCTCGACGAACTGGGCGCCGCTCACCTTGGCGGCGGAGGCCGCGTCGTCGACGATCTTCTTGCCATCCCCGGTCAGGGTGACCTGATGGTCGGGAAAGAACACCACCAGGACTGGGGGAGGGTTCATCATGAAATGCGCGCAGCCGGAAAGGCTTAGCACGGCCATGGCGATCAGAAGTCTGCGCATCGCGTTCTCCCCGTTTCAGAGAGAACGCGCGACGCTTGACTTCGGTGCGGGCGCCGGTGTGGCGGCAGGCGGCGGCGCGACCGCGTCCTTCGCCGCGTAGTCGCAATCCTTGATGCCGTCGGCCGCCTTCTCGGGCAGCATGATGGACGGCTGGCCGTGACCCGCGAAAAAGCCCATCTCGATATGGATGCGGACATAGACCGATTGTCCGGCCGCGAGCGGCACCGTCACCGCATCGTCCTTGTCGTCGGTCGAGGTGCTGACTTCATGGCTGCCGGCGGGACGGTCGACATAGTAGTAGTCGCCGTTCTTCGCGACCCAGACCTTTTGGCCGTCGACATAGACGTCGGGCTGCACGACGGCGCCCATCATGGAGGATTCGCGATAGAGATAGATGCGCCCCGAATCCGCGGCGACCGCGGGTTCGCCGGCATGAAGCGTGGCATAGGTCGTATCGGCGGCGAGCGCCGCGGACATCGGCGCGGCCGCGAGCAAGAGCGCGGCGAAAGCAAATTTCTTCATGGGAGCCCCCCGGCGTTATCGGCCGAAAGCCTAGCCTTGCGCGCGCGTCGGCGCAACGCGTCACTTGCCGTTGAGAACGTCCATCAAGGTCGTGCCCAGCGCGGCAGGATTGGGCGTGACACGAATGCCGGCGGATTTCATCGCCTCGATCTTGGATTCCGCGCCGCCCTTGCCGCCGGAGATGATCGCGCCGGCATGGCCCATGCGGCGGCCCGGCGGCGCGGTGAGGCCGGCGATGAAGCCCACCATCGGCTTCTTGGTCTTGGAACGCTTGATGAAATCGGCGGCCTCTTCTTCCGCGGAGCCGCCAATCTCGCCGATCATGACGATGGATTTGGTTTCCGGATCGGCGAGGAACATCTCCAACACGTCGATATGCTCGGTGCCCTTCACCGGATCGCCGCCGATGCCGACGCAGGTGGTCTGGCCGAGGCCGACCACGGTCGTCTGCAGCACCGCTTCGTAAGTCAGCGTGCCGGAGCGCGAGACGATGCCGACGCTGCCGCGCTTGTGGATGTGACCCGGCATGATGCCGATCTTGCATTCGCCGGGGGTGATGACGCCGGGGCAATTGGGACCGATGAGCCGCGACTTCGAGCCTGACAGCGCGCGCTTCACCTTCACCATGTCGAGCACCGGAATGCCCTCGGTGATGCAGGCGATGAGCGGCAGCTCGGCGTCGATGGCCTCGAGGATCGCATCGGCCGCGAAAGGCGGCGGCACGTAGATGACGGTCGCGTCCGCGCCGGTGGCGCTGCGCGCCTCGCGCACCGTGTCGAATACCGGAAGGCCCAGATGCGTCGCGCCGCCTTTGCCGGGCGAGGTGCCGCCGACCATCTTGGTGCCGTAGGCGATGGCCTGCTCGGAATGGAAGGTGCCCTGGTTGCCGGTGAAGCCCTGGCAGATGACGCGGGTGTTCTTGTCGACGAGAATGCTCACGGGTGTCCTCAGCCTGGGTGGGATTTGTCAGCCTTTAGTTCAACATGGTCGGTCACTGTGCCATAAATTTCGCTATCTCGCGCGGGTCCTGAATGATCAACTCCATAAGAAAGTGGTCGCTCAAGCCGAAATTGCTCAGGCCGATATCTCCGCGCATAGCTTTGATGCAATTGGAAATCAATTGGCTGTTCTTCTGCAAGGCGCCTCCCGGCGTGGAAATGAATTTCCAATAGCGGGTAAACGCCACCAAGACTCTGGGCGACGACCATATCGTTATGTCCGCTTTAATTCGAGTAGTACGCGGTTTCGCGTGGCATCGTCGGTCGGAATGTCCGTTTCGGCGCCCATTTCCTTCAATTTCTCGCCGAGAAAGAAGCCAAATAGAACATTTATGAAGCGGGTATAGATTTCGACTTTCTTTGCGCGATGCGCTTCGGCTCTCACCTTGTTGCCTTCGCGTATATACGTACCCGCGGCTATCGCTACGGCAGCCACGGCGCCTATGACCGCAGACTTGGTCGAACTGTCGGATAGTTCGAATAGGCTGACGAAATATTTTACTCCATAGAACGCGCAGGCTAGTGCCACAGCCAGGAATGCGAGCGCTCCTGCATGCTTAACCCAGCGGGTCATTTTACATTCCTAGCCTGGGATCGAGCTTCTTGCACGCGTCGATCAGGCCCTTCACGGTATCGGCGGATTTCGCGAGTTGGGCCTTCTCGTCGTTGGTGAGCTCGAGCTCGACGATGCGCTCCACGCCCTTTTCGCCGATCACCGCCGGCACGCCGACATAGAGATCCTTGATGCCGTAAGCGCCGTTCACATAGGCCGCGATCGGCAGCACGCGCTTCTTGTCGTTGAGATAGGATTGCGCCATCTCGATGGCCGCGGTCGCGGGCGCGTAGAAAGCCGAGCCGGTCTTGAGCAGGCCCACGATCTCGGCGCCGCCGTCGCGCGTGCGTTGCACGATCTTGTCGAGCGTGCCTTGCGCGATCCAGCCCATCTTCACGAGTTCGGGCAGCGGAATGCCGCAAACGGTGGAGAAGCGCGGCATCGGCACCATCGTGTCGCCATGGCCGCCGAGCACGAAGGCCGAGACGTCCTCGACGCTGACCTTCATCTCCTCGGCGAGGAAATGGCGGAAGCGCGCGCTGTCGAGCACGCCGGCCATGCCGACGACCTTGTTGTGCGGCAGGCCGGAGAATTGGCGCAGCGCCCAGACCATCGCGTCGAGCGGATTGGTGATGCAGATCACGAAGGCGTTCGGCGCATTGGCCTTGATGCCTTCGCCCACGGCCGCCATGACCTTGAGATTGATGCCGATCAAATCGTCGCGGCTCATGCCCGGCTTGCGCGGCACGCCGGCGGTGACGATCACCACATCGGCGCCGGCGATGTCGGCATAGGAGTTCGTGCCCTTGAGCGACACGTCGAAGCCCTCGATGGGGCCGGCTTGCGAGAGGTCGAGCGCCTTGCCCTGCGGCACGCCTTCCATGATGTCGAACAGCACGACATCTCCGAGTTCCTTGGTCGCGGCGAGATGGGCGAGCGTGCCGCCGATCTGTCCGGCGCCGATGAGCGCGATCTTCCTGCGGGCCATGGGCAAGTCCTTTCAAGAGAAACCGCGCGGTCAGTACCGCTTGGACTTTGCCCGCGCAAGGCAAGGCGCAAGGTCGCGCTGTTAAGCCGCGGATTTCCGCTGCAGCGCGGGCGAAACCGTTAGATTCCGGCCCACCGGCAACGCGCCGGGAAGCTCAGCCTGGATATAGGCCAGCAGCGCCTCGCGGACTTCGCAGCGCAGATTCCAGGTCTTGGCCGAATTGGGCGCGCTCGCCAGCACGCGAAGCTGGATCGTATGCTCGGTCGCGTCGCTCACCTGCACGTTGAAGATCTTCCCGTCCCAGAGCGGCGTGGCTTTCACGATCTCCGCGGCCTTGGCGCGGACGCGCTCGACCGGCGCGCTGTAATCGAGGAAGAGAGTAACCGTGCCGATGATCGAGGCGCTGGAGCGCGTCCAGTTGGTGAACGCGTTCTCGAAGAAAAATGACAGCGGCACGATCTGCCGCCGCCAATCCCACAGCCGGATGACGACATAGGTGGAGGTGAACTCCTCCACCCAGCCCCATTCGCCGTTGATCACCACGACGTCGTCGATGCGGATCGGCTGGGTGAGCGCGATCTGGATGCCGGCGATGAGATTGCTGAGCAGCGGCCGCGCGGCAAGGCCGACCGCGACGCCCGCGACGCCGGCGGACGCGAAGAGGCTGATGCCGAACTGGCGCACTGTGTCGAAGCTCATCAGCGCCGCGCCCGCGGTGAGGAGCAAGACGAGCAGTATCGCCGCGCGGCCGAGATAGCGGATCTGCGTCACCGCCTTGCGCGCGGCGAGATTGTCCTCGACGTCGAGACGAAGCCGGCTCTTGTAGCGCTCGATCCAGATGTTCACGACGACAGCCGCGATCCAGCCGATCAGCAAGATGAAGGCGGCGACAAGGATGCGATGGCCTGAATCCTGCGCGCTCTCGGGCAGCGGCACCAGCGGCAACGCCAGCGCCAGCGCGAACAGGAACAACGCGAAGCGGCCGACGGGGCGCGTCTTGCGCAGAATATCGCGCGTCAGCGGCGTCCAATGTTGGGCGCGACGTTCCGCGATGCGATAGGCGATGGCCTGCAGCAGGAACCCGCAGGCGACGATGAGCGCGAACACCGCAGGGGCTTGCGCCCATTGCGGCAGGAAACTCAACATCGCCACGAACGAATTCCAACGCGCTTGCAGACTCAAGTTCCGATCCGGATTTGGGGTCCTTCCGGAAACGGCTTTTGCGCGGCTGGGTTCCGGGGTTTGCTGGCCGGAATCTATTGGACCGTGATCTGGCCCTTCATGCCGAACATGGTGTGCATGAAATGCGTGCAATTGAGATCGTAGGTTCCCGCGCGCGACGGCGTCACCGTCACGTCCACGGTTTGCTTCTTGTCCACCTCGATTGCGCCGTCCTTCACCTTGCCGGCATCTGCGCTGGCGATGCTGGACGCGGCAAAGAAATCCTTCGCCGCGAAGTTGTGGCTCGACGTGCTGTCATTGACGAGATGCAGGCGATAGGCCGTGCCGGCCTTCAGCGAAAGCGCATCCGGCGAAAAGGCGAAATTGGTGAGCGTGACGTCGATCTCCTGCGGAGCGGTCTGTGCGAAGGAGGGCGCCGCCGCGAGAAGGGCGGCGGTGAGGGCGAGGCGAAAAATCATGTCTGTCTCCCGGTTGGATTCACCGATTGCGGCCAACCTGCCCGCGCGGCTTGCGCGCCGTCAACGCATGAAAACGAGTTGTGAACTTCGTTACAATTCACGCGGCGCGGCGCGTTGATTGCGGAACCGACATATGAAGCGCAAAAAGAAAACCGGACGGACTTTCGTCCATCCGGTTCCTTCAAGCCGAAGAAGCGGTGGTTTAGACCGCTTCCTTCAGTTCCTTCGCGGCGCGGAAGGCGACCTTCTTGCTCGCCTTGATCTTGATGGCTTCGCCCGTCGCCGGGTTGCGGCCCATGCGGGCGGCGCGTTTGCGCACCATCAGGATGCCGAGGCCATTCAGACGGACGCGGACGCCCTTCTTGAGGTGCTTGGTGATCGCGGCGATCGCTTCGTCCAGATAGGCGAGAGACGCTTTGTTGGACATCTCGTGCTTCGCCGCGAGCTGCGTCGCAAGCTGACGGGTGCTGATCGTCTCGGTCTTCGTCTTGGGTGCTGCCTTGGAGGCCGCTCCTGCCACTGCCATTTTTATCTCCTTATGGCGAATCAAAAAGATGCTTGATTCTAAGGCATTTCCCGCAACGCAAGCGAGGGGCGCATGCAAAAAAGGCCGATTTTTTTGGCTTTTGCGGATTTTTCCACAAGGTCGGGTGAGTCAATCCGCCACAAGGCGCGTGAAGATCATCGCGCCATGCGGGTCGCTGCCGTAGGAAACGGGCGCGAAATCGAACGTATAGAGTCCACCGAGGCCCAGTTTCCAACGCTCTGAGACGCGCCAGTCATGGATCGCGCCCAGCGTTGTCTCGCCGATCCGGGCGATCGCGCCGCCCGACACCTCGTCATTCTCTTCCCATTCGGCGCGGGCGAAGAGCGTCCAAGGATCGGCGGGTTTGTATTCGGCCTCGGCGAGAAACCCGTTGAGATCGTGGCCGCCGCTTTCTTCCTTCAGGCCCCAGGCCAGCGTCGCGGCCCAGGGGCCGTCGACATAGGTGGCGCTGGCGGTGACGCGGTTCTCGTTCTGCTGTGGCACAAGCTGTTCCGGGCTTTTGAGGGCGCCCCAGGAGGTCTGCAGCGACCAGTTCGTGTCCGGATTCCAGGACAGGCGAAGCGAAGTGCTGTCGAGCCGGATGGGGTCGAAATCGAACCGGTTTTGGTCGGGCTCGCGGCCGGTGAATTGCGAGGCCTCGAGCTTCCAATCGCCTTCGACCAGACCCGCCGTCACGACGCCGAATGTGATGTGGGTGGAGTCGAGCCAATGATGGGTGATCGGCGCGTCGGGCATGTCCATGGCGCTCGCGCGATGCATGAAGGCCGTCGGCCCGAGCGCCGGCTCGCCCGGATAGCCGACATAGAGAAAGGCGCTCGCCTCCTCGGACAGGCGATGGCTGTAGGAGGCCGACATCTCCATGACGAGATCGTGCGGATGCTGGCGGTCGATCAGCGGCGCCGTGCCGTTGGCGGTCTCGCCCGTCGCGAGCAGGAGTGGATAGCCGCTCTTCCCCATGAAGGCGTCGGGGCTCAGCATCAGGCGCAGATTGAGCGTGTCGCCGCCGCCGAAATCGCGCCGCGCCATGCCCATCAGCATGCCGGCGAGGTAAGTCTTGTCCGCACCGCGCGGCCCGCTTTGGCTGTCGTAAATGCCTTCGAGCATCAGGTGCCCCATCAGCATCCAGTCGCCTGCCATGGTCTCCAGACCTTGATGGGGCGCCGCATCCGGCTGCCAGCTCGTGCCCGAGGCATCGCGCGTCATCGGATAGGGACCCAGAATACCGCGCGACGGCATCGTCATGCCGCCCATATCCATGCCGGCCATCTGCTGTGCCGCAGCGGGCAGAGCGATAAGGAAAATGCCGGTCAGGACACAGCGAAACGCGCGCATGGCGCGATGCTATTATACCCCCGGAAGGTATGACAAACGAAACGCGGCGCACGTTGCCGCGCGCCGCGTTGGAATGCTTCGAGCGGGAAGCGCTTATGCCTCGGCGGCTTCCGGCGCGTCCACGCGCTCGGCGATACGGGCGGACTTGCCGCGGCGGCCGCGCAGATAATAGAGCTTCGCGCGGCGCACCTTGCCCTTGCGGACGACGGCGACCGAATCCACCAGCGGCGAATAGACCGGGAAGACGCGCTCCACGCCCTCGCCATAGGAGATCTTGCGCACGGTGAAGCTCTCGTTGATGCCGGCGCCCTGGCGGGCGATGCACACGCCTTCGAAAGCCTGCAGGCGCTCGCGCGTCTTCATCTGCTTGGCCTTCTCGTCATAGCTCTGCTCGACGACCTTGACGTTGACCTTCAGCGTGTCGCCGGGGCGGAACGCGGGATGGGCCTTCTTGCGCAGGGCCTTCATCTGCTCGGCTTCGAGCGTTTGCAGCAAGTTCATCGTCGTCGTCTCCGTAAGGCGGAAGGCCCAAGTCGAATTGCGAAAGAGCCGGGCCGTATAGCCTATGCCTTTTTGTTTTCATAGAGGGCCCAGAGGTCGGGCCGCCGGGCACGGGTCAGCGTCTCCGCCTGGCGCCGCCGCCAGCGGGCGATTTCCTTGTGATTCCCATTGGTTAGGACCTCGGGAACATCGCGGTTCTCGAAGCTCTGCGGCCGGGTGAATTGCGGATATTCCAGCAATCCCGCGGCGAAGCTCTCTTCTTCCGGCGAGGCCAGGTCTCCCAGGGTTCCCGGGATCAGCCGCACCACCGCCTCGATCAGCGCCATGGCCGCGATCTCCCCGCCCGCGAGCACGAAGTCGCCCAGCGACACCTCTTCCAGATTGCGGGCCTCGATGGCGCGCTGGTCGAGCCCCTCGAACCGCCCGCAAAGCAGGATCGCGCCGGGACCCTCCTTCAGCACCTGGACGCGGCGCTGGGTCAGCGGCGCGCCGCGCGGACTGAGATAAAGGGATGGCGTGTCCGGGTTCGCCGCGCGTGCCGCATCGATGGCGGCGCAGGCGACATCGGCGCGCATCACCATGCCCGGCCCGCCGCCCGATGGCGTGTCGTCCACGGTGCGATGCTTGCCGAGCCCGTGCTCGCGGATGTCGCGCACATCGAGCGACCAGAGTCCCTTGGCCATCGCCTTGCCGATGAGCGAGACCTCGAGCGGTCCGGGAAACATCTCCGGGAACAAGGTGAGCACGGCGGCGCGCCAACTCATTCGACGCTGCCTTTGGTCTCGGCTTCGATCTCTTCGGGGGCCGCGATGACGATGCGGCCCTGTGCGAGGTCGATCTCCTGCGCGACTTCCTTGGTGAAAGGCAGGAAGACCTCGTCGCCGTCCGCGCGCACGATCTCGATCACGTCGCCGGCGCCGAAATTGTGGATCGCGCGCACCGTGCCGATGGCGCGGCCTTCGGTGTCCTCGGCCGCGAGCCCGACGAGATCGGCGTGATAGAATTCATCCGCTTCGGTCTTGGGGAGTTGGTCGCGCGCGACGAACAGCTCGGTGCCCCTCAGCGCCTCGGCGGCATTGCGGTCGGTGATCTCGTGGAACTGCACCACCGCGCCGCTTTGGCCCTCGCGCACGGAGGCGACGGTCAGCACGCGGCCGGCCTTGTCGCGCAGCGGGCCGTAGGCGCCGAGCCTGTCGGGCGATTGGGTGAAGGCTTTCACCCTCACCCCACCCTTGAGCCCCTGCGCTCCCAATACGACACCCAGGAGGACGTCGCGCGGCACAGCCGTAGCCTAGCCTTCGGCCGGCGCGGCGGCAGCGGCGGCGGCCGCGGCAGCGCGTTCCTGCGCCTTCTTCTTCGGCTTCGCCTTGTCGGGATTGTTCCGCTTCAGCGGCTGCAGCACGCCGGCATCGGCGAGGAAACGGTGCACGCGGTCGGACGGCGTCGCGCCCTTGGCGATCCAGGCCTTGGCCTTTTCGGTGTCGAGCTTCAGGCGGTCCGCATGGTCCTTCGGCAGGAGCGGATTGTGGAAGCCGATCTTCTCGATGAAGCGGCCGTCGCGCGGGCTGTGCGAATCCGCGACGACGATGGCGTAATGCGGGCGCTTCTTGGTGCCGCCGCGCGACATTCTGATCTTCAGGGACATTCTCTTCTCCGTCTGGTTTGAACCGTTGCAATCATTTGCGGCCGCCGGGCATGAAGCCGGGCGGGATTTGCGGCATGTTGCCGCCGAACATGCCGGCGAGGCTCTGCATGCCGCCGCGCCCGCCTTTGCCGACCTTCTTCATCACGTCCGACATCTGCCGGTGCATCTTCAGAAGCTTGTTGACGTCGCTCACCTCGACGCCCGCGCCGGCGGCGATGCGCTTCCTGCGCGAGCCGTTGATGATGTCCGGGTCGCGGCGCTCCCGCTTGGTCATCGATTGGATGACGGCTTCCTGGCGGGTGATGATGTTGTCGTCGAGCCCCGCGGCGGCGAGCTGGTCCTTCACCTTGCCCACGCCCGGCAGCATCGACAGAAGGCCCTGCATGCCGCCCAGCTTCTTCATCTGCGCGAGTTGATCGGCCAGGTCGTTCATGTCGAACGAACCCCTCTTCATCTTGGCCGCAATGCGGTCGGCCTTTTCCTTGTCGAAATTCTCCGCGGCCTTCTCGACCAGGCTCACCACGTCGCCCATGTCGAGGATGCGATTGGCGACGCGGTCGGGATGGAAGGCTTCGAGCGCGTCGAGCTTTTCGCCGACGCCCAGGAACTTGATCGGCGCGCCGGTGACCGCGCGCATGGAAAGCGCCGCGCCGCCGCGCGCGTCGCCGTCGGCACGGGTGAGGATGATGCCCGACAGCGTCACGCGCTCGTTGAAGCTCTTGGCGATGTTCACCGCGTCCTGGCCGGTGAGCGAGTCCGCGACCAGCAGCGTCTCATGCGGATGGACGAGATCGCGCACCGAGGCGACCTCGATCATCAGATTCTCGTCGACATGCTGGCGGCCGGCGGTGTCGAGGATGAGGACGTCATAACCGCCGACCTTGGCCGCGGCCATCGCGCGTTTGGCGATGTCGTAGGGTGTCTGGTTGGTCATGATCGGCAAGGTCGGCACGCCCGCCTGCTCGCCCAGGATCTTCAACTGCTCCATGGCGGCGGGACGCGAGACGTCGAGCGAAGCCATCAGCACGCGCTTCTTCTCGCGGTTCTGCAGCATCATTCCGAGCTTGGCCGAGGTCGTCGTCTTGCCCGAGCCCTGCAGGCCGACCATCAGGATGGGCGCGGGCGCCGAACCGATGTCCAGCGAGGCATTTTCCTTGCCGAGCATTTCAACAAGCGCGTCATGCACGATCTTGACGATCTGCTGGCCGGGCGTGACGGAGCGGATGACCTCGGCGCCGATGGCGCGCGGACGCACGCGGTCGATGAAATCCTTGACGACGGGCAGCGCCACGTCGGCGTCGATCAGGCTGTCGCGAATCTCGGCCAGGCCCTCGTCGACATCGGCCTCGCTGAGCGCGCCGCGCCCCCGAAGCCGGTCGAAGGTCTCGCCAAGCCGTCTCTGCAGACTGTCGAACATGCGAACGTTGTCCAAGTGGCTGGATCGCGGGTGCGATCCGGTGGTCCAAAGCACAAACACCCCAGGGGGCGCACCTGCGCTGCCTGGGGTCGATCACCGGCCAAACCGGCGACCGGAGGGACTAGGTCTCTCCGGAACGGGGCGGGTTTTAGGCGTGGGGCGGCCTACCTGTCAAATTTCTTGACAGGATGGTCAACATCCGCCGGCCGCATTGCCCCACCGCTCGGCGTCACGGCGGAGGGTTTCGAGGCCGTCGTGGCGCTCGGCGAAGACGCGGACATGGGTGAGGCGGTCGCCATGCGCCGCAAGCTCGACCGTGGCCCAGACATGCGGGTTGAACATCCCCGTGCCGGTGATGGCGATGCGGGCGGTGCCGCGCGCGGAATCGAAGGTGGGATCGATGGCGAGGTCGAAGAAGCTCGATACGGGCCCGACTTTGCAGGCCTTGAGCCCGGCGATCTCGCTGGCATAGACGTCGGTCAGCGCGCGCGGCACGTCGAACTCGCCCAGCCGGGGCAGGGCTGACGGCGTCCCGCCGCCCAGCGCGCAGCCGCTCAGTGCGAAAGCAGCTGTCGCAAGCGCGAGGGCGCGTGCAGCCAAGCTCAAGCCGCGATCAGGAGGCACTTGCCGGCGAGGGCAGGGCGATGCCGATGGCTTTGCCGACGGCGTCCCAAAGCACGCCGACAACGGCATTCCAGACCTTCTCGATGGTGATGACCAAGAGGCCCTTCAGCGTGTTGGCGAAATTCTTGGCGAGATCCTCGAGGTTCCTGAGGAAATAGTCGCGCAGATCCGGCGTCAGTTGCCCGCTCAGCGTGCCGCTGGCGATCCAGGCGGCTTGTGTCGCCATGGCGGTCGCCTGGGTCTGCGAGAAGCCTTCCACCATCGTCACGTCCTTGCCGATAATGGCCGTGGCGGCGTTCTTGATGTCGAGAATAAGCTGGTTCACGTCGATCGCACTGGTCATGGCGTCGTCTCCTAGCGTTGCAGCGCCATCTCGTAGGTGAGCGCGTCGTTGAACGAGATCTTGTAGCTGTTCTCGAACAGGCAGGCCGTCGGGTTCGGTGCGCCGGCCACGCAATCATGCGGCGTCGACGGCGGCAGGCCGATCTTGCGGTCGGTGTCGCGCATCGTGGTCAGCGTCTCGACCAGCGTCTTCACGTCGTCGATGGACGGCGCGCTCGTCAGCGTCTGGATCAGCTTGGTGTCGTTGGGCGGCAGGGCCTTGGTGTCGAACAGGAAGGTCGAGGGCGGCGCCGGCGTCGGCCGCGCCTGAAGCTGGGATTCGATGGCCGAGAATTGCCCGATCACCGCGTCATACTGCGCTTCGCGCGTGCCGAAGGTGGCTGGCGTCACGCCGGCGGAGATCGTGGCGAACAGGGTCTGGGTCTGGGTGTTGGCCGCGTTGAGCCCGGTGACGACGCTGGCGTCATAGGCGGGAGCCAGTTGCACCGTGCAGGCGCCCAGGAACAGCGCGCAGGCCAGAAACCCCGATTTTGCCAATAATCGCATCTCACATCCCCATCCGGTCGACAGTTAACCGTAACGGGGTGCAAGAGGCGCGGCAATCCCGTCCGCGATTTCGGGCGGCTTTATTTGCGTATGACTGTGCCGGCCTAGAGTTTCAACTTTTGGCTGAGATAGACGAAGGAGAGCGCCCACATCTCCGCCGCCTGCTTGTGGTTCGCCGCCGCGGCATGCCCGCCATCGGTGTTCTCGTAGAACAGGACATCGTGGCCCTGCGCCTCCATCTTGGCCGCCATCTTGCGCGCATGCACGGGCGTCACGCGGTCGTCGCTCGTAGCCGTCACGAACAGGACCGGCGGATAGGCTTTGCCGGGCTTCACGTTCTGATAGGGCGAGTATTTCGAGATGTATTCTCGCGCCTTGGCGTCCGCCGGATCGCCATATTCCCCGATCCAGGACGCGCCCGCGCCGATATGGGTGTAGCGGATCATGTCGATCAACGGCACTTGGCAGACGACCGCGCCGAACAGCTCCGGCCGCTCCACCATGTTGGCGCTTACGAGCAGCCCGCCATTGGAGCCGCCCATGATGCCGAGCTGCTTGGGCGTGGTGAGGCCGCGCTTGACGAGGTCTTCGGCAACCGCCTGGAAATCGTCATAGGCCTTCTGGCGGTTCTCCTTCAGCGCCGCCTGATGCCAGGCTGGGCCGAACTCTCCGCCGCCGCGAATGTTGGCGAGCACATAGATGCCGCCGCGCGTCGTCCAGAGATTGCCGAAATTGGCCGAATAGACCGGCGTTTCCGAAATCTCGAAGCCGCCATAGCCGTAGAGCACGGTGGGCGCCGGTCCGGCGAGCGTCTTCGGCCGCGTCACGAAATACGGCACCTTCGTGCCGTCCTTCGAGGTGGCGAAGAATTGCTCGCTGACGAGGTTGGACGCGTCGAACCGCGCCGGCAGCGATTTGATCGTGGCGGGCTTGCCGTCGCCGCTGTCGGCATAAAGCGTCGTCGGCGTCAGGAAGCTTTCGAAACGATACTGCGCCTCGGGGCCCCAATCGTTGGTGGAGACGATATGGGTCGAGCCACCCGCGGGCAGCTCGAGCTTGGTGTCGCTCCAGCCGTCCTTGCGTGCACGGAAGACATGGATGCTGCCGGTGACGTTGTTGTAGATCGAGGCATAGACGGCGTCGCGGCCCGCCGCGACCTCGTCGATGCTCGAGCGCGCATCCGGCGCGTAGAGCACGGTGAAGCGTGCGCTATTGGCGGCAAGCGCCTTGGCATCGGCGGCGATCAGCGTACCTTTGGCGAAGCCGTTCCAATCGTCGCGCAGGGTGAACAGCAATTGTCCCTTGCTCGCGCCCTTGAGGTCGGCGCCGAGCGGCAAGTTCAGCTTGGTCGTCGTGCCGTCGGCATTGACGAGGTAATATTCGCTCTCGAAGAAGCTGATGCCGCGCTGGACCAGCGCGATGGCGCCCGACGGTTCGCGGAACACAGCCGGCCCGCTCGACACATCGCTGAGCTTGCCGGTGAAAATGGTTTGCGCGGAGGCCATCGGCGTACCGCGCTTCCACAGCTTCACGACATTGGGATAGCCCGAAGTGGTCATGGAGCCGGGCCCGAAATCGGTGCCGAACAGCACGCGGTCGTCGTCGAGCCAGGTGATCTGCGACTTGGCTTCGGCGAGCGCGAAGCCGTCCTTCACGAAGCTCTTGGTGGCGAGATCGAATTCGCGCACCACCACGGCGTCGCCGCCGCCGCGCGATAGCGAGATCAGGCAGCGCGTGGCGGACGCGTTGCAATCCGCACCCTTCCACACCCAATCCTCGTGCTCGTCGGCGGCAAGCTTGTCGAGATCGATAAGCGTGTCCCAGGCGGGCGCGGGCTTGGCGTAGTCGGCGATGCCGGTGCGCCGCCAGATGCCTTTGGCGTGGCCCGCGTCTTGCCAGAAATTATAGATCTTGTCGTGATCGAGCGCGCCGTAAGGGATGCGGTCGGTGGCGTCGAGCACCTTGAGGACGGAATCGAAATTCTTCTGGTAGTTCGGATCGGCTTGCAGGATGCCGCGCGCCCTGGCGTTCTGCTGGGCGACCCAGGCGAGCGGCTTCTGGCCGTGCACGTCCTCGAGCCAGAGATAGGGATCGCTCGCTTCGTTGACGATGCTTGGCACTTTGTGCGTCTCCTTCGCGCTGTTCGCGCCGACGGCGGTCCACGCGCCCGCGACAGCGCCCACCAACATCACGCCGATCACCAATTGGCCGAATTTCATCGTGCCGACTCCAATTCAAGAGGGCAGTTAAGGGCGCGGCTTATGGGTCCTGGGGCTTTGCCACGTCAAGCCCGGCTAATGTTTCCCCCTTTTTGCACGAGGCTTCGCAACATTCTTCGCGCCGAGCCCAAGTTTCTGTTCGAAATAGGCATAGGACAGCGCCCACATCTCCGCCGCCTCGGAATGCGTGGCGCCGGGGCCGTGACCGCCTTCGGGGCTCTCATAGAACAGCACATCCTGTCCCATGGACTTCATCTTGGCCGCCATCATCCGCGCCCAGATCGGCGTGACGCGGTCGTCGCTGGTCTCGGTGATGAAGAAAGCCGATGGATATTTCACGCCCGGCTTCAGATTCTCATAGGCCGAATATTTGAGGATCGCTTCGCGCATCGCCGGATCCGCCGGATCGCCATATTCCTCGACCCAGGACGCGCCGGCGCCGAAATGGGTGTAGCGCAGCATGTCGACCAGCGGGCGTTGGGCGATGAAGCAGGTGAAGAGATCGGGGCGCTGGGACATGGTCGCGGTCACGAGCACGCCGCCATTGGACGCGCCGACGCTGCCGATCCTCGACGCTACGTCGCGTGCTTTAAGGTCCGCGGCCACCGCCTCGAAATCGTCGAAGGCGCGCTGGCGATTGGTCTTGAGCGCCGCCTGGTGCCAGGCCGGCCCGAACTCGCCGCCGCCGCGGATGTTCGCGACCGCGATGGCGCCGCCCTTGGCGACCCACACACCACCCGCGTCCAGCGGACGGTGGCCGTCATTCCAGTACCAAGGCGTCAGCGAAAGCTCGAAGCCGCCATAGGAATAGAGAATGGTCGGCACCGGACCTTTGACGTTCTTCGAATGGATGAGGAAGTAGGGCACCTTCGTTCCGTCCGCCGACGTCGCCTCGAACTGCTCGGCCGCCATGCTGCTTGCATCGAAGCGCGCGGGCTCCGCATGGATCGCGTCGGGCTTTCCGCTGCCGGCATAGGCATAAAAGGTTGGCGGCACGACGAAGCTCTCATAGGTGAAATAGGCGTCCGGCCCCCAATTGTCGGCGGAAACGACCGTCGGCGATCCGCCGCCGGGCAGGTCGAGCACCTCGTCCGCCCACGTGCCGTCGGGCTTGGCGGTGAATTTGTGCACCGCGCCCGTCACGTTCTGGAAGATCGCGGCGTAGACGGCGTCGCGGCTCGCGCTCACCGTCTCGATGGCGCCGCGCGCGCCGGGTGAGGCCAGCAAGGCGTAGTGCGGCTTGCCGTTCTTGTCGAAATCCATCGCGTCGAAGGAGACGAGCGAGCCTTGCTTGTAGCCATTCCAATCGTCGCGCAGCTTGAAGACCAGCTTGCCTGCGATGGCGTCCTGCAAATCGGCGCCGGTCGGCAACGGCAGCTTCACCACCGTACCGTCCGCGCGCACCAGGCTGTATTCATCGGCGAAGAAGCTAATTCCCCGTTCGATCAATGTGATCGCGCCATATGGTCCACGATAGACGATCGGCCGCGCGGCGATGTCGGTCTTGCCCACTTCGAAGACCGTCTTGGCGGCCGAGACCGGCTCGCCACGATGCCAGATTTTCACGATGCGCGGATAGGACGAGACAGTCAGCGTGTCGGGACCGAAATCGGTGGCGAAGATCACCGTGTCCTTGTCGACATAGCGCACATCGGACTTGGCGACGGGTAGCGAGAAGCCGTCGACGAATTTGCCCGCCTTGGGATCGAATTCGCGCACCACATGCGCATCGCTTCCGCCGGGCGACAGCCGCACCAGGCAACGCCCGAAACCCGGCGCGCAATCCGCGCCTTCCCACACCCAGGGCTGCTTCTCCTCGGCGTCGAGCTTGTCGATATCGAGCAGCACCTGCCAATGCGGGGCGGCATTGCGGTAATCGGCGATGGAGGTCTTGCGCCATATCCCGCGCGGATGGCTCGCGTCCTGCCAGAAATTGAACACGTCGCCATGGTCGAGATGGCCGTCCGCGATGCGGTCATTGGCGTCGAGCACTTTGAGGATCGTGTCGTAGTCCTGTTTGTAGCTCGGATCGGTCTTGAGCACCGCGAAGGTCTTCTCATTCTGCTCCTTCGCCCAGGCGAGCGGCTTGGCGCCGTGGATGTCGGTCATCCAGAGGAAGGGATCGGGGGAATCCGGCGTCAGCTCGGCGGCGAAGGCGGCGACACCGCTCAGAAGGACGGCGCCCAGAATCCATTTGCCCAACCGCATGGCTTATTTCCCCACTTGCTGCGGCGCGGATTTCGGCGATGGAATGGCCGCTCGTCAACCCATCATCGCCCACTGGCCTGGGGCGGCGGCAGCGCCTATATACCCCCCGAATGACCCAGTTCCTGAAAATGCACGGGCTCGGCAACGATTTCGTCGTGTTCGACGCGCGGAATCAGCCGCTCGCCCTCAATGCGGCATCCGCGAAGGCGATCGCGGACAGGCGGCTGGGCGTGGGCTGCGATCAGGTGATCGTGATCGAGCCCGCCCAAAGCAACGGGTCGAGCGGCGCCGACGCCTTCATGCGCATCTACAACGCCGATGGCGGCGAGGTCGAAAGCTGCGGCAATGCCGCGCGCTGCGTGGCGCAATTGCTGATGTGGGAGACAGGCCGCGATACGATACGCCTCGACACCGAGGGCGCGCCGCTCGCTTGCGTGTCCAAGGGCGATCTCGTCACGGTCGATATGGGCCCGCCGAAATTCGGCTGGCGCGACATTCCGCTGGCGCAGGAACTGGACACGAAATCCTTCGCCATTCCCGGCATCGTCACCGATGCGAGCGCCGTCAATGTCGGCAATCCGCATTGCGTGCTGTTCGTCGACGATGCGACGAAAGCCGATGTTGCCAAGATCGGCGCGGCCATCGAAACCCATTCGCTCTTTCCCAAGCACACCAATGTCGAATTCGTCAGCGTGCTCGCGCCCGGCTGCTTGCGGATGCGGGTATGGGAACGCGGCGTCGGCATCACCTTGGCCTGCGGCACCGGCGCCTGCGCCACCATCGCGGCGGGACAGCGGCGCGGGCTCTGCGGGCAGAAAGTCGATGTCGTGCTCGACGGCGGAACGCTGACCTTGGAATGGGCGGGCGGGGGTTCTTCCATCCTCATGACCGGTCCGATCTCGGTTTCGTTCCAGGGCGAGCTTGCGCTGTGAATCAGGTCGTCACCTTCGGTTGCCGCCTGAATGCTTACGAAAGCGAGGCGATCCGCGCCCGCGCCGGAGAAGCCGGCCTCGAAGGTGCGATCATCTTCAACACCTGCGCCGTGACGGGAGAGGCCGTGCGCCAATCCCGCCAGGCGATCCGCAGGGCCCGCCGCGAGAATCCCCAAGCGCTCGTCGTCGTGACCGGTTGCGCCGCGCAGACCGAGCCCGAGATCTATGCCGCGATGGGCGAGGTCGATCTCGTCCTTGGCAACCAGGAAAAGCTCGACGCCGCGAATTTCACCGCCGACATCGAGCGCGTCCGCGTCAACGACATCATGAGCGTGCGCGAGACCGCATCGCAATTCGTCGACAGTTTCGAGGGACGCGCCCGCGCCTTCCTGCAGGTGCAGAACGGCTGCGACCATCGCTGCACTTTCTGCATCATCCCCTATGGCCGCGGGAATTCGCGCAGCGTGCCGATGGGATCGGTGATCGACGAGGCGCGGCGGCTGACCGAAGCCGGCTTCCCCGAGATCGTGCTCACCGGCGTCGACCTCACCTCCTACGGCGCCGACCTGCCGGGAACGCCGTCGCTGGGCGCGCTGATGCGCAAGATCCTGAAACTGGTGCCGGAGGTGAAGCGCCTGCGCATTTCGTCCGTCGATTCCATCGAGGCCGACGAGGAATTCATGCGTGCTGTCGCGGAGGAGGAGCGGCTGATGCCGCATTTCCATCTCTCCGTGCAGTCGGGCGACGACATGATCCTCAAGCGCATGAAGCGCCGCCATCTGCGCAAGGATACGCTTGCCTTCTGCGAGAAGATCCGCCGCTTGCGTCCCGGCGCTGCCTTCGGCGCCGATTTGATCGCGGGTTTCCCGACGGAGACCGAAGCCATGTTCCAGAACACGTTGGCGCTGGTCGACGATGCGGGGTTGTCCGCGCTGCATGTATTCCCCTTCAGCCCGCGCAAGGGCACGCCCGCCGCGCGCATGCCGCAAGTACCGCGCGATGTCGGCAAGGAACGCGCCGCGCGTCTGCGCATCAAGGGCGCCGAGGCGATGCAGGCGCGGCTCGCGGCGCTCGTCGGCGGCGAGCAGCGCCTTCTCATGGAGAAGGACGGCAGGGGCCGCACCGCTTGCTTCGCACCGGTCGAGGCGCAAGGCGCGTCAGGAACCTTCGTTACGGCGCGCATCGCGTCGGCCACATCAACCCATTTGATCGCGGTGTCATGAGAACTTTCGGCGAAGCGCCCCCGCCGCCCACGGTCTTCGAGCGGCTGAAGGAAGGTCTGTCGCGCTCTACCGGCGGGCTGAGCGCGAACCTCGCCGGCATCTTCACCAAGCGCAAGCTCGACAAAGCCTCCGTCGCCGAACTCGAGGAGGCGCTGATCCGCGCCGATCTGGGCGCCGGCCTTGCCGCGCGCATCTCCGGCGCCGTCGCCAAGGGCCGTTACGACCAGGAGATCACCGAGAGCGAGATCCGCGAGATACTCTCCGGCGAAATCGCCGGCGTGCTCAAGAAGGTGCAGAAGCCGCTGGTGGTAAATTCCACGCACAAGCCTTTCGTCGTGCTGGTCGCCGGCGTGAACGGCACCGGCAAGACGACCACCGTCGGCAAGATGGCCAAGCGCCTGTCGCTGGAGGGCGCCAAGGTCGTGCTCGCCGCCGCCGACACTTTCCGCGCCGCCGCCATCGAGCAGTTGCAAGTCTGGGGCAAGCGCACCAATTCCGAAGTCGTCTCGGGGGCTGCCGGCGGCGATGCTGCCGGCCTCGCCTTCGACGCCTTGGCGCGTGCGCGCGACGCCGGCGCGGACGTGCTCCTCATCGACACCGCGGGCCGCCTGCAGAACAAGGCCGGCCTGATGGCCGAGCTCGAGAAGATCGCGCGCGTGATCAAGAAGCTCGACGCCACCGCGCCCCATGCCGTGCTGCTTGTGCTCGATGCGACGACCGGGCAGAACGCGCTCTCCCAGGTCGAGGCCTTCAAAGGCACCGTGCCGCTCACCGGCCTCGTCATGACCAAGCTCGACGGAACGGCGAAAGGCGGAATCCTCGTGGCGCTTGCCGACAAATTCGGATTGCCCGTGCACTATATCGGCGTGGGCGAGGGCGAGGACGATCTCCAGCCCTTCGACGCGGCGTCCTTCGCCAAAGCCCTGACGGGGGCGAAATGACGCCGCGCCGCTTCCAGCCGCTCACACGCGCCGGGCTTGATCTCGGTCCGCTCGTCGTGTTCTTCGGCGTGTTGGCGAAATTCGACGTCTATGTCGCCACCGCCGTCTTTGTCGCCGTCACGATCGTGACGATGGGTGTAGGTTATGCCTATGAGCGCAAGATCTCGCCCATGGCGATGATCTCCGCTGTCGTTGTGGTTGTTTTCGGCGGCCTCACCCTGTGGCTGCACAACGATCTGTTCATCAAAATCAAGCCGACCGTCATCTATCTCGTCTTCGCCACGATCCTGACCGGCGGCCTCGTCACGAAGCGCAATTTCATAAAATACCTTTTCGATCATGCCTTCCATCTCGACGACGGGGGCTGGCGCAAGCTCACCTGGCACTGGGTGATCTTTTTCCTGGTGATGGCGATCGCCAACGAGATCGTCTGGCGCAATTTCTCGACACAGATTTGGGCTGGCTACAAATTGTTCGGTGCGATCCCAGCGACCTTCCTCTTCGCGCTGTCGCAGGCGCCCCTCATTCTCAAGCATCACGTCGAAGCCGCATCCACGGAAATTCCCGGCGAAACAGGACCTTAAGCCGGATTCGAGAACGGTGCGAAAACAGCCTGTCCGCGCACGCCATGATGGTGCTCCAGCGCCCATTTCACGCTGGGGAAGGCAAGCTCCGTCCACGGAATGTCATCCCACGCGAATAGGGCCACGGCCAAACTTTCGGGGCCGGGCGAAAATTTGGGTTCGGCCAGCGTCGCGCGATACATCAATTGCACCTGGCTGATATGCGGCACCGCGTAAACCGCGAGCAACGCGCCGATTTCGATCTCGGCATTGGCTTCTTCGCGGGCCTCCCGGCGCGCGCCGTCGGCGGGCGTTTCATGTTCCTCGAGATAGCCGGCGGGCAGGGTCCAATAGTTCTTTCGTGGCTCGATGGCGCGGCGGCACAATAGGATGCGGTCCTTGAAGGTGACGACCGCGCCGACCACGATCTTGGGATTTGCGTAATGAACATGTCCGCAACGCCCGCAGACGTAACGTTCGATGCTGTCTCCTTCCGGCAGGCGCCAATCGAAGTGCGGTGCGGGCGGCGGCGGGGGCGTTCGCGACATGAACGAACGCACTTGCATGTTTGTTGCGGAGTGTCAAAGCGGGTTTCGCCGGCTGCGTCGAAAATTTTCGCGAATCAATTTCTTGTCTCTCTCTTCGCGCGCGTCTAACATTCGGGTGAGCGGTGGGGACCGGTGTGCGCAGCCCGGCGTTTTGCGGGTCGGTTAGTCGAAGAGTCCTCGCACCACCGCAATGAAATAAAATTGGACTTCAGGGGTTTCTCCATGACTTCAAAGGGACAGCGCAAGGCGAACGGGAGCTTTGAGCTCGCGGAATCGCCCTCGCATCTCATGCGGCTGTGCCAACAATATTATGGCGATCTTTACGCACGCGAGACCGGTGCGCGCGATTTGACCAAGCAGCAATTCACGTTGCTTTGCGCGCTCGAGCATCAGGACGGCGTGAGCCAGACCACGCTTGTGGAGACGACCGGCATCGACCGCTCCACTTTGGCGGAGATGGTGCGCCGCATGCGCGAGCGCGGTCTGCTGTCGCGCGAGCGTACGGAAGAAGACATGCGCGCCAACGCGGTCGCGATCACGCAAGGCGGCCGCAAGGCGCTGAAATCGGCCCGCGCCGCCGCCGAGCGCGCGGAACGCATGTTCCTGGAAGCACTGCCGGCGCCCGAGCGCCCCCGTTTCGTGAAGCTCTTGGCGACCATCGCCGCGGCGAGCGAAAGCCTGGACGATGCCAGCGTGTCGCGCGCCCGCCGCAAACCCGCGCGCCGCCTCAAGAATTAGAGCGCAATCCCGCGAAGTGGAAACCGGTTCGCGTCAGATTGCGCGGCAAACAAGGAATCTAGAGCCCGATCCGATTTCATCAACCGGGATCGGCTCTAGACTTTGATGTCGAGCCGAGAACCGGGGCGCTGTAGCGGCCCGGCGGGCGGCTGTGCGGCGTGCGCGGTGGGCGCGGCGGTTTGTTTCAGCGGCAGCGGCTCGAACGCCTCGGCCTTCGGGGCCTGCGGCTCCGGCTTGACCGGCGGGCGCGGCGCCTGCTTGGCTTGCTGGGCGGCGATGAGAAGGCTGTTGGTGCTGCTGCCGATCTGCATCGCCCAAGAATTTCAGGGAATGGTTGCCAAACCCTGAAGATCAGCCCTTCTGCGCCTCGGCGATGGCGGGCAACACGACCTTGGTCAGCGCATCGCCCACCAGCGGCCCCGCATAGCGCATCCGAACGACGCCGTGGCCGTCGATGATGAAGGTTTCCGGCACGCCATAGACACCCCAATCGATGCCGGCGTGACCATCCTCGTCGAGATCGATGCGCGCATAGGGATTGCCGACCTCGTCGAGGAAGGCCCGCGCCTTGGCCGCGCTGTCCTTCCACACCAACCCGTAGAGCGCCACGCCGTGCATCGCCTTGAGCTGGTCCAGCGCCGGCGCCTCCGCGCGGCACGGCACGCACCACGAGGCGAACACATTCAGCACCACCACATGGCCCTGGGCCAGGTCGGCGCGGCCGAAGCCTTGCGCCTTGGCGTCCAGCGCGGGTAACGCGATGGCGGGCGCGGGCTTGTCCACCAGCACGGAGGGAAGCTCGCCCGGCGCCGGTGCGCTCAAGCTCAGATACATCGCATAGGCAAGGACCGCGAACAGCGCCGCGGGCAACACATAGACAAGCCGCCGCCAATTCATGTGCCGCGCTCCACCGCCGCAAGCCGCGCCACCGCGCGGGCGTAGGCGAGCCACACCAGGATCACAGCCCCGCCGAGGCCCACGGCGCTCGCGCCATAGGCGGGCCAGATGAATTGGGCATAGTGGCTCATGCGGCCTCCCGCAGAAGGATCGCGCGCGCGCGCCGCTCCAGGATCTCGGTGCGGATGCGCAAGGTCCAGAGCGTGAAGAAGAGCAGCGTGTAGCCCACCGCCATCAGCCCCAGCGGCCACAGGAACACCGGCGCGATCAAGGGCCCGCCCATGCGCATGATGCTCTCGCCCTGATGCAGAGTGCTCCACCAATCGACGGAAAACTCGATGATCGGCAGGTTGACCACGCCCACCAGCGCCAGGATCGCGCAGGCGCGCGCGGCGCGGGCTTCGTCCTCGATCGCGTTCCACAGCGCGATATAGCCGAGATAGAGCAGGAGCAGCAGCAGGAACGAGGTCAGCCGCGCGTCCCACACCCAATAGGTCCCCCACATCGGCCGTCCCCACAGCGATCCGGTGATGAGCGCGAGCGCGGTGAACAGCGCGCCGAGCGGGGCTGCGGTCTTGGCGGCGGCATCGGCGAGCGGATGACGGTTGACCAGGCCGATGAGCGAGCAGAGCGCGAGCAGCCCATAGACCATCATCGACGCCCAGGCCGCGGGCACATGCACGAACATGATCTTCACCGTCTCGCCCTGCTGGTAATCCGGCGGCGCGGTGAGGCCCAGATAAAGTCCGGCGGCGAGATAGAGCACGGTCGCGAGCGCGAGCCACGGGATCAGCGGCCCGGTGAAATCCATGAAGCGTTTGGGATTGGCCAGCGCGAACATGGCGTTCCTCTAGGCTCTCATCGCGGTGCGGACAAGCATGGTCACCCCGCGAGATTGAGCCGCACGGCGGCCGCCGCCCCGAACGGCGCCAGCAGCACCGCCACCGTCGAGAACGCGGCGAGCAGCCACAGCGCGCCATTGGCCAATCCGTCCAGCGCCCCCAACACCGCGCCCGCGCCGAAGATGACGGCCGGCGCCAGGAGCGGCAGCACGATCAAGGGCAGGATCAACCCGCCGCGGCGGATGGAAAGCGTGAGCGCCGCGCCCACCGCGCCGATGGCGCTCACCGCTGGCGTGCCCAGCGCCAGCGAGGCGATCAGCGCCGGATAGGCGCGCGGCGGAAGGTCGAACAGCAGCGCCAGCAAGGGCGACAGCAAGGTCAGCGGCAATCCCGTCGTCAGCCAGTGCGCCGCGATCTTGGCGAAGGACGCGGCCTCCAGCGACACGGGCGACAGCGCGATCAGATCGAGGCTGCCGTCCTCGTAATCGGCCTGGAACAGCCGGTCGAGCGCGAGCAGCGCCGCCAGCACCGCCGCGATCCACAACACCCCGCCCGCGATCCGCGCGAGCAGAGGCAGATCCGCGCCGACCGCCAGCGGCACCAGCGTCGCGACGCCCGCGAAGAAGGCGAGCGCGAGCAGCGCGCTGCCGCCCGCGCGCGTGGCAAGCCTGATGTCGCGAAGCAGCAGCGCGCTCATAGCGCCAGCCGCGTGGTTTCGAGGCCGAGCGGCTCGTGCGTCGCCGCCATCACGATGCCGCCCTTCGCGCAATGCGCCGCGATCCAGTCGCGCAGCAGGCTCTTGCCTTGCGCATCCAGCGCCGCGAGCGGCTCGTCGAGCAGCCACAGCGGCCGCGCGCTGAGCGAAAGCCGCGCAAGAGCCAGCCGCCGCTTCTGCCCGGCGGAAAGATATTGGCAGGGAAGGTCCGCCGCGCGGACCAGGCCCACGGCGCGCAACAGTGCGTCGACGTCCGCCGTCACGCCGTAGAGTTTCGCGCAGAACACCAGCATCTCGCGCGGACTCAATTGCGGCTTGGCGCCGTCATGATGGCCGAGCCAGCCGACATATCTGCCGCGCTCCTCACCGTCCGCGATCACGCCGTCATCGCTCTCGAAACTGATCGCGCCGGAGGCCGGCGCAAGAAAGCCCGCGATCAGGCGCAACAGCGAGGTTTTCCCCGCGCCGTTCGCGCCTTCGACGGCGATGGCCTGCCCGGCTTCCGCGCGAAAGCCGAGTTCGCGGAAGACCAGCCGCCCGCCGCGGATGCAAGACAGACCTTCGGCTTCGAGAGAACTAAGCGGTGACACGCTCAATACATATGCTGGCCGCCGTTGATCGACAGCGTCGACCCGGTGACGAAGCCGCCGTCATCGGAAACCAGGAACAGCACGCCGCGCGCAATCTCGTCCGCCTTGCCAAGCCGGCCGACGGGGATGCGCGCCACGATCTTCTCCAGCACGTTCGCCGGCACCGCGGCCACCATGTCGGTGTCGATATAGCCCGGCGCGATGGCGTTGACGGTGATGCCCTTGGACGCGCCTTCCTGCGCCAGCGCCTTGGTGAAGCCGTGGATGCCCGATTTCGCCGCGGCGTAGTTCACCTGGCCGTACTGCCCCGCCTGGCCGTTGATCGAGCCGATATTGACGACGCGCCCGAAGCCGCGCTCCAGCATCCCGTCCCACACCGCCTTGCACATGTTGAAACAGCCGCCGAGATTGGTGTCGAGCGCCTCGTCCCAGCTCGAACGGCTCATCTTGCGCATGGTCGCGTCGCGGGTGATGCCGGCGTTGTTGACCACGACGTCGACCGGCCCGAGATCGGCCACCACCTTGGCCACGCCCGAAGCGCACTCCTCGAACGAGGCGACGTTCCATTTGTAGACGGAGATCCCCGTCTTCTCCGCGAAGGCCTTGGCGCGCTCGTCATTGCCCATGTAGTTCGCGGCGACCTTGTAGCCCGCGTCGCGCAGGCCGACCGAAATCGCCTCGCCGATGCCGCGCGTCCCGCCGGTGACAATCGCTACCCGTGCCATGCCTGTGCTCCCGATAAATGCCGTCTGCCAATCCTGTCGTCTTAACCCTAGAACAGAAAACGGGCCTCGCGCGAGCGTCGAGAACAGACGCCAGCGGAAACCCGCATCTCTTCGAGGCCGGGCAGGCCGCGAACTCCCGCGCTCCGGGAGCAGGCGGCACCCATATTCCTCTCATCCCCGGGCCTCTTGGCGCCGAACGCGCGACCCTAGAGCCGGGGCCGCATTCCGCCGTCACCACCCGGATGCGCGCGAGCTCGCATCCTTGCCCTGTATGGTCTCGCGTCAAACTCGGATCGGACGCCGAAGCGGCCCGATTCGCCGCAGAATCTGGGAAAACATGGACGATTCCTTCTATCTCAGGGTGTGAACATATCGCGAAATAGGATGAAATCAACCTGTGCGGGAATATTTAATGTTTCTGAAATGTTCTTTGTATTTAACATCGCCAGCAATATGATATCGTAATTGTGTGAGGCTAGTTCTGGACACCAACGTCATAGTCGCTGCGATGCGAAGTCCAACGGGCGCTTCGGCGGCACTATTGCGGGCGGCGCGCAAAGAGAAGGTCGTTATCGTGGCGAATGTCGCGCTTGCGCTTGAATATGAGGCCACATGTTTGCTTGCCGAGCATCGGCTCGCGGCGGGTCTCGATCTGCAAGAGGCAACAGACTTCATCGATCCCGTGGTTGCGCTTTGTGAGCCCGTGGAAAATTCGTTTTTGTGGCGGCCCCAATTGCGAGACCCATCCGACGAGTTGGTTCTCGAAGCTGCGGTGAACGGACAAGCCAAGGCGATCGTCACGTTCAACCTCCGCGACTTCGGAGATGCTGCCGCGGGTTTTGGCGTTGAATTGTGGCTTCCTTCGGAAGCTTTGAAGAGGACAAAAGAATGAAGACCGCGCAGAGCACATATCCTCTCCGTCTGCCGCGCTCGGTGAAAGCGGAGGTGGAACGCCGGGCGAAGAAGGACGGCGTCAGCGTCAACCAGTTCGTCGCGACTGCCGTCGCGGAGAAATTGGCGGTAATGAACACCGCAGAATTCTTCGCCGAGCGGCGCAGCCGCGCAGACTTTGCCGCCTTCGACCGAATCATGCGTCGCAAAACTGGCGAGAAGCCGCGCGAGGGCGATGAGATTGCGTAGGCGAATGTTTGGCGTTCAGCTCTACTGACATGCGCTAACTCCGATCCGACTCGACTTTCTCGCTCCGCACCTCCTTCGGACTCCGTCCTTCCCATCGTTTGAACGCCCGGCTGAACGCCGCCGGGTCGGAGAAGCCCACCAGATACGCCGTCTCGTTCACCGAGACTTTCTTCCCGGCGAGATAATCGAGCGCCAATCGGTGGCGCAGTTCGTCGAGCACCTGCGCGTAAGTCGTGCCTTCTTCCTTCAGGCGGCGCAGGAGGGTTTGGCGGGTCATGCCCAGCTTGGCGGCGAGCGTATCCATCCCCGTTTCGCCCGTGTGCAGGATGGGCATGAGCAGGCTTTCCACCCGGCCGCGCGCGGTCGTGGCGGTCTGAAGGCTCTTGAGCAGCGCGTCGGCGCGTTCGCTGAGCAGGCCGAAGGCGTAGCGCGACGGCGAGGGGTTCTTGAGCGCGAGCCAGCCGTCGCCGGCCATCAGCAGCGCGTTGCGCGGGGCTTCGAACGTCACCGGCATCGCGAAGATGCGGTCGTATTCCGCGCGCCATTGGGGCGCCTTGTGCGTGAAATGCACTTCCCTGATGAAAGGCGTGGTGCCGAACTGGCGCGCGCTGCACACCATGCGGGCGAAGCCGCTCTCGGTGAACTCGGGGAATTCGTTGGGATTGTCGCGAGTGTCGACCAGCCAGGTCTTGCCTTTCTCGCGCGACACGACGAGGCGCGGGCCCGGCCCATCGATAGGCTGCCCGTCGATGTCGGCGATCAGTCTTTCATAGCGACCGAGCTGCGCGAAGGCATCGCCGATGGTTTCCGCCGCGCGGCCGATCAGCCCCACGATCGACAGCGCGTCGATGTCGAACGCCTCGCCGAAATGCAGCGCCAGCGCGCCGTCGCCGCTCAGCGCCTGGCCCGCGCGCATCAGCGCGATGTAATTGGCGAGAGGAACGCGCGCGTCCTGGTCCTCCAATTGCGCGGGATCGAGGCCCGCGCGCGCGGCGAGCAGTTTGGCATCGGCGCCTTTCGACACGGCGAGCGTCATCAGCGCGCGCGCGAACCCGGCCGCGACCGTCGGCGCGTTGATGCGGCGGATCATGTTTGTGGTGCGCGGCGTCATGTCCATCTGGGCGGGCGAGGCTAGGCTTGAGCCTGATACGGCTGGGACTTGGGGGCAAGCGCGGCGCTTGCTCCACCGGCTGCTTGCCGGCGAGGACGCATATGACCGCATTGGCTTCAGATCCATCCCCACGCCGCCGCGCCCGGATCGCCGGCCTGCTCTATCTCATCGTCATGGCGGCGGGGATGTTCACCGAATATGCCGTCCTTGGCGCGGTGATCGTGCCCGGCAATGCGACGGCGACCGCGGCCCGCATCCTGGCGTCCGAGCAGCTCTACCGCCTCGGCTTCGTGGCCGATCTGTTCGACTATGCGCTCTATGGCGTGGTGATGGTCATCTTCTACGGCCTGTTCGTGCCGGTGAGCCGGAGTCTTTCCCTGATGGCGATGGCGTTCGGGCTGTTGGGCACCGCCATCGTGGCGCTCGTGTCGCTGTTCTATTTCGCACCGCTACTGCTTCTGCATGGCGCGGCGGATGCATCCGCACTGGTGCTCGTGTCGCTGCGGCTGCGCAATATCGGCTACGACATCAGCCTGGTGTTTTTCGCCGTGCATCTGATGCTGCTGGGCTGGCTGATCATCCGCTCCCGCTTTTTTCCGCGCGTGCTGGGTGCGCTCCTGGTCGTCTCCGGGCTTTGCTATCTAGTCAACAGCTTCGCGGTGTTTCTTGCGCCAACGCTCCATCTGCCGCCTTATATTCTGGCGCCTTCCGTCTTCGGAGAATTGGCGCTGGCCCTTTGGCTTTTCGCGGTAGGGTTGAATGAAGCCAAGTGGCAGGAGCAAAATCGTTCGTGAGTCTGTCTCTGGAACCGGCTATGTCTTAGCTGGCTTCGCCACAGGAGAGACCATGCGCACTGCCCTCATCGCCACACTCGTTCTTCTCACCGCGCCCGCCTTCGCGGCAGACGACATCATGGCCGGCTATTACGGCAATACGGTCGTGTCGACGGGCGGCGCGCTCGAGGCGCACACGCACTATCGCGGCGATCACGGCTTCGACGTCACGGCCTCGATGATGGGCATGAGCAAGAGCTTCAAGGGCACCTGGGCGCTGGACGGCAAGGGCAATGTCTGCCGCACCTTCGTGGGCGACATGCCGCCGGGGATGACCAACCCGCAATGCGCGCCCATCGCCGCGCACAAGCTGGGCGAGAACTGGACCGTCACGACGGACGGCAAGACCCGCGATTTCACGCTGAAGCCGGGCGTCGAATGACGATCTAAGCCTTGAAGACAGGCTTTTGATTCCCAAAGCCCTTGGACTGCCCTGGCGCGTCCCTATCTTCGCAGGTGGGCGGCAGGAGGGGCATCCATGGCCGGTATTGATCGACGTGCGGGCGCGGCGCGGAGCCTGCGCCCATGAACGGGCTACCCCTCACCACCCTGGCCGCCTTCGTGCTCCATATCGGCGGTGGCAGCGTCGCGCTGCTCTCGGCGCTGACGGCCGCCATCGCGCGCAAGGGCGGGCGCGTGCACCGCGCGGGCGGCAACATCTTCTTCTGGTCCATGCTGGTGATGGCCGCGTTCGCGATCTATCTCGGCTTCGCGATGCCCGACCAGCTGGTGAACGTGTTCATCGGCATCCTGGTGCTCTATCTGGTTGGGACGGGCTGGCTGACGGTGCAGCGCCCGGAACGCACGATCGGCACGCCGGAGAAGATCGCGCTCGTCGTCGCCGTCATCCTTCTGGCGCCGTTCGCGATCCTGTCTTTCCAGCTCACCTTGGGCTTGCCGCCTCTGTTCAAAAGCGCCGTCGGATTCGGCGGGCCGATCCTGATCGCGATCTATCTCTTCACCACGGTGCTCGCCATCGCCGCGCTCTCCGACGCCAAGCTCGTGTGGAAAGGCGGCATCGCCGGCGCGCCGCGCATCGCGCGGCATCTCTGGCGCATGTGCCTGGGACTCACCCTTGCCGCCGGCTCCGCCTTCACCAACGGCTTCGCGCGCTTCCTGCCCGGCCCTTACCACGTGCCGCGCGCGTTCTTCCTGCCGCAGCTGATAGTGCTGGGCTTCCTGATCTTCTGGGTGATCCGCGTGCGGCTGACCGGCTGGTACGCGCGCAACGCTGCCGTCCAGGCACGTCAGCAATAGCCGGAAACCGCCATTTTCGGGTCACTTGACTCACTCGCTATCATATGTAAGAAATATCTTACATATGAATGAAGGAGCTTTTGTTGGCCGTTTCCGGAGATCAGTTGCTGGCCATGCTGGCCGCTCTCGCCAATCCGCACCGGTTGCGGATCGTGGCGGCGCTGACGGCGAAGGGGCGCAACTATGTCAGCCAGCTCGCGCGCGAGATCGGCATCAGCCGGCCGCTCCTGCATCTGCACCTGCAGAAACTGGAGGAGGCGGGGCTGGTCACCAGCAAGCTCGAACTCTCCGGCGACGGCAAGGCTCTCAACTATTTCGAGGTCGTCCAGTTCGACGTCTCGCTTACCCCGGCGGCCATCGCCGGCGCCGCCCAAACACTCACCGCATCCGAGAAGTGAAAGGAACACACCATGCAAGAGCACGCCTATTACATCAGCCTCGTGCTGATATTCGGGACCATCTTCGCCATCTTCGGCATGAAATACTGGTCCGCCGCGCAGCAAGCGCGCGCGACCGAGGCGAGCGAGGCGGCCTATCGCAAGCTCGCGGGCGATGCCGTCACCGCACAGTCGGGCAATGCCGCCACGCTCAGCGCCATCCAGAGCGAGCTTTCGGAAATCAAGACGCGCATGGCCTCGGTCGAGACGATCCTGAAAGCGGTCGAGTGATGTCCACGTATTCGAATTCATCCGTGGGAGAGTGACATGCACGACACAAAGGAGCGGCTGTCTCTACTGTGGCTGTTCGCGTTGTTGAACTACCTGTATGCGGACGTTATCGGCCTGTGGGACATCATCGGCACGCCAAATTTTCACGTGCATCTTCCCCCATGGGCTCTGATGGGTTCGGCAGTCTTGATGGAAATCCCCATCGCCATGATTGTGGCGTCTCGGCTGCTTCCGCGCGGAGTGAACCGGCCCGCGAATATCATCGCTGGTGTCATCGTGACCGTTGTAAACGGCTTCCTGACCTACGTTCCGCCTCTGGCCGGATGGGGCGCGACACCTGCTCTACCCGAGTACTTGTTCTTCGCAACGATCGAGACCGTTTGCACTTTGATCATCGTGCGGCAGGCGTGGACTTGGAAGAAAGACGCAGCGAACCCCAGCGGAAAATCATCTGCGGCCTCCGCAGTGAAATAGGGAGATGAACATGACACAAATACAGAGCGCAGCGGCGAGCATGGATGCGGTTTCGGGCGGCAGTCGCGCGGGCGATGCCGTATCCCTATGGCGTCTCTATGTTCTGCGAGCCTGCTACGCGATCCTCGCGGTGGGACAGGGGTCTATCCAGCTGCCTTTGTTTCTTCATCACGCTCATTGGACGTTGAATAGCGGAGTGGCGCACAGCTTCCTTCTGGCGCTCGCGCTGCTGTCGATTGTCGGAATCCGATATCCGCTGGGGATGCTGCCCCTGCTGGTCTACGAGTTGCTCTGGAAAATGATCTGGCTGTGCGGCATTGCGCTGCCGTTGTGGGTTGCCGACCAGGTCGACGCCGACACACGCGAATCATTCTTTGAAATCGCGCCGATCATTATCCTCATCCCCCTGCTTCCATGGGGTTACATTTTTTCCAATTACCTCAGGAAGCCCGCAGACCGCTGGTTGTGAGCTTACCGCTCGACGCACGTGGCGATGGCCGCTGATATCGCGGACACCACCCTCGCCTTCGGCGCAGAGCGAACTTGCCGAGATCAAGACGCGCATGGCGTCCGTCGAGAAAATCCTGAAGGAGGTTGGCTAATGTCCATGTTGCGGCTGTTTCCCCGGAATATCGATAATGTCTATCCCGGATATTGGCCCGGCGCCTGGATTTTTGGACTGGTGGTCGCGGGCCGGCTGGCAATGGGCATCAACGGCACATTCAACCCGGCTTTTGTCGCGGCCAATGCCGATGGAATTCCGTTCAGCACCTATCCCGCCCCCGCGGCCCAGACCGTGATTGCGCTCTTCGCGCTGTTGTCGCTGCTCAATCTCATGCTGGCTGTCCTTGGCGCCGTGGCCCTTATCCGCTACCGCGCCATGATCCCCTTCGTCTTCCTGCTCTTTCTGGCGCGGAGCTTCGCCGGGTACGCCGTACTCGCTGTCCATCCGCTTGTGAGCACCGCGTCTTCGAGCGCGAGCTCCGGCAGTGCCTTCGTGCTGGGGCTTCTGGCGCTGACCGCGCTCGGTTTCGTGCTGTCGCTGATGCCGAAGTCCGGTAACGCTTCGGTTGGGAGCGCGGCGTGATGCCGTTCCCGCCGCCGGTTCACTCCTATATGCCCTGGGTCATCGTGCATATCGCGGGCGGCAGCATCGGGATTGTCGCCGGGTACACCGCGGTTCTCGCCGCCAAGGGCGAAAAGCTGCATCGCATGGCGGGCAGGATTTTCGTGGCGGTGATGTTGGTGGCCATGTCCGTGGCGGTCTATCTCGCGGTGTCGCTGCGCGATGTGTTGCCCGGCCAGATCCCCAACATCGCCGCCGGCACGTTGGGGTTTTATCTGGTGCTATCGGGGTACATCACCGTGAAGCGGAAGGAAGGCACGATCGGCCTGTTCGAGCGGATGTCGTTCCTCATTCCGCTGGCGCTGGGCGGATTGTTCTTTGTCTGGGGCCTTGCAGCCGTGAACAGCCCCAAGCACGCCTTCAACGGCTATGGGCCGCCGCTGTTCTTCATATTCGGCGTGCTATCGCTGTTCTTCGCCGCGCTCGATCTGCGGGTGCTGGCAAAAGGCGGTGTGTCCGGCGTCCAGCGCATCATGCGCCATCTTTGGCGGATGTGCTTTGCCTTCTTCTTCGCCGCCGGATCGTTCTTCCTTGGCCAGCAGAAGGTGATGCCGGTATGGATGCAGGGCGCGAACGTTCTGTTTGTGCTCGGCCTGGCGCCGCTCGGCTTCCTGCTGTTCTGGCTGGTGCGCGTGCGCTTCACGCGCTGGTACAAGGGCGGCTGTCCACCGCAGCCGATGGCGGCGGAGTAACTACCGCTCCACGCACATGGCAATACCCATGCCGCCGCCGATGCACAGCGTGGCAAGGCCTTTGTGCGCGTCGCGTTTGGCCATTTCGAAGAGCAACGTCGTCAGCACGCGCGCGCCCGATGCGCCGATCGGATGGCCGATGGCGATGGCGCCGCCGTTGACGTTCACCTTGGCCGGGTCCCAGCCCATGTCCTTGTTCACGGCGCAGGCCTGGGCGGCGAAGGCTTCGTTGGCCTCGACGAGATCGAGATCGGCGGCGTTCCAGCCGGCATTCTTCAGCGCCTTGCGCGAGGCCGGGATCGGGCCGGAGCCCATCACCGCGGGATCGACCCCCACCGTCGCCCAGCTCGCGATGCGCGCCATCGGCGTGAGCCCGCGCGCCGCGGCGTCCTTCGCCGTCATGAGCACCAATGCGGCGGCGCCGTCATTGATGCCGCTGGCGTTGGCCGCCGTCACGGTGCCGTCCTTCTGGAAAGCGGGCTTGAGGCCGGCGATGGCTTCATAGGTCACGCCGTCGCGGATGAATTCGTCGGTGTCGACGATGGTGTCGCCCTTGCGGCCCTTGATCGTCACGGGCGCGATCTCGTCCTTGAAGCGGCCGGCCTTGCGCGCGGCCTCGGCCTTGTTCTGCGAGGCCACCGCGAACTTGTCCTGCTGCTCGCGCGTGATCTGCCATTCGCGCGCCACGTTCTCCGCGGTGATGCCCATGTGATAGCCGTGGAACGCGTCGATCAACCCGTCCTTCAGCATCGTGTCCTGCAGGTCGAGCGCGCCCATCTTCTGGCCGCTGCGCAGATAGGCGGCATGGGGCGCCTGGCTCATCGATTCCTGTCCGCCGGCGACGATGACGGACGCATCGCCGTTGAGGATCGCCTGATAACCCAGCGCCACCGCGCGCAGGCCCGAGCCGCAAAGCTGGTTCACGATCCAGGCGGGCGCGTCGTACGGGATGCCGGCGTTGACGCTCGCCTGCCGCGCCGGGTTCTGCCCTTGGGCGGCGGTGAGGATCTGGCCGAGGATGGTTTCCGATACATCCTTGGCCTCTACATGGGCGCGGGCGAGCGCGGCCTGGATTGCGGCCTTGCCCAGATCGTGGGCCGGCACGGCGGAAAGCGAACCGTTGAACGAGCCCACGGGCGTGCGGGCGGCGGAAACGATCACGACATCGGTCATGGAAACCTCAAGGGACGGAAGAGAGCGGCCCGCAAATTGCCGCGAATGCGAGCAGAGGTAAACCGTGGTAGAAATGCCAGCATTTTCAGGTGCTTACGATAGAGCTCGCGTGGTGCGTTGCACCGAAACGCCGCGAATAGCACTGGACAGGTTGCGCAATGTGGGGCTGACTGAGGCGGGGTGCACGGATAATTGGCGATATGGCGGAAGAAAAGGCGGACGGCCCGGTCGTCATCAAGAAATACGCCAACCGGCGCCTCTACAACACCGAGACCTCGTCTTACGTGACGCTCGATCACCTCGCCAAGATGGTGAAGGAGGGCAAAGAGTTCGAGGTCCACGACGCGCGCTCGGGCGAGGACATCACCCGCTCGGTGCTGACCCAGATCATCTTCGAGGAAGAGGCCAAGGGCCAGAACCTGTTGCCGATCCAGTTCCTGCGCCGCCTCATCCGCTTCTACGGCGACAGCTTGCAGGCCTTCGTGCCCGGCTATCTCGACATGAGCATGGAGAGCTTCACCAAGAACCAGGACGCGATGAAGAGCCGCGTCGCCGAAGCCTTCGGCGGCGGCACGCAAGCCTTCGAGAACCTGACGCGCCAGAACTTCGCGATGTTCGAACGCGCGATGAAGATGTGGTCGCCCTTCGCCATGACCGGCGCCGCGGCTGACGAGCCCCCCAAAGCCGCCAACACCGCGCCGAAGGAAAAGGCCAGCGAGGAAATCACCGAGCTCAAGAGCGAGATCGAAGCGATGCGCAAACAACTCGCGGAGCTAGCGCGGGAGCGGAAGTAGCGCCTGAACTTCGCGACCTCAAAAAACTATTTCGTTGATGCAAATTCGGTGCGCAAGGCACTGAAAATCGGTGTTGCCCATTATGTTTACGTCCTTTGCCGCCCGGACGGATCGCCATTTTATGTTGGGAAAGGCATTGGCGACAGGTGTCTTTATCATGAGCGGAGGCCCGCCAAGGCGACCGGTTAACCCACAAGCTGAACGTAATACGAAGCCTCCATCGGAAGGGACACGCTGTTCGATATCATCTCGATGGGTTTTTCGAGTCAGAAGCCGCAGCCCATGCACGGGAGCGGCACTTAATTGAGGCTCTCGGCCGCCATGACCTAAAATCGGGACCGCTCACCAACCAAACCAGTGGAGGCGAGGGCGCCTCGAATCCTTCGGAAGAATCACGGCAACGCCGCCGAGATTCGTTATGGGGCGAGAATGCGGAGGATCCGGAGCGTCAGATTGCCAATCGATATTTCCAGCGGCTGACCGCAGTACAATCTGTCACGATCAAGCCTGCGGATTGGTCCCGCGCCACCGCGCTGCATCAGAACCGCGGTCATTTTCCGATGTCGCCGCGGCAGGCCGCGACGATCGTGGCGTCCGCGATCGCAAACCGCATCGTGTTGGAAGTTGGCGCGCGATTGCCACGCAGGCTGGAAATAGCGGGCCGGGATTTCATAATCGAAAACGGCGTGGGTTGCGATATGTTGTCGAGTGGGATGGTTCAATTGGTCGATTCAACGCCCAAATACGAGGTGCTTGGCCTCACCGAGGACGGCTATCGATATGTGCTCCAGAAAATGGACAACGAACTTCTCGTCGATGCCGGCATTCTCTTGCCGCAATAGGTGAACGAGACGAAAGAGAAATGTGAGGACTGTCCTCGTCCTCTACTGTCGTGGCCCGCGAATGCGGGCCACCCAGTTGGGTTCTGTAGGCTGAGGACAAATTCGCTCGGACTTTTTCTGGATAGGAGTAGCAAATGTCACCTGGGTGGCCCGCATTCGCGGGCCATGACACATTTGCTGTGACTCCAATAGATCACAATCTGCTCTGAACGTTTGTCAGAGTAGTCATTTCGCCCAATCCGGATCCAGCACCGGTTCGCCGAAATGGTAGCCTTGGAAATAGTCGACGCCGAAGCCGGCCAGCAGATCGGCTTCTTCCTCGCTCGTCACCCATTCCGCCACGGTCTTGAGCTTGAAGTTCTTGGCCAGGCCCACGAGCGTCTGCACGAAGATCTGGTTGTCGGGCGAGGTGGCCAGCCCCTTCACATAGGCGCCGTCGATCTTGACCATGTCGACGCGCAGCATCTGCAGGTTCCGGAACGAGGTGTAGCCGGCGCCGAAATCGTCGATGGCGACCTTGCAGCCCATCTCGCGCAGGTTGGAGATGAAGCGCGCGCTCTCCTCGAAATCGTGCAGCGCCGCGGTTTCGGTGAGCTCCACGATCACGCGCTCGGCCACGTTCTGGTTGGCGCGAACGTAATTGATGAAGCTCTGCAGCCAGGACGGATCGCCCGCCGTGGTGCCCGACACATTCACCGCCAGCGACACGTCCGGGTTCTGATGCAGCCGCGCGATGGTCATCTCCAGCGCGTGGCGGTCGACCAGGCGCACCAGGCCGAGCTGCTCCGCCGCCGGGATGAACTGGCCCGCCGTCGCCACCGTGCCGTCGGCGCGGATCATGCGCAGCAGGCATTCGTGATGCACGGCCTTGCGCGTGTGCGCGTCGACGATGGGCTGATAGGCGAAGACGAGGCGATCCTGGTTCAGCGCCGCCACCACCTCGTCGGCGATGGACATCAGGCGCAGCCGCGCGCTCTCGCGCTGGGGAGATTTCAGATAGACGGCGAAACCGTCGCGGCCGGCGGAGCGGGCGCGGTCGAGCGCTTCTTCCGCGCGCAGCATCGCTTCCTGGCTCGAGGCGGCGGAGGCCGGCAGCCACACCGCGCCGACCGAGATCGTGGCCGAGACGGTGGAGGCGCGCGTCGCGATCACTTCGCCGCGCACCGCGGCCCTTAGGCGCTCGGCGACGAGGCCGATCTCGCGCTCGCTGCAATTGCCCAGGATGACGCCCAGTTTGTTGCCCGCGGTGCGGCCGATGACGTCGCTGCCGCGCAAGCTGGCCGACAGCCGCTCGCCCACCGCCACGATCACTTCGTCGGCGGCGCCGAAGCCGTAGGTGTCGTTGATCATCGCCAGCCGGTCGATGGAGGCGACGAGATAGGCGCAGGAGCGGCTTTCGGCCTTCGCCTTGTCGATGGCGAGCGACAGCGCCTCGCGCAGGGAGGTGCGATTCAGGTGGCCGGTGAGTTCGTCGCGCGTGGCGAGATAATTGAGCCGCTGCGCCTCGCGCTTCTGCTCGGTGACGACGCGCAGGATTCCGGAGAGCCGTTCGGTCGGGCCATCGGGATTGGGAATGCGCACGCCGCGCATCTCGAACCACACCGTGCCCATCGGCGAGGCGGCCTCGAATTCGATCTCGAAGATGGTGTCCTTGGTGGAATTGTCCTCGATCACCTTGCGCAAGGCGGTGCGGCCAGGGCCGCCCATCCAGGCGCGGAAGCTTTCGCCGCGCTCGAGCCTGCGGGCGTCGGCATGCGAGGTGAGGATATCGAGCGCGCCGTCCCAGACGATGCGATCGTCGGCCACCGCCCAGTCGAACACCGCCTCGCCCGCGCCCGTCACGGCAAGGCGCAAGCGCTCGGCGTCCTGCGCGGCTGCCAGCACGCGCACGCTCTCGACAGGCTTCTTCTGAAGCGTCTGACTCAGCACAACCCACCGTCCCCGGCCTGTTTTCGGCCTTGTTGGAACGATCATGCCGTGAGCGAATTAAAAAAGGCGAAACACTTCGTGCTCCGATGGGAGCTGGGGACGTCGGCGCGCAGATTGCCTTAAAGATCGGTTATGGCAGGCGCGTTGTCAGTGACGGTTGTGAATGCGGGCACCTATCGCTCCGCCTATGCGCGCGTCGAAAAACCTCGCCAAACCAACGATTTGCGCAACGGGCACCAGCGCGCGCATGACCAGGATGCGCGGCATTTCCGTCAAGATCGTTTCATGCGCCTGTCCCAAAGCGAGACAGCGCAAGCCGGCGCGGCGTGGACCGGTCCCGAATTGAACGCGGCCTTCGTCGCCCAGCTTCTCGGACAAGTGATGCCCGCGCCCACGTCAGCGCCGCTGCGCTACGGCAAGCCCGCGCCCGCCTGGGCGCCGCTTTTCCTCGACACGCGCTGCTGAAACGCGCGCCGCCCCCATCAATCCCGCCGCCGAGAACAGCGCGAAGGCGGTGCGCCCATCCTCCGTCATGAAGGACGCGGCGGCCGCGAGCAGCGCCAGCGCCGTCAAGAGCGCGTAGAGCGAGGCATGCCGCGCGGCGAGCGCCAGCATCGCGCACAGGCACGCGAACAACGGCGCGAACGCGACGAACGTCATCCCCGTCGCCGCCGCCATGATTCCCGCCGCCGCGGAAATCAGCATCGCCGGCGCCACGATCCATCCCGGCGGCGCGCGCCCGAAAGCGCCGGCAAGCGCCAGCGCCAATGCGCAAGGCGCGAGCGCGCCGATGGTCAAGGTCACCGCATCGGCGAAGAAAGCGGATGTCACGGTCGTGATGGCAAGCAGGTCGCCGATGGCGAGCGCGCCATAGAGCGCCGCGGCGAAGGCGAGATAGTCGCGCGCCGCCGCGCGCGCGCGCCGCGACACGATCACGGCGAGAAGCGCCGCCAGGCCGAGCACGCAGGCAAAGGCGATGTCCGGCGCGGAATTCACGAACGCGCCTTCACCAGCGCCGTCAATTCGGCGAGCGCGGCCTCAATCCGCGCCAGCCGCTGGTTGACCTCGTCGGGATTGCTTTGCGCCCTAGGCACCGGCGTTGAGATCCCGGCATGGCGCGCGATCTCCTCCGGCGCGGCCGCGAGCAGCACGGCCAGGATCGCCACCTCATGCACCGAAAGCTCGCGCTGGTCCTTCCACACGTCGCCGAGCTGCGCCTCGCTGAGGCCCAAGGCCTGCGCCAGGATCGCGCGCGACAGCCCCGCCTTGGCGACGGCGGCGTCGAACCATTCCGTATCGAAGAACAGGGCCATCACCGGCCTCGAGAAGCGAATCAGCACACGCAAATTACTCTGCTCTTGAGGCAAGGTCGAAATGCATCCATCGTGGGCGGCGGATAGGAGCGGCCGCCATCATGACTTTGCGAAAGGCTATCGGGGTAGTCGCTGAACTGGCGAGCAAAGGTGTTTTGGACAGTTACGCCATCGCCGGCGCCGTTGCCGCGCTCAATTATATCCAGCCTACATTGACAGAAGACCTCGACATTCTCATATCGGTGGATGGGTTCGAAAGGCACGCGTCCGGCCCGTTGTTGCTGGGACCAATCGACAAGGCACTCGCCGATCTCGGTTATACGACGCGGACGAATCTCGGCTACGAAATAGAAGGCTGGCCGGTGCAATTTCTTCCAGTTGGCTCGCCGCTCGATGAAGAAGCTCTTGAGCAGGCGATCGAAGTCGATCTGGCCAGTGAAGGCGAAAAGCCGCTAAAGGCGCGATCCTTGACGGCGGAGCATGTCGTCGCGGTGGCGCTGAAGGTCGGCCGCCTCAAGGATTTAGCCAGGGTCCAGTCTTTTTTGTTCCAGAAGGCCTTGGATTTTCGCCGCTTGAAAAGCATTCTGGAAAGGCACAATTTGATGGAGGCTTGGAAAGACTTTTGCGGCAAGGCAGGCATTGGCGATCCACTGTGACGGAGCAATCCTTGGCCAGCGTTCACGACCGATATCCCGACAATAGCGGGATTCACGCCCGGAAGGATATCGGCCGAAGCCAGCGCGCCGCGATTTCCTTTGCCGAAAAGTTGGATGCTCTGGACGCACTCAGGGCTCGCATCGAGCCAATCGTGAAAGCCCGAGAAGCACGAAAGCGCGCTCAAGCGCCGCGCACCTAAAGGCTGTTTCTTTCAATACTCCGGATGCCCGAGCATCGCCGCGCCGACGACGCGGCCATAGCCGCCTTCCTGGACGACGACGGCGATGGAGTCGTGCGGTGGCGACGGCATATCGGCGCGCGGCAGGTCGAGCACGACCTGCTGGCCCTTCCACATGCCGACGGCGCGCACGTCGCGCACGATATTGCGATAGGTGATCTTCTGCCCGGCATTCTCGCCCGAGCCGATGGCGACGGTCGCCTTGCCGAGGATGTGGAACAGCCAGATCGTCGCGTCCGGCCCGCCGCGGCTGGCGCCGACCACGATGCGGATCTCCTTCGGCGTGGCGCTGAGCGCGATCGGCACGCTGTCGCGGTCGTTGGCGCGCGCGGCGACCGCCGCTTCGACTGCCTGCTCCTTGGAGCCGACGATGTCGTCGACGCCGTCCACGATCATCTGCGGGGTGTAAACGCCGCCCGAGCGCATCTCCTCGGCATAGGCCTTCTGGCGGCGGGTGTTGGCCTCGCTGGCCAGCGTGTCCTTCCAGCCCAGCATGTCCCAATAGGTCACCGGCAGGCTGAGCGCGATGACGTCATGGCGGCCCGCCATCTGTCCCAAGAGCGTGTCGGCGGGCAGGCAGGAGTTGCAGCCCTGGCTGGTATAAAGCTCGACCAGGACCGGGCGGCGCGCGCCGCCGGCCTCAGCCGGCGCGAAGGCGGCCAGCAACGAAGCGGCCAGCGCCACGCCTGCGAGAACGGTTCGGAACGACATGCGCCGGACCATAGGGGGCGTGCCCCCGCTCCTCCAGTCACTTCGGCTTGAAAAACCCGCCATCCGCCCCCCGAGGCCAGCAGGATCGCGCAAATGATGCGCCTTTTCAAAAGGATTTGATCGTTAACCGCAAAGCGCGGCAAACATGACTGAAAACCGGGCCGCGGAACTTGGCCTTCGTACATGGTATATTCTAGGGTAGCCGCTGGAAGGCGCGGACGAACGTGGCAAAACCGAAACGTATTGTGACGACAGTCGGGGATTTGGTGCGTCAGTTCGCGCGCTACAGCGATATGGCTTTGGCGAAGCCCGTGCTTGTCACCAGCCACGGCAAGCCGAAAAACATCCTGATTTCGGTCGAAGAATACGAACGACTCAAGACTTATGACCAGCAGGCTTTTCTGGCGAAAGATACGCCGGCGGAGTTCGTGGCGGACCTCGAGCGGCAATTGCGCAAAAGGCGGCGGGCCTGATCTCGCCCCGCCGCGGTGACGTCATCCGCTATGCTTATCTTTGGGCGGATGAGCATGGCCGAGGGCACCGCGACGGACGCAAGGACCACCCTGTTCTGGTTGCGGCAATTTCATCGGGCGGGGCCCGAGGCGGGGTCCGTCTCCTGGTCCTTCCCATCACGCATTCGCCAGTTTCGGCATCAAGTGCCGGAATCCCCTTGCTGCATGATTTGAAAAGGCGGATCGGCCTGGATGACGACCAATCGTGGATCGTCACGACCGAAGCGAACGGGTTACCTGGCCAGGATCCGATGTCCACACGCTTCCTCGACGCGTGCCGCCGACGGCCGTTTATGGCCGCATACCGGACGCCCTTCGCCTTAGAGCGATACGTTCCTACCTCGACAATCGCGAGCGCCAAGACGCGCTCTGGTCTTGCGTGACGCGTAGTGGCTACGCCGCCAGCAGGTTCCTCAGCACATAGGGCAGGATGCCGCCGTTTTCGAAATAGGCGATCTCGTCGGCGGTGAGGATCATCAGGTAGAGCGGCAGCTCGGCCGTCTTGCCGTCCGGATAATGCACCGTCGCCATCACCTTCATGCGCGGGCTGAGCTTGCCGGAGAGACCCGGGATGTCGATCGCCTCGCGGCCGGTCAGCGCGTAGTCGCGGCGCGTCTTGCCGGCTTCGAAGCAGAACGGCGCGATGCCCATGCCGATGAGGTTGGAGCGGTGGATGCGCTCGAAGCTCTCGGTGATCACGGCGCGCACGCCCTGCAGCTTCGGTCCCTTCGCCGCCCAGTCGCGCGACGATCCGGTGCCGTATTCCTTGCCGGCGACGACCACGGTCTGCACGCCGGCTTTCTCATAGGCCATGGCGGCGTCGAAGATCGACATCTCCTGGCCGCTCGGATAATCGGGCGAATAGAAGATGGTGTTGCCGCCTTCCTTGCCGTTCATCATCTCGTTGCGGATGCGGATATTGGCGAAGGTGCCGCGCACCATCACTTCGTGGTTGCCGCGCCGCGAGCCGTAGGAGTTGAAATCCTGCTGTCGGACCTGGTGCTCGGAAAGATAGACGCCGGCCGGCGCCGTCGGCTTGATCGAGCCGGCGGGCGAGATGTGGTCGGTGGTGATGGAATCGCCGAACAGCGCGAGGATTCTCGCGCCCGCGATTTCCACGATCGGCTTGGGCTTGATCTGCATGCCTTCGAAGTAAGGCGGGTGCTTCACGTAAGTGGAGCCGATGTCCCATTGATAGGTCTGGCCCGGGCGCACCTTGACCTTGCGCCAATTGGCGTCGCCCTCGAACACATTGGCGTAGCGCTTGCGGAAGCTCGCCGGCGTCACGGCCTTGCGGATCGTGGCGGCGATCTCCTGCGGGCTCGGCCAGATGTCCTTGAGGTACACCGGCTCATTCTCGCCGTCATAGCCGACGGGATCCTTGGTCAGGTTGATGTTGATCGAGCCGGCGAGCGCATAGGCGACGACGAGCATCGGCGAAGCGAGATAGTTGGCGCGCACCTGCTGATGCACGCGGCCCTCGAAATTGCGGTTGCCGGAGAGCACGGCGGCGGAGACGAGGTCGCCGTCGGTGACCGCCTTGGCGATCGGCTCGGGCAGCGGCCCCGAATTGCCGATGCAGGTGGTGCAGCCGTAGCCCACGAGATCGAAGCCGAGCTTGTTGAGCGGCTTGTCGAGGCCGGATTTGGCGAGATAATCCGTCACCACCTGGCTGCCCGGCGCGAGCGAGGTCTTGACCCATGGGCGGGTCTTCAGGCCGCGCTTCACCGCGTTGCGGGCGAGAAGCCCCGCGCCGATCATCACGCTCGGGTTGGAGGTGTTGGTGCAACTGGTGATCGCGGCGATGACGACGTCGCCATGGCCGATGGAATATTCCGTTCCGTCCACCTTCACGCGGCGGTTGGCGTCGTCTTCCTTCTTGAACGTGTCCATCAGCGCGGTGGCGAACTCGTTCGCGGCGTTTTCCAGGGACACGCGATCCTGCGGGCGGCGCGGACCGGCCAGGCTCGGCTCGACGGTTTCCAGATCCAGCGACAGCGTGTCGGTGAACACCGGATCGGGCGACTTCGCGGTGCGATAGAGACCTTGCGCCTTGGCGTATTTCTCCACCAGCGCCACGCGCGCGGGCTTGCGGCCGGTGGCCTTCAGATAGCGAATGGTCTCTGCATCGATCGGGAAGAAGCCGCAGGTCGCGCCATATTCCGGCGCCATGTTGGCGATGGTGGCGCGGTCTTCCAAGGTCATCTCGTCCAGGCCGGGCCCGTAGAACTCCACGAACTTGCCGACCACGCCCTTCTTGCGCAGCATCTCGGTGACGGTGAGCACGAGGTCGGTGGCGGTGACGCCCGCGCGCAGCTTGCCCTCGACGCGGAAGCCGATGACTTCCGGGATCAGCATGGAGATCGGCTGGCCCAGCATCGCCGCTTCCGCTTCGATGCCGCCCACGCCCCAGCCGAGCACGCTAAGGCCGTTGATCATGGTGGTGTGGCTGTCGGTGCCGACCAGCGTGTCGGGGAAGGCGTATTCGACCGCCTTCTTGCCTTCCTTGATCTTCCGTGTCCAAACCGTTTGGCCGAGATATTCCAGATTCACTTGGTGGCAGATGCCCGTGCCCGGCGGCACGACGCGGAAATTCGCGAACGCCTGCTGGCCCCAGCGCAGGAACGAGTAGCGCTCGCCGTTGCGCTCATATTCGATGGCGACGTTCTTCTTGAACGAGTCGCGCTTGCCGAAATTGTCGACCATCACCGAATGGTCGATGACGAGATCGACTTCGGCGAGCGGATTGATCTTCTCCGGATCGCCGCCCATCGTCTTCATCGCGTCGCGCATCGCGGCCAGATCCACCACGGCGGGCACGCCGGTCAGGTCCTGCATCAGCACGCGCGCGGGGCGAAAGGCGATCTCGCGGTCGGACTTGCGGTTCTTGATCCATTTGGCGACGGCCTTGATGTCGTCGGCGACCACCGACTGGCCGTTCTCGTGGCGCAGCAGGTTCTCGAGCAGCACCTTCATCGAATAGGGCAATCGCGAAATGCCCGTGAGCCCCTTCTTCTCGGCGGCGGGCAGGCTGAAATAGCCAAAGGTCTTGCTGCCCACTTTGAGGGTTTTCTTGGATTTGAAGCTGTCGGGGTGCTGCACTTGGGTGCCTCGCGCTGGTGAAGGAACTGCGCCGGAATGCGGCGTGGTTTAATAAGGTTGGGTCCCAAAGCCAAGGGAGAATCCGGCTATGCCCGAGACAACTAGTGTGCATGTCGCGCGTAAAGGTCCCGTCACTGTCGTGACATTGGACCGGCCGGAGGCGCGCAACGCCGTCGACCGGCCCACCGCCGGCGCCCTGGCGCAGGCCTTTGCGGCCTTCGAGCAGGACGAAAACGCTTCTGTCGCAGTGCTTTGCGGTGCGGGTGGGACATTCTGCGCCGGCGCCGACCTCAAAGGCGTGGCCGAGGGCCGCGGCAATCAAATCCAAGAGCCCCGGTTCGACGATGGCCCTGATGGGCGCCTTGCGGCGGATGCGCCCATGGGGCCGACGCGGATGCTGCTCTCCAAACCCGTGATCGCGGCGGTGTCCGGCTACGCGGTCGCGGGCGGGCTGGAGCTCGCTTTGTGGTGCGACCTGCGCGTGATGGAGGAGGACGCGGTGTTCGGCGTCTTCTGCCGCCGCTGGGGCGTGCCGCTGATCGACGGCGGCACGGTGCGCCTGCCGCGCCTGATCGGCCAGTCGCGCGCGCTCGACATGATCCTCACCGGACGCGCCGTGGACGCCGCGGAAGCTTTGTCCATCGGCCTCGCCAACCGCGTGGTGCCCAAGGGCGAGGCGCTTGCGGCGGCGGAAGCCTTGGCGCTGGAGATCGCGAAATTCCCGCAAGTATGCCTGCGCGGCGACAGATTGTCTGTGTACGAACAATCCGGCCTCGATCGATCCCGCGCCATGGCGAACGAGTTCGCCCATGGCCTCGCCACCTTGCAAAGCGGCGAGTCGCGCGACGGTGCGGCGCGGTTTTCCGCCGGAAAAGGCCGCGGCGGGCGCTTCGACAACTTATGACGACCTCCCTCTTGAGGGGAGGTCGAAAAAGCGTAGCGTTTTCGGGTGGGGCTCACTCCGAAATCTCTCGGCATTTCTTTCCACAAGCGTCCGGCAGTTCGGAGTGAGCCCTTCCCGAAATCCGCAAAGACGCGGATTTCGACCCTCCCTCAAGGGGAGGGTAATATTTGGCTCCTTATTCTTGCCCCATTCGGCGGGGATAAAGACCCTCGCCTGAGGGGGCGACGCTCGGACGCGAGCGCCAATGAGAACAAAGAGACGCAAGAGATGGTGAGGACGATCCTGGCCGTCGCCGCGCGAGCGGCGATCGCTGCTCTGTCGCTGACGCTTGCGTCCGCGATCGCGCCGGCGTCCGCGCAGGACAATCTGGGCCAGCGCCTCTCCATGGACCGCCTCGCTGCCATCCAGCCCGGCGCCTATCTCGCGGGCGACGCGGTCAAATTCATTCTCGCTCCCTACAATGGCGACTTCCTGATGCGGCTGCAGGATTCGCCGGAGATCTTCGTCCTCTACGCCGACAACGCCTCGCTCGGCGGCCGCGTGCTCAAATATGATTCCGGCGACGTCGCGATGCGCGTGGCGGTATGGGGCGGCATCACGCTCTACACCGACCAGCAGCCGGGCGGATTGCCCGTGGTGCGCGTAGGCGACAGCCCGCCGCCTTCGCCGCCGGTGATGGGCCCGGGCGAAATGGCCAATATCATGCAGGTGGAAGTGCAGCGCCTCGTCGCCGCGCGCCAGTTGCATGTCGCTTTCAACATCGATTGGAACGCGTTCGGCAGCCCGATCGCGCGCTCCTATGCCTTCAACGCCGTGCAGAACGCCGCACGCGGGATTGAGCGTTTCGCCGTGACGGCGGTGGGCCATGAGCTTCTGTCGCGGCACATCGACAGCGTGGTGGTGCAGGCGACCGGCGGCCATCCCGATTTCGCGCTCAACGGCAAGACCTTGGTTGTGTTGTTCAACTCCAGCCGCGGCTTCGCCGGCTGCGCCTCCTCCCGCGACCTCGCCGAATGGTTCGCCGAGACGTTCGGCCAGGCGCCGCGGCGGTGATTCTTCCTCCCCCGCCGTTGCGGGGGAGGGGGACCGCGAAGCGGTGGAGGGGGTGTGTGGAACAGTGCAATACTTGCGCCGCTGCACACACCCCCTCCGTCACGCGCTGCGCGCGCGCCACCTCCCCCGCAACGGCGGGGGAGGAAGATCGCCGGCCATCTCGAATCCTTCAAACTCAAATCCCGGCGCGACGGTGCATCCCACCAGCGTGTAATCGCCAAGGCTCCTCGCCGCCTGCCACACCCCGGCGGGCACGACGATCTGCGGCTGCTGTTTCTTGGCGAGATCGATGCCGAGCACCAGGCGTTTGCGCCCCACCGTCAGCGCAAGCGGCGCGCCGGCGTGGAAATGCCAGACCTCGGCGGCATCGACGCGATGCAGCTTCGAGACCTCGCCACGCTTGAGCAGGAAATAGATCGCCGTCGAATGCGCCCGGCCTTTCTTGCGCGCGTCGCGGAAGGTCTCGCGATAGTGCCCGCCTTCGGGATGCGGCTTCAGTTTCAACCGCTTGATGATCGCGTCGGCGTCGCTCATGGCAGAAGGATATTCCGCGCCCCGCGCGCCACCAATGCCTTCAGCCCCGCCGCGACCGACCGCGCATCGTCGAGCGCGTCATGCTCGCGGCCCTCGAACATAGCGCCGCAGAGCCGCGCGACGTCGCAGGCGTGGAAGCCCGTGGGATCGATTCCGTGCTCGCGCAGCAGCTCGACGGCGTTGACGTAAGGCGGGCAAGGCGGCGCGCCTTTGATGTCATGAAGTCGGATATTCTCCGCGAATATCAGATCGTCGCGGCCGAAGGCGCAGATCACGCCGCCTTTCGCGAAATCGACGAAGCGCTGGTAAGCGTCGCGGAAATCCAGGCCGCGTTCGGCCAGCGCTTCGTTGGTTACGCCGGTGAGCTTGACGAGATAATCCGACAGAACCGGATTGATCTTGGGCTTCGCCAGCACATTGAGTTCGCCCAGCACCGCGAAGCTTTCGGCGTCGATCTTCACCGCGCCGATCTGGACGAGCTCGCGGAATTCGCCGGGCCTAAGCCAGCGGCTTTCCATCGTGCCGGGCCAGGCGGTGAATTCGAGGTCGAAGACGGTCGCGTGCGGCATGTGACGAATTTGTGGATATCGCTTAGAGTCTGGAACCGAATCGGGTGTCGGACGTCGTTAAGCCAATCTTAACGCTCCAGGCCGAGCGTAAGTGTCCCATAACGCCAGCCCGAAAGGCCACCCCATGGCGGCTCTTCCTTTCGAATCGAAGCCTGGATTGAAGTCCGGGCCGCAACCGGCGGTCGCCAATCCCGACGTCTTGCGCCGCGAGGATCCGCGCATCCGGCTGGCGCAGCTCGCGCGCCTGCACGACGAAGCCGCGGAGACGGCGACGTTCGCCAATCTGCTCGGCCGCGCGCCGCAGATCATGGCGGTGCTGGGCGCCGGGGCGCTGGTCGTGGCCGGTCTGTCCTTCGGCGCGATGCCGCTCGCGCAAACAATTGTCTGGCTGGCGCTGGTCGCCGCCGGCGTGGCCGCGCTGTGGCGTTCCTATGCCCGCGCCATCGAGGCGCCGTTCGAGATCTATCCACTGAAGAGCTTCGCGGGCGATCTCTCCGCCATCCTGTTCTATGCCGGCTTCGCCTGGGGCGCGGGCGCGTTCCTGGCGCTGGCGCCACAGGCCAATATCGCCGCCGCCGCGCTCTTCCTGGGCATGCCGGGGGCGGTCATCGTCTACGCCGCGCGCGGCAAGGGGGTGTTCTTCCTGGCGCCGGTTTGCGCGTTGGTGATGGCGGCCATTGTGCTGCGCCCCCTGGGCGGGTTTGCCGCGGCGAGCCTCGCCTTGGCGGTTGCGGGCGTCATGACCGGGGTAAGCCTTTGGTTGGAAAGGCTTTCCGCTGTCCCGGCGCTCGAACAGCCCGCTGCCCTGGCGACGCAATAAATTGTCGCCCGCCCGGCTTCCGGTAGGGCTTACGCGGCGTTAGTTTCCGCCCGCTAAAACAAGCGGCGCTCACGCCCGGAAGATCATGACCCCTGATGCAGCCCTCGCCGCGGACCCAGCCGATGCGGCGGTCGTGGCCCATGACGACGAAGCCAAATCCATCGCCGCGCTGAAGGAGGCATCGAGCCTTTTGACGGATGCGCGCCACCGCGCCTTCTTCGACGCCTTCTATCAAGGTGCGCCGCCCGAAGACGTGCTGCGTTATGCGCCGGAGTCGCTGGCCGCGCTCGCCACCGAGGTCGCGCGCGCCACCGCCGACCGCAAGCCGGGCGAGACGCGCGTCTCGCTGATCGATTTCGCCGCCCAAGGCCGCGATCTCGCGCGCAAGGAAACCGTGCTCGTCGCGATGAACGACGACATGCCGTTCCTGTTCGATTCGCTGCTCGCCGAGATGGGCGCGCAGAACTACCGCGTCCATGCGCTCTTCCATCCGATCATGGGAAGCGAAGGCGCGCGCGTCAGCGTCATCGCGCTGGTGCTCGATCCCATCGTCGACGGCGCCCGCCGCGCCGCGCTGATCGACGGCGCGAGCCGCGTCTTCGCGCAGGTGCGCGTCGCCGTGCGCGATTGGCGCAAGATGCTGCTGGCGCTGAAGGAGACGGTGCAGGAGCTGTCCTCCAACCCGCCGCAGGTCTCGCGCGAGGAGTTGAGCGAAAGCCTTGCGTTCCTCCAATGGCTCGCCACCGATCATTTCACGTTCCTCGGCGTGCGCGATTACGCCTATTCCGATGGCGACGGCGGCAAGCTCTCGCCGATCGATGAAAGCGGCCTGGGCGTGCTCGCCGATCCGGAAGCCCGCGTCATCCGCCGCGGCGACAATCGCGAGCACATCACGCCGGAAGTGCGCGCGTTCCTGACGCAGCCCGAGCCCATCATCATCACCAAGTCCAACGAGCGCAGCCTCGTCCATCGCCGCGTGCATATGGACTATGTCGGCGTGAAGATATTCGGCCAGGACGGCAAGCTCACCGGCGAGCGCCGCTTCGTCGGCCTCTTCACCTCGGGCGCCTACAGCCGCAGCCCGCGCGAGATCCCGCTTCTGCGCCACAAGGTCGAGAACGTCACGGCGCGCGCCGATCTTCCCGCGCACAGCCACGACGCCAAGGCGCTGGCCCATATCCTCGACACCTATCCGCGCGAGGAGCTGTTCCAGGTCAACGAGGACGAGCTCTTCGCCACCGCGATGGGCATATTGCGCCTGGGCGAGCGGCCCAAGGTGCGCGTGTTCCTGCGTTTCGACCGCTTCGACCGTTTTGTCTCCGCCATCGTCTACGTGCCGCGCGACCGCTACGACACCGGCGCGCGCGAGAAGATCCACCACATCCTCGCCAATGCCTTCAACGGCCGCGAATCCGCGGCGACGCCGACCTTGGACGAATCCACGCTCGCCCGCGTGCACTACATCGTCGGCCGCACCGAAGGCCCGCGCCCGCATGTCGACGTGCATATGCTGGAAGCCGATATCCGCGACGCCATCCGCACCTGGGAAGACGGTTTCTCCGTCGCCCTGGTTCGCGAGCATGGCGAGATGCATGGGCTGGCGCTGCATCGCCGCCACGTGCAGGCCTTCCCCGCGCGCTACCGCGACGCCTTCGCGCCGGACGAAGCCGTGCGCGACCTGGAAGAGGTCGAGGCGCTGGCGAAGACCGAAGGCGGATTGCAGGCGCGCGCTTATCGCCGCGCCACCGACGCCCACAGCGCGATGCGCCTGAAGCTCTACGGCCTGGGCGCGGTGCCGCCGCTGTCGACGCTTCTGCCCATCTTCGAGAATCTCGGCTTCCGCGTGATCGCGGAGGATTCCTATCCCGTCTCGCTGAAGACCGCGGACGGCTGGTCCGGCGATGCCGCCGTGCTCGACTTCCTGATGGAGCGCGCCGACGAAGCCGCCGCCGATCTGTCCGAGATCAAGCAGCCTTTCGAGGATGCGTTCCACGCCGTGGTCACCGACCAGGCGGAGAATGACGGCTTCAACAAGCTCGTCACCGGTGCGGGCCTTTCCTGGCGCGACGTGACGATCCTGCGCGCGTGCGCGAAGTTCCTGCGCCAGGCGGGCTTCGCCTTCAGCCAGGATTATATCGAGCAGGCGCTCGCCCGCAATCCGGACATCGCGGGCCATCTCGTCGATCTGTTCCTGGCCAACAACGATCCGGCCATCGGCGATGCGCGCGAGGAGCGCGTGAAGACCCTGCGCACCCGTGTCGATGCGGCGCTGGTCGACGTCGCCAGCGCCGATGACGACCGCATCGTCCGCCGCGTGCGCAACGTCATCGACTGCACCCTGCGCACCAATTTTTTCCAGCCCGACGCGAACGGCATGGCGAAACCTTACGTCGCCATCAAGCTCGACTCGCGCAAGCTCGAGGAGCTGCCGTCGCCGCGGCCTCTCGTCGAGATCTTCGTCTATTCGCCGATGGTCGAGGGCGTGCATCTGCGCTTCGGCCGCGTCGCGCGCGGCGGCATCCGCTGGTCCGACCGGCGCGAGGATTTCCGCACCGAAGTGCTGGGCCTGGTCAAGGCGCAGCAGGTGAAGAACGCCGTCATCGTGCCGGTGGGATCCAAGGGCGGCTTCTATCCCAAGCGCCTGCCCGCCAACGCCACGCGCGAGCAGGTGCAGGCGGGCGGCATCGACGCCTACAAATGCTTCATCAATGCGCTGCTCGACGTGACGGACAATCTGGCGACCGATGGAACGGTCGTGCCGCCCGAGCATGTCCTGCGCCATGACGGCGACGATCCCTATCTCGTCGTCGCGGCCGACAAGGGCACCGCCACCTTCTCCGACATCGCCAACGGCATCGCCGAGGGCCGCGGCTTCTGGCTGGGCGACGCGTTCGCTTCCGGCGGCTCCCACGGCTACGACCACAAGAAGATGGGCATCACCGCGCGCGGCGCATGGGAAGCCGTCAAACGCCATTTCCGCGAGATGGGCCGCGACATCCAGAACGAGCCCTTCACCTGCGTCGGCATCGGCGACATGTCGGGCGACGTCTTCGGCAACGGCATGCTGTTGTCGAAATGCACGCGGCTGGTGGCGGCGTTCGACCACCGCCACATCTTCATCGATCCCGATCCCGACATGGCGGCCAGCTTCGCCGAGCGCCAGCGCATGTTCGACCTGCCGCGTTCCTCCTGGGAGGATTACAACAAGTCGCTGATCTCCAAGGGCGGCGGCGTCTTCGCGCGCACCATCAAGGAGATTCCGCTCTCGCCCGAGATGAAGGCGCTGACCGGTCTATCGAAAGACCGCGCCACCCCGCCGGAGCTGATGAGGGCGCTGCTCAAGGCCGATGTCGACCTGCTCTGGTTCGGCGGCATCGGCACCTACATCAAGGCGGCGGCGCAGAGCAATCTCGATGCCGGCGACCGCGCCAACGACGCCATCCGCGTCAACGGCGCGGAGCTGTGCGCCAAGGTGGTGGGCGAGGGCGCCAATCTCGGCGCCACGCAACTGGGCCGCGTCGAATATGCGCTAAAAGGCGGGCGCATCAACACCGACGCCATCGACAATTCCGCCGGCGTCGACACCTCCGACCATGAGGTGAACCTCAAGATTTTGCTGAGCGGCCCGCTGCGGCGTGGCGAGCTTTCGTCCGCGCAGCGCGACGATCTGTTGGGCGAGATGACCGACGACGTCGCCGCCCATGTGCTGCGCGACAACTACGACCAGACGCTCGCGCTCTCCGTCGCCCAATCGCGCGGCGTGAAGGACATCGACAGCGAGGGCCGCTTCATCCGTGACCTCGAACGCCGCGGCAAGCTCGATCGCGCGGTCGAATTCCTGCCCGGCGACGAGGACTTGCGCAAGCGCGCGCAGGACGGCAAGGGGCTCACCCGCCCCGAGCTCGCCGTGCTGCTCGCCTATGCCAAGCTCGATCTCGATTCCGAGCTCACTGGCAGCGACCTGCCGGACGAGTCTTATTTCGCCACCGAGCTTGCGGGCTATTTCCCCAAAGCCGCCGTGGCGCGCTTCCCGGACGAACTCACCCAGCACCGCCTCAAGCGCGAGATCGTGGCGACGGTGCTTGCCAACAGGATCGTCAATCTCGCCGGCCCCGTCTTCGTGCATCGCATGAAGGAAGTGTCGTCGGCATCCGCTGCGCGCGTGGCCCGCGCCTTCGCCATCGCGGAAGGTGCGTTCGGCCTGTCGGCGCTCAAGGCGCGCATCGATCTGCTCGACGATCACAGGGACCGCGAGGGCAAGAAATTCTCCGCCGCAATCCAGACGGAGATGTATGCGGGGCTTGCCGAGCTGTTGCGCCGCCTCGGCCTCTGGTTCCTGGTCAATGAGCCGGCCAATGCCGAGCTTGCCTCCACCGTCGCGCGCTACCGCGCCGGGGTGGAAGCCTTGCGCGGCACCTATGCCTCGTTGGTCTCGCCTTACGAGATGCAGGACACGTTGGAGCGCATCAAGACGCTCGAGGACGCGGGCGTGCCGCACGACCTGGCCGACGATGTCGGCGCATTGTCCTTGTGGAGCACCGCGCCCGAGATCGCGCAGCTCGCGCATAACCGCGCTCTCGATATCGACCTCGTGGCGGGCGCCTATTTCGCCGTCGGCGCGATCGTCGGGCTGGACCGGTTGCGCGGGCTCGCCGCGCGCATCAGCGCCAACGAGCATTGGGACCGGCTCGCGATCCGCCGCATCGTCGACGATCTCTATGCCGGCCAGCGCGCGCTCACGGGCCAGGTGCTCAAGAGCTTCGAAGGCGACAAGATGGACCGCACCCGCGCCGATGGCGCCAAGGCCGCCGACGCCTGGGCCGAGGCGCATGCCGACATCCTGGCGCGCACCAAATCCTTCCTCGATGAGCTCGAGCGCACCGGCGATCTGTCCATCGCCAAGCTCACTTTGGCCAACAGCCAGATCCATGAGTTGGCGGCGGCCAGCGGTTAGGGTTCCAACAACGCATCAAGCACGGGCGCGAGCACGCGGATGAGGGTTTGCGGCTCTGCCTTGGCGAGGGCGCCGAGGCCGATCAGCTGGCGCATCACCTGAAGGCCGGCGACGAGGGAGAGCACCACGCCGGCGCGCTGCGCCGCATGCCTGCCCTTGAGTGCGCAGGCCATCGTCTTCTGGTGATGTTTCTCGATCTCGGCGCGCGCGATCTGCGCCGCGCGTTCGCTGGAGGCCGAGCGCAGCATGATCAGGAAACCGTCGAGCGGCGTGGCGCCGGTGGCGGTGAGCCCCACCAGCGCGGCGGCGATTGCCGCGCCCGGTCTGCCCGCGCCCAGCACCTCCGGCGTCAGGATCACGGGATCGGCCATCGTGCCGGCCACCACTTCGGCGAACAGCTTCTCCTTGGAGCCGAAATAGCGGTTCACCAGCATGGCGGTGACGCCGGCGCCCCCCGCGATCTCGCGCACGCCCGCGCCGTCATAGCCCACCCGCGCGAAGGCCTTGCGGGCGGAAGCCAGGATCGCCATGCGCGTGGCGGCGGCATTGCGGCGGCGGGCTGGCGGCTTGCGAGAGGACATGGTTCTACACCCGTAGACTTTTGGCGTCCGCTAAAGTATACAGGTGCAGACTTTTAAGGGAAGGCTTTGGCCGTGGCGCAGACGGTTCTGGTCACGGGCGCATCCGGATTCGTCGGCGGCTGTGCACGGTGGAGCTCCTGAAGCGCGGCTATGCCGTGCGCGCCGCTCTGCGCGACCCGGCGAAGGAGCCGCGGCTGCGCGCCATGATGCGGGCCGGCGGCGCGGACGACGCTAGGCTCAGCACCTGCCGCGCCGACCTGACGGGCGATGCCGGCTGGGACGAAGCGGCCGCGGGCTGTGCCTATGTCCTCCATATTGCTTCGCCGCTCCAGGGCGATGCCTGGCGAACGAAACGCTCGGCTCCGCCGGCATCGTCGCGGGCCTGCTGCGCGGGCGGCCGCCGCGCCTGCCCAAGCTCGGCTTCTGGATCGTGGATGTCCGCGACCTGGCGACATTGCATGTGGCCGCGCTCACCGCGCCCGAAGCCGCGGGCCAACGCTTCATCGCCGCCGGCGAATTTCTCTGGATGGCGGACGTCGCGCGTCTGTTGCGCGAGCGCCTCGGCCGCGCCGCCGCCAAGGTGCCCAAACGCGAATTGCCGAATTTCGTCGCGCGCTTCCTGGCGCTATTCTCGCCGCAATTGCGTTCGCTCGCGCCGGAGCTTGGGCGGCGCAACGATCTCACGGCGGAGAAGGCGCGGCGCCTGCTCGGCTTCGCGCCGCGCCCGGCGGCCGACACCATCGCCGATTGCGCGCGGAGCTTGTTGGCGCAGACGCGCTAGGGGTTCGGCTTTTGCGCTTCCGCACGCCGGGGAATCTCCACCGCGAAGATCCAGGCATAGCCGATCGACAGGTAGATCGACGCCACGATGGTCGGGATCAGGAAATAGAGCGCGTAGGGCCAGCCCCACATCAAACCCATGCCGGCGACGGGCGGGAAGAGGGTGGCGATTCCGGTCAACACCGCGCGCACGGCACGCGCTCCTGCGCCGCCCAGCACATGGCTCTGCTCGTCCTCGGGGAAGTTGCGCGCGAACACCTGCGTGCCGGCGAGCACGAAGACGCCGATGAAGATGAATTCGAGGCCGAGCGCGGCAGCCGGCTGTCCCGGCACCAGCCCGAACAAGCCCAATATGAGGATCTCGAATTGCAACGCGAGCGCCGTGAAGGCGCGCGCGAGATAGCCCTTCGCGCCGATCACATGGCCGAGGCTGATCGTCAGCCCCACGAACAACAGGCCCGCCAAGGTGGCGCCGACGGCCGCCACGGTGGCGAAATAGTCATGCCAGTTCTGGATATCCGCCGGTGTCATCAGGCTCCTTATTGGTCGCGCGATCTGGCGCGAACCGTCCATACGCTGTCGCTATGGACCACTTCGCGGGATCGCGCTCCTAGCGCGGCGCCATGCGGATCGCGCCGTCGAGGCGCACAGTCTCGCCGTTGAAGTAGCCGTTGCGGATCATCTCCAGCGCCAGGCTCGCATATTCCGGCGGGTTGCCCAGGCGCGGCGGGAACGGCACCTGCGCGCCTAGCGCTTGCTTCACCTGCTCGGGCGCGCCCTGCAGCAGCGGCGTGTTGAACAGGCCCGGCATGATCGTGTTGCAGCGGATGCCTTCCTGCGCCAGATCGCGGGCGACGACGAGCGTCACGCCATTGATGCCGGCCTTGGACGCCGTATAGGCCGCCTGGCCGATCTGTCCATCCTGCGCCGCGACCGAGGCGGTGTTGACGATTGCGCCGCGCTCGCCGCCGGCAAGCGGATCGAGCGTCAGCATGCCGGCCGCGCTCATCGCGATGCAGCGATAGGTGCCGACGAGATTGATCTGGATGATGCGGTCGAAATCCTTGGCCTGGAAGAATTTGATCTCGCCCGTCTTCTTGTCGCGGCTGGCGGTCTTGGCGGCGTTGCCGGTGCCGGCGCAGTTCACGAGGATGCGTTCCTGGCCGTTCGCGGCGCGGGCTTTCTTGAAGCCTTCGGCCACGCTCTCGTCATTGGTGACGTTCACATCGCAGAACACAGCCCCGATCTCGGCCGCGAGCTTCTCGCCCTTGTCCTTCTGCAGGTCGAAGAGCGCGACCTTCACGCCGTGGCCGGCGAGCGCGCGCGCGGTGGCTTCGCCGAGGCCCGAGGCGCCGCCGGTGATGACCGCGGCGACCGAGGAATTGAGTTCCATTTCGTGTCCTTCCCTGGATGTGTCTTGAGTTGCCAGAATTGTTTGAATGGCGTGGGGGGCGTTTTAGACCGCCCCGCGCGCGCCCGCAAAGCCTGACGCCGGGTCAAGCACCAGCTGCGTCTGGGTGACGATGGCGACGAGCTTCCCGTCCTCGCGCGTGATGCGGGTCTGCCAGACGGAACTGCGCTTGCCGATATGGATCGGCAGGGATTCCGCCGTCACGACCGAGCCTTCCTTGGCCGGGCCGATGAAATTGGTCTTGCTCTCGATGGTCGTGGTGCTAGAGCCTTGCGGCAGGTTGAGATAGGCCCCCGTCGCGCCCAGCGTGTCGGCGAAGGCCATCACCGTGCCGCCGTGGATGGTGTTCCAGCTGGTGCACAGATCGGGGCGCACCTTGAGGCGGCCGACGACGCGGGTCTTCGTCGCCTCCACGATCTCGATGCCCAGGAGCTTCGCCAAAGGCTGGGCGGTGCCGATGTTTTCGCTGTCGCTCATGTCTTTTCCTTTTGCCGGTCCGGGCCGATACTAGCGCGTATGACCGCGAACGACCTCCCCAATCCGGCCGCGCCGCAACTGCCCGTGGCGATCGCGCGCTACGAGCGGATCGTGGAGCGCGACTTCTGGAGCAAACTCTTGAAGCTGGCCGGCCGCGTGCCCTTCACCGAGGAGTTGGCCGCGGCGTACTACTGCGTGCGCGATCCCGCGACGCCCTTGCGCGTGAAGGGCGTGCTGCTCGCGGCACTCGCCTATTTCGTGATGCCGGTCGACGCGATACCGGACTTCCTCCCCGTCATCGGCTTCACCGACGACGCGGCCGTCTTCGCGCTGGCGATCTCGATGGTCTCCAAGCACATCGAGGAGCGCCACTACAAGGCGGCCCGCGCGAGGCTGGGGATACTGGAGCCCGTCTAACCGATCTGCGTCAGGCGTTTTTTGACGAATTCCTGGATGTCGCGCCGGCCGTCGACGACGGCTTGCACCCGAACTTGGTCGCCTGCGATACTGTAGAAAATGCGATATGGCTTGTAGTGCAACTCTCGAATGTCATCGCGTCCGATGGCCTGCAGCTCTTTGGGGACGTTTCCGCGGTTTGGAAATTGCGCGAGCTTGCTCCAGCAGGCATCTAGCCCTTCCAGAATGCGCATCGCGGTGTCGAGGCCCGCGTCTCGCGCGATGTATTGGCCGATTTCGAGGGTATCGCGTTCCGCGCTATCGGAAAGGCGGACGGCAAAGCGCATCTAAGCCTTCAGTTTTTTGCGGATACGGGCCATGACTTCGGAGGCGGGCGCATGCTTGCCTTCGGCATAATCCCGCTCGCTCATCGCCAGAATTTGCAGAAGCGCGAGCGTTTCGCGCATTTCGTCATAGCTGTGGACGTCCTGCAGCACGGCCTTGGCTTCGCCGTTGACGGTGATGATCACGGGATTGCGGGTTTCGGCGATGTCCTCCAGCATTTCCGGCGCATGGGCCTTGAAATAGCTGAGCGGCTTGACCTGATTTGCGAGCTTCATGGGGTAACCTCGTTCGGACCTTATTTAGTCCGAATTCAGTCTGAGCGCAACCTGGCGCTCTACCGCACCACGCTCAGCTTCGCTGGCGCGCGCGCCGCTTCGGCGGGGGCGCCGATGAATTCGATGGCGATGCCGGTCTCGTGTTGGCGCACGACGCGGCCGGCCATCTGGCCGATCAGCACCACTTCGCCCATGGGGGGCCGGACGTCGGTCTTGAGCGACACGCCGCTCAGCGACAGGTCGAGCACTTCGCAGGCGACGACGTCGCCGTTGGCGCGGGTGAACTTCGCCAGGCCTTTGGTCGGCTCGCGGTCGTGGCGGCGCAGCGCCGTCTCGTCGACCGTGCCTTTGTTCATGTAGAGGGTGAGCTGTTCGGCGATGCGCTCGCGCTTGAGCGCGGAGCAGATGAACCTGACGCCGAAATTGCCCTCGGCCGGGCGGGCGACGGTGCCCTCGAAACGGCCGAAGCCGTCGATATAGAGAACGATGGGGCTGTCGGCGGTGGGCACGTAGTCGCTCACCACCTGCGCGCCGCCGGGCGACAGGTCGACGATGCGGCATTGGCCCTCGCGCTCCTCGGCGGGCACGAACAGCTTGCCGGCCAGATCGACGCGCACGCGGCGATGCTTACGCCTCTCGGCCTTCGCCTCTGCGACCACGCGTTCGCGATCATTGCCCATCAAAAGCGCCAGACCTGGCATGGCCCAGCCCTCGAAGATTGCCTCAGTTGCATTTGTAAAGCCGGGAGGGTCAACGCAAGGTTACTGGCCCGAACATTAAGCAAGCTTATTTTTGGCATGGCGAGGGAGGCTTAACCTTGGGCGCAACCCGCGCTATAGGGACCATCCCACCCGGCCGGAGATTCTCCCCAATGGCGCTTACCTGGAATTCGAAACTGCTCCGGCTCTTGCCGGTGCTGGCCTTGGCTTCGGCCCTGGCGGCTTGCGCCTCGACCACCATCTCCGACGAGCTGGACGGCGCGACCCCCACCGGTTCGCCCTTCGCCCAGGCCCTTTTCAAGGATTATTCCTATCTGGCGCGCTCCTTCGGCGACGCAACCTCGTCTGCGAGCAACACCGCTTTCGACGCTGGCGGCTCGATGTCGCTCACTGGCACCAGCAACGACGTCTCCGATCTGGCCCAGGCCTATGCCGACAAGGCGCTCACCGCCGCCAAGGGCGAGGACGTGCTGCCCGAAGCCGCGCCTGAGGGCAATACGGAGGCCGAATCCCTCCGTCTGCGCCTGCTGCGGGGGCTGGAAGATGGCCGCGCCAAAGCGCCGGAAGACGCTGCCCGCGCCCAGGCCGATTTCGACTGCTGGATCCTGAACAGCCGCACCGAAGGCCAGGATGCCGCGGCCGCCGCCTGCCGCCGCAGCCTCGACGCCTCGCTCACCCGCCTCGAGCGCGCCCTCAACCCGGCCCCGCCGCCGCCGCCCATGGCCGCCACGCCCGCGCCGGCCGCCGCCGCGAACTACACGGTCTATTTCGACTGGGACAGCTGGACCTTGACCGCCGAGGACCTGACCACCATCACCGAGGCGATCAACGCCGCGCGTGCCGGCCAGCAATCGGTCATCGTCGTGGTCGGCCACACCGACACGTCGGGCTCGCCGGGCTACAACCAGGCGCTCTCGGTCCGCCGCGCCAACATCGTCAAGGACGTGCTGGTGCAGATGGGCGCGCGCCCCGAATCGATCCAGACCTCCGGCGTCGGCGAAAGCGACCTCGCGGTCCAGACCGGCGACGGCGTCAAGGAGTCCAAGAACCGCCGCTCGGTGATCACGCTGCAGCCGTAGCGTCAACTACGCGGCCCGCGCCTGTTTACCCCGCGCGGCGCGGGCCGCTACACTCGCATCCGGAAATCACGGGTGCCGCCATGAAAGCGTATGACTACATCATCGTCGGTGCGGGCAGCGCCGGCTGCGTGCTCGCCAACCGTCTGTCCGCTGACTCCAATAACCAGGTGCTGGTGATCGAGGCGGGGCCGCGCGACAAATCGATGATGATCCATATGCCGGCAGGTATTCCGGCGCTGCTCGGCAAGAAGAACAAGCACAACTGGTATTTCGACACCGAAGGCCAGCTCCACCTCAACAACCGCAAGCTTTATTGGCCGCGCGGCAAGGGCTGGGGCGGATCGTCCTCCATCAACGGCATGATCTATATCCGCGGGCACGCGCGCGATTACGACCATTGGCGCCAGATGGGCTGCGAAGGTTGGTCGTTCTCCGACGTGCTGCCCTATTTCAAGCGCGCCGAGCACAATGAGAATGGCGGCGACGGCTTCCACGGCGGCGACGGCCCGCTGCGCGTCTCAAACGGCCGGTCGTCCAACCCGCTGTTCCGCGCCTTCGTGCGCGCCGGTATCGAGGCGGGCTTCCCCGAGACCAAGGATTTCAATTCCGCGCAGCAGGAAGGGTTCGGTCCCTATCAACTCACCATCCACGAGGGCAGGCGCTGGAGCGCGGCGCGCGGCTATCTCACGCCCGTCCTCGACCGCAAGAACCTCACCATCGAATCCGAGGCGCATGTTTCCAAGATCCTGATCGAGAACAAGCGCGCGGTGGGCGTCGAATTCGTGCAGGACGGCAAGACGGTGCAGTCGCGCGCCAGCCGCGAAGTGCTGCTCTGCGGCGGCGCGGTGAACACGCCGCAAGTGCTGCTGCTGTCGGGCGTCGGCGATCCGGAGGTGCTCAACCGCTTCGGCATCCCGGTGGTGCAGGAGCTCAAGGGTGTCGGCAGGAATCTGCAGGACCATCTTGACTGCTCGATTCAATATGAATCGAGCCAGCCCATTACGCTCTACAGCCAGGCCAACAAGCTCGCCGCGCTGAAGACGGGCCTGGAATACATGTTCTTCGGCACCGGGCTGGCGAGCGGGCAGGGTTTGGAGTCGGGCGCCTTCCTCAAGAGCCGCCCCGATCTCGAAACCCCGGACCTGCAATTCCATTTCATCGCGGCGCTGATGTACGATCACACCCGCCGCAAGGCCGACCGCCATGGCTTCATGGCCCATGTCTGCCAGCTCCGCCCGGAGAGCCGCGGCTACATCTCGCTGAAATCGGCCGACCCGCTGGCGGCGCCGCTGATCCAGCCCAACTATCTCGAGGCCGAGGAAGACCGCCGCGCGCTTCGCGAGGGCGTGAAGCTCGCCCGCGAGGTCTTCGCCCAGGAAGCCTTCGATCCCTATCGCGGCCCCGAGCTGATGCCCGGCGCCCATGTCACCAAGGACGAGCAGATCGACGCCTTCATCCGCAAGACGGCGGAGACGATCTATCACCCCGTCGGCAGCGCCAAGATGGGACACGACGCCGAGTCCGTCGTCGATCCGTCATTGAAAGTTTATGGCGTGGACGGTCTGCGCGTGGTCGACGCCTCGGTGATGCCCTCCCTGGTGTCGGGCAACACCAACGCCCCCACCATCATGATCGCGGAAAAGGCGTCGGACATGATCCTCGGCCGGGCCGCGCCCGCGCCCGAGCATATCCGCGTGGCTGAAGACGAGGTTAAATCGGCGGTAGCCGCGGCCTGAGGGCGTCCGGCGCCTTTAACACAGGCAACTTTGCGCATATGTTGGCGTTATGAAGGACATGACTCGCATAACGATTTTGGCCGCGGCTTCGCTCGCGCTCTTGATGGGTCCAAGCCTGACGGGGGCGGCCGACGCGCAGTCCACGCGCTACGACATTCAGAACATGAATTTCGATCTCTGGTGCCAGGAAGAGCAGCATCTGCCGCCCGAGCGCTGCGACAAGCGCCTGCCGGCCGACGACGCGGCCTTCGATGCCTACCGCGCCAAGATCGAGAAGTACGAGATCCCCTATCTGCAGAAAAAAGAAAACGAGCAGCAGTTCAACCGCGTGATCCTGCACAACGACCCGGTCGACCATCCGACCGAGCCCAACAAGCCGCAGACCAACCGCCCCACGCAGGACAATACGACGGGCGAGTAGGTGCTCTACCTCCTCATCAAGGCCGCGATCTCCGGTGTCCTAGTGGCGACCGTGTCGGAGGTTGCCAAGCGCTATCCGGGCTTCGGCGGGCTGATCGCCTCGCTGCCGTTGATCTCCGTCCTCGGCATGATCTGGCTGTGGCGCGACACGCAGGACACGGAGCGCATGATCCAGCACGTCACCGGCACGTTCTGGTTCGTGCTGCCGTCGCTGCCGATGTTCCTCGCCGTCCCGCTGATGATGCGCCGCGGCGTACCGTTCTGGCCGTCGCTCGGGCTGGGCTGCGCGCTCACCATCGCGCTCTATGCGATGATGGCTTGGGCGGCGCCCAAAGCGGGCATCAAGCTTTGAGACTGCTCAAACCGCTCCTGTCGTCAAATGGAGGACGACGCCGGCGACGCAGCTTGCGGCGAGCACCTTCAGCATCCCGATCCGGAACCGGAAGATCGCCAGCATCGCAAACGCCGCGATTGCGAGCGCGGACCGGTCGATCGTGGACCACACCGGAATGCCGAGCGTCAGGCCGAGTAAAATGTGAGGCTGTACTCGGGCGAAGAGCGTGTGCAGGGCGAACCACACCGCGAGATTGAGAACGACGCCGACCACGGCGGCGGTTATGGCCGACAGCGCCGCGTGCAGCGATTTGTTCCCGATCAGGGCCTCGATGTAAGGCCCGCCGAGGAATATCCAGAGGAATGACGGCACGAAGGTCGACCACATAGCCAGCAAGCCACCCAGCGTTCCGGCCAGAACCGGATCTAGGCTTCCGGGCTGTCGGAACGCGGCCATGAAACCGACGAATTGCACGACGCAAATCAGCGGTCCCGGCGTCGTCTCGGCAAAGCCCAGCCCCACGAGCATCTCGCCCGGCCTCAGCCAATGGAAGCGCTCAACCGCCTGCTGCGCCATGTAGGCGAGCACCGCATAGGCCCCGCCAAACGTCACGACCGCCATCTTGCTGTTGAAGCCCGCGATGGCGGTGAAGACGTTCTGGGGACCATGGATGAAGAACAGCAAGGCAAGCGGTCCGAGCCATAGGACAGAGCCGGCGAGCGCGATGGCGGCGAAGCGCAGCAGCGATGGACGCACGTGCGCGGGAATGCCCTGCGCGAACAACCGGTCGACCAAGGTGGGAGTGTCGTCTCCGCCATTCTCCTTGGCCGCGCGGCCTTGGGTCTTAAACCAGTCGAGCGAGAGCTTGCGGCCGGCATAACCGGCGAGGGCAGCCATGGCGATGATAAGGGGAAACGGCAGGGCGAAGAGGAGGATGCCGAGAAAGGCAAGCGCCGCGATGGCGACGAGCGCCCGGCTTTTGAGCGCGCGACGGCCGATGCGGATTACGGCTTCAAGCACGATGGCGAGCACCGCGGACTTCAACCCGAAGAACATCGCGCCGACGGCGCCGGCCTGTCCGAAGCGGGCATATAGCCAGCTCAATATGCCGAGAACGATGAGGCCCGGCAGCACGAACAACGTGCCGGCGAGAATGCCGCCACGGATACGGCCCATGAGCCAGCCGATATAGACGGCAAGTTGGTGCGCCTCCGGCCCAGGAAGCAGCATGCAGTAATTGAGTGCATGCAGGAATCGCGTCTCGCCGATCCAGCGTTTTTCCTCGACGAGAATGCGATGCATGACGGCGATCTGACCCGCAGGCCCGCCGAAACTAAGCGCGGCAACCCGCGCCCAAGTCCGGAAGGCGTCGCCGAACGGAACGGTGTCAGGATCGGCTGGAAGATTTCTCTTCATGTCCAAAGCTCCTCCCGCGTCTGGAAAGACGCCGGTGAAGCAGAGCTTGGACGACCATCGTCTGATGGGGAGTCTGCATCCCCAGGATCACTCTAGGAATTCTCCCTTCGCGCGGCAAGAACCGCCTGAGGGCGATGCCTCCAATCAAGCCGTCAGCGGCTGCGCCGGGAAGACGATATCGAGCGCCTTGATCAGCTTCCGCATCGGCTCGTCGAGATCGAAGTGCAGGGTCACCGGCTTGTCGTGCGAGATGACGAGGCGCAGATGCGGCGCGCGAGGATGCGAACGGATGTCGGCGGCCGGCATCATCGGCGGCATCGGCGGCGGCGGAACGTCGAAGGTGGTGAGCGGCTCGTCCTCGCGGACGAGCTGCGAGCCGACCAGGCGCTCGAAGGCGATGGGCTTGCCGCCGAGCGGCGTCGGATCGCTCAAGACCTGCACCAGGCCGATGAAGCGCGTCGCCTGGCCTGGGCCGAAGGAGACGGGCGCGAGTACCGTCTCGAGTTCGACCATGCCGTGATCGGCGCTGGCGGCGATGGAGGAGAGGCAGACAGGCTGGCGGGTGGCAAGCGATTGGCGCAGCAGGGTGGTCAGCGCGATGCGGCTTTGCGATTCCCAATGGGAGAGGAAATTCGTGCCCTTGAGCTCGATGCCGAAGCGGTCGCAAAGCGAGGTGCCGGCGAGGCGGTACATGGGCTTGGCCATGTCGGCAACGTCCAGGATGAAGACATAGGACAGCATGCGCTTGATGGCGCGCGGGTCGATGTCGGTCTGATCCGGCACGTCGCGGCCCTTGCGCAGACGGCTCCAATATCCGACCAACAAATGGCTGTTGCGGTGTTTCATCGCCCTGATCCCCAAATCCCTGTCTGATCCAGTCCGGGACGGCTTCGCGCCGCCTTGCTCGGGGAAGAGCGAAAGCTATGCCAAGCGGAACGCCTGGCGCGGGACAGGTTGTGGATAGGCTCAAAAGCTCTGGCGGTCGCCGGATTCGTTGATCGGGCGGCCGAAAAGCGGCACATCGCGGGATTTGAAGAGCGGCGTCAGCGCCAGTCCCACCACGAATCCGCCGATATGGGCCCACCACGCCGTGCCGGGTTGCGACGGTCCCACGATCCAGGCGTTGACCAGCGCGAGGATGAACCACAGGCCGACCACGAAGAAGGCGCTCACCGGCAGGGGATAGAAGACGATGCCGAGCGGCACGGCGACATTCACCTTGGTCCGCGGGAACAGCAGCACATAGGCCGCCAATACGCCCGAGATCGCGCCCGAAGCGCCGACCAGCGGCAGATAGGAGTTGGAATCCGTCAGCGCCACGGTCAGCGCGCCCGCGATCCCGCAAAGGAGATAGAACAGCGCGTAGCGCGGATGGCCCATCGCATCCTCGACATTGTTGCCGAAGATCCAGAGGAACAGGAGGTTGAAGCCCAGATGCAGCAGCCCGCCATGCAGGAACAGCGATGTGACGAGCGTCCAGTCTCCCTTGATATGCCGCGCCAGCGCCGGGACGAAACCATAGATCGATAGCGTGTCGTCGAAGCCGCTGCGCCACGCCCAGGCGTAACCCAACACGCTCAGCGCCATGATCGCCCAGGTGACGATCGCCGGCCGGCGCGAAGGGTTTTCGTCCGAGATCGGGATCATGGTTGATGCGTATTCATGCTTCGGCGCTCCGGATCGTCCCGGAATGGAACAGACCCCGGGCGCGAATCCGCCCCCAGCATGGCACGGTTCCTGAAACAGTGCGCGCGGCGAAGTGGGCCTATCGGGCCAGCACCAGGGAGTCCGTAATGCTGTTGAAACCCCTCATGATCGCGGCGGCGGCCGCAGCCACGCTGACGGTCGGCTTCGTCTGTCCGGCCGAGGCCGGCGGCATGTCGATGCATGGCGGCGGCTATGGCGGCACGATGGGCGGCTATTCCGGCGGCATGGGCTCCAAGTGCAAGACCGGCGGCGGGATCAGCATCTACAAACCCGTGACGATCAACAAGAACATCAACATCAACAAGAACGTCAACGTCTACAAGCCGGTGACGATCAACAAGAACATCGACATCACCAAGAACATCGACAATTCGAAGAACATCAACATCAACAAGAACGTGAACATCAACAAGAACATCAACATCAACAAGGTGATCGTCATCAACAAGGGCGGCGGCGAGGCCGAGGCGCAGGCCTTCGCGTCGGCGCAGGCGTCCGCAAGCGCCAATGCCAATGCGAGTTCGGTGTCCTATTCCGCGGCCTATTCGGAATCGACGGTGATCAACCACAATGGCGGCGGCGGCGAAGTCGCCGTGGCGGCCCAGGAAAGCTGCGAGATGACGGAAGCCACCGTCGTCAAGGCGCTGCACGTGGTTTGCGTGGCGGAGGAAGGCCGCGAATTCCCGGCTTCGCACATGGTGAAGGATACCTGGGTCGAATCCGCCTACGAGGGCGAGGTTGCCCGCTGCATTCCGGGCGCGCATATCAAGGCCGTCATCGGCGACGTCGTGCAGTCCGACGAAGGCATGGCCGGCACCTATGCGGGCGGCCAGACGCTCGAATGCGGGCTGCATGAGGCGCTCCGTCATTTCAAGGACGGCATGCTGAAATGCGCACCCGCCGTTCCGGTGAAGGACTGCACCGAGCGCACCAATCTGCGCCTCTACGGCACCGGCGACTTCTTCTTCTCCTATCGCACCCGGGTCTGCGCCACGATGGCGCGCAAGGCGGGCGGTACGCTCGAAGTCACCGGCATGAGCCTCGATGGCGGCGTCGGCGAGGGCAATTAGTTTCGAGGGGTGGTGCAAAGAGAAACGCCTCGTCCGGCATCCCGGGCGAGGCGTTTCGCGTTTCAGGTCAGGTCAGGTCAGGTCAAGCCCGGATCAAATCCAGCGGCCTTCGACCCAATTGCCGTTGCCGTTGTAGTGGCCTGGGATCCACCGTGCGCCGCCATGCGCGGGGCGTTCCCAGCGGCCCGGCACCCAGACCCATTGCTGGCGGTCGCCATGACGGGCCCAGTGACCGTCGATCCACACGCCATTGCCCCAAGGCCGAGCGGGGCGGACCTCGACGCGCGGGGGCGGCGGGCGGACATTGATGCCGATGCCGATGGAGACACGCGCATTCGCCGTTGTCGCGGTCAGCGTGACCGGTACGGCGACGGCCGCGCAAAGCGCCGCGGCGGCCAGAAATTTCGTCAGATTTGCCATTGTAGCTCCTAAAGCTTTGTACGGATTCGCCCCAGCCACATTGCGAAGCTTTAATTTGAACCCTGTCAACTATGCCATCTGTGAATTTTTCGATAGGCCTAGCATGGCGTCAAGGCCTGCCCGATAGTGGGGCAGCGAATATCCCACCCACTCAAGGACTTCCGCCTCTCATGAATATCCACGAATACCAGGCCAAGGAGCTTCTGCGCGGTTTCAATGTCCCCGTTCCAAAAGGCAAAGCGGCTTTCACCGTCGAGGAGGCGGTCGAGGCGGCCAAGGAGCTGGGCGGACCCGTCTGGGTGGTGAAGGCCCAGATCCATGCCGGCGGGCGCGGCAAGGGCGGCGGCGTGAAGGTGGTCAAATCGCTGGACGATGTCGCCGCGGAAGCCGAGCGCATGCTGGGCATGACCTTGGTCACCCATCAGACCGGCCCGCACGGCCGCGTGGTGCACCGGCTCTATATCGAGGACGGCTCGGCCATCGAGCGCGAGCTCTATCTCTCCGCGCTGGTCGACCGCGCCACCAGCCGCATCGCCTTCATCGCCTCCACCGAAGGCGGCATGGATATCGAAGAGGTCGCCAAGAAGACGCCCGACAAGATCCAGACCTTCTCCGTCGAGCCCGCCGCCGGCTACTCGCCCTATGTCGGGCTCGAGATCGCCAGCGCCTTGAAGCTCAAGGGCGATCAGGCCAAGCAATGCGGCACGCTTATCAAGAGTCTCTATGAGGCGTTCCAGAACAAGGACATGAGCCTGCTCGAGATCAACCCGCTCGTCGTCACCAAGGACGGCCGTGTGGTCTGCCTCGATGCCAAGATCAATTTCGACGACAACGCCCTCTTCCGCCACAAGGACGTGGCCGCGCTGCGCGATCCCGAAGAAGAGGATCCGATGGAGCGCGAGGCCGGCAAATACGATCTCTCCTACATCAAGCTCGACGGCTCGATCGGCTGCATGGTCAACGGCGCGGGCCTCGCCATGGCGACGATGGACATCATCAAGCTCTATGGCGAGGAGCCGGCCAACTTCCTCGACGTCGGCGGCGGCGCCAGCGAGGAGAAGGTGACGGCGGCGTTCAAGATCATCGTCTCCGATCCGAACGTGAAGGGCATCCTCGTCAACATCTTCGGCGGCATCATGAAATGCGACATCATCGCCGCCGGCATCGTCGCCGCCGCGCGCCAGATCAAGCTCGGCGTGCCGCTGGTGGTGCGTCTGGAAGGCACCAATGTCGAGCAGGGCAAGAAGATCCTCGCGGATTCCGGTCTTCCCATCGTCTCGGGCAGCGACCTGTCCGATGCGGCACAGAAGATCGTGAAAGCGGTGAAGGAGCGCGCCTGACACCGTGCCGCCGCGCGCCGAACGTCCCTTCGTCCTCGGCGACTGGCTGGTCGATCCGGCGCGCGGCTCCATCCGTCATCGCGACGGCGACGGCGACGGCGAGGCGCGGCTCGAGCCGCAGGCGATGGAGCTGTTGCTCCTGTTCGCGGCCTCGCCCGGCAAGGTGATCGGCAAGTCCGAATTGATCCAGGGCGTGTGGGGCGGCCGCGCCATCGGCGACGACACGCTGGCCGCCGCCATCTCCAAGCTCCGCCACGCGCTCGGCGAGACCAAGCACAAACGTTACATCGAGACCCTGCCCAAGCGCGGCTACCGCCTGCTGGCGCTGCGCGAGGACGAGGCGAAAGCCGCGCCCCCGCGCGAGACATCGGATGCGACCGCGCTCGTCGCCAAGGGCCGCGCGGCGATGAAGATGCCGACGCCGTCCGGCCTGGCGCAGGCGCGCGTCTATCTCGAAGCCGCAATCGGCGCCGATCCCAGATCGGCCGAGGCGCAAGTGGGCCTGGCCGAAGTGCTGCTGACGCAGAATTTCCTGGGGCAAGGCGATGCCAACCTGCTCGTGCCCGCCGCGCGCAACGCCGCACGCGCGGCGCTGGCGCTGGATGAGCAATCCGCCCCGGCCTGGGCGCTTTTGGGTTACGCGACGCTGCTCATTGAACGCGACTTCGCCGCGGCGGACGCGCATTTCCGCCGGGCCATCGCGCTGGATCTGGGCCTCGCCATGGCGCGGCGGCAGCGGTCCTTCGCGCTGCTCTGCGTCGGCCGCTTCGTCGATGCCGAGCGCGAGGCGCGCGCCGCCGCCGAGATCGAGCCTTTGTCGCTGTCCGCGCGCGGCTATCTGTTGCAGGCGCTGCTGATGGCGCGGCGTTACGCCCGCACGGTGGCGGAGGCCAAGCGTGCGCTGTCGCTGTCGCCGCAATCGAGCGACATCTGGTTCGCCAAGGGCTGGGCGCATCATTATCTCGGCGAGGAGCGCGAGGCCGTCGACGCGCTGTTCGAAGGCATGAAGAACTGGAACGCCGATGCCGCCACCTTGGCGCGGCTCAAATCGGCGCATGACAAAGACGGCTTCACCGGACTCTGCGCCGAAGCCGCGGCTTTGTTTCAGAGCCAGCGCGTCGTCTTCACCCCCCGCCCGATGGACATCGCCATCCTGCGCGCCCTCGCCAGCGATCCCGATGGCGCCTTCGCCGCGCTGGAAGAGGCGCTCGCCAAGGGCGATCCGTTCCTGCTGCTCTTGCCGCACATGCCCCATATCGACCGGCTGCGGAACGATCCGCGGTTCCCGGCGCTGATCGAAAAAGTGAGACCGGTGCAGTAACGCACCCGCCCACAAGGGGGCGGGTGCAGGCCAAGCTTTCCCCAAGCTTTTCCCCATCCCGCGCCAAACACTTTGTGCGCGCGCCGCCTCATCTTCCTTGCAGCAGCAAGGGAGAGACCAATGACCATGACCTATTCCGACCAGCCGAAGCCGGGCGCGATCCGCACCCTGGCCAAGGCGCTCATTTCCGGGGCGGCGATCGCCGTCACCGGGCTTGGCATCTGGGGCGCGCTGGGGACGACAGCGCTCAGACATTCGGACTTCCTGCCCTGGCTCGCGCCGGCGATGGGCGCGGTGCTGGCGCTGGGCGCGGCCTATTTGAAATGGGGCAAGTGGCCGCGCGCGGGCGCCGCGTTCCGAAATCACGCCGTTCGCCTCAATCGCGTGGCCGCCAAGCCGTTCCTGTTCGCGCTTGCCGCGGGCTGGAGCACGATGCTTACGGGTCTTTGCCTCTACGCCGCCTATCGCGTGCTGACGGGCATGGGCGGCGAGCTCACGCCGATGAGCTTTCCGCATCTGCCCATCGCGTCCTTGCTGCCCGGTCTGTTCATGGCGGCTTGCGTGGCGGCGGTCGTGGAGGAGATCGCGTTTCGCGGCCTCATGCAGGGCACGTTGGAGCGCCGCTTCGGCGCCATCTCCGCGATCCTGGTATCCGGTTTCGCCTGGGCCATGTTCCACACCAACCATGCCTACTACGCGGAGGATGCGCTCTTCATCACGGGGATGTTCCTGTCGGTCGCCGCCATGCTGGGCACGATCGCGCGCCGCACCGACTCGGTGATCCCCGGCATCGTCGTGCATACCGGTTTCGACTTCGCCTATTTCCTGGCGGCGGCGCTGCTTGTGTCCAAGGGCGTGGCGCCCATCGCCTGGGTGCAGTTGCTGGCCACGCCGCAAGAACTGTTCGTGGCGGCGGCGATTTTCGCAGGCGCGATGCTGATGTCGTGGGGCGCGTTCTTCAGGGCGACGCGCTGAGAGAAGCGGAGAGCCTCCGCCGGAAGGGAGGGGCGTTGCATCCGGCGGAGGCTTCCTTGCTGGTTCGGACTAACGATGGCGCTCGAACCAGAATCCGTGACGATGCTGTTCGTAACGGTGATGATTGAAGAACCCGAATTCGCGGTGCTTTCCGGTGCGGCCGAACTCGCGCTGGTCGCGGTGATCGCGGAAGGACTGGCGATAGTCCGAGGCCGCGGCCGGCGTGGCGAACGCCATGGTCGTGGCCGTCGCCAGGGCGAGGGCGAATGCGCCGGCTAGCTTCGTTTTGCTGAGGGTCTTCATTTTTGGCTCCTGTTGTCTCGTTCTGTCTATTGGAGATCGTCATTGCCGCACCCTTCGCGCAAGACGCGCCCGCCATGCACTTGTCGCGCTTTGTCGTTGCGCGCTTTCATGCGAAACATGCGTTCAACCTTGAACGGGGGATGAATGATTCCGCGGCTCGAAACTGAACGCCTGTTCATGCGCGAATGGCGGCAGGAGGATCTGGACGCTTTCGCGAGCATCCTCGCCGATCCGGAAGTGATGCGCTTCCTGGGCGGCCACACGCTCAACCGCGAGGATTCCTGGCGCAACATGGCGCGCGGCGCGGGCCAGTGGCAGCTGCGCGGCTACGGCGCATGGGCGGTGGTGCGCAAATCGGACAATGCGCTCATGGGCCGCGTCGGTCTGCTCAATCCCGAAGGCTGGCCGAGCCTGGAAGTGGGCTGGACCTTGGGCCGTCCCTATTGGGGCCAGGGCTACGCCACGGAAGCCGCGCACGCCGCGATGAACTACGGTTTCCTCACCCAGAATGTGGACAAGTTGATCTCGCTGATCGATCCGCAGAACGTGGCCTCTCAGGCCGTGGCGCGGCGTCTGGGCGAGAAAAAGGGTCCGCCGTTCCTACTGACCGTCGAGGGTTCGACCACCACGCTGGACATCTGGTCCATCACGCGCGAGGAATGGCGCAAGACAGCCATCCTCCCCTGATGACCGACGAGACGATCTACCGCCAACGCGATTTCGGATTCTTCATCAGCGCCCGGTTCCTCTCGACCGTGGCGATGATGGTGCAATCGGTCGCCATCGGCTGGCAGGTCTACAATATCGAGAACACGGCGTTCTCGCTGGGCATGGTGGGGCTGTGCCAGTTCCTGCCCATGTTCCTGATCACGCTGCCCGCGGGCGAGATCTCCGACCGTTTCGACCAGCGCAAGGTGCTCGCCATCGCGCAAGTGATGCAGGCCGTGTGCGCGGGTCTCTTCATGCTGTTCTCGATCATGACGCCGCACAACGCGCTGCCGTTCTACGGCGTCTTGGTGCTGTTCGGGATCGGGCGCGGGTTCTCCGGCCCCGCCGGCTCCTCGCTGCTCGCCTTCCTGGTGCCGCCGGAGAAATTGGCGCGCGGCATCGCGCTTTCGTCGTCCGCTTTCACCACCGCGGTGATCGCGGGGCCGGCGCTGGGCGGCTTCCTTTTCGCGCTCGGGCCGTTGCCGACTTACGGCATTTGCCTCGTGGCGGCGCTGCTCGCCAGCGTCTGCACGCTCACGCTTGGGGGGCGGCGCATCGTGCATACGGGCGACGCTTCGCGGCTGGAGCGCGTGAAGGAAGGCATCCGCTTCGTGCGCGAGCGGCCCGTGGTGATGGGCGCGATCTCGCTCGATCTCTTCGCGGTGCTGCTGGGCGGCGCGGTGGCGCTGCTGCCGATCTATGCGCGCGACATCCTGCACGCGGGGACCATCGGGCTCGGCTTCCTGCGCAGCGCGCCCGCGGCGGGCGCGGCGGTGACGGCGTTCACCTTGGCGCGCTTTCCGGTCGAGACCAGGATGGGCTCGCGCATGTTCCTGGCGGTGGCGATCTTCGGCGTCGCGACCGTGGTGTTCGGCCTCTCCGCCAACTACTTCCTCTCGCTCGCGGCACTGTTCGTCATCGGCGCCTCGGACATGATCAGCGTCTATATCCGCTCCACGCTCATAAATTTCGCCACGCCCGATCCGATGCGCGGCCGCGTCGGGGCCGTGAACATGCTGTTCATCGGCGCCTCCAACGAACTCGGAGAATTCGAATCCGGTCTCACCGCGCAATGGCTCGGCACAGTGCCTGCCGTCGTCATCGGCGGCATCGGCACGCTCATCGTCGTCGCCGCCTGGATGGGTCTGTTCCCGCCCCTGCGCAAGGTGGACAAGCTCTCGGAAGTCTCGCCCGTCTCGGCCTAGCGCTGATAGACCGCCGTCAGCGTCGCCTGTGCCAGTGCGTGTTTCTTGAGAGCGGCATCGATTGCGCTTCCCGTCACGTCCGTGTCGAAGGGCAGCGTCGCGGCATCGAGGGCCCATACCGTGAAGCGGTAATGATGCAGGCCCGATCCCTGCGGCGGGCAGGCGCCGCCATAACCCGAATCCTGGAAATCGTTCTGACCCTGCACCGTGCCGATGGGGAGCTGCGACGGATCGCGTCCCGCGCCGCGCTGAAGCCCGGTTGCGTTCGCGGGGATGTCGAAGGCGATCCAATGCCAGAAGCCCACCGGCGGCGCATCGGGGTCGTAAAGCGTCACCGCGAAGCTCTTGGTGCCTTCGGGTGCGCCGCTCCAGGAAAGCTGGGGCGAGACGTTGTCGCCATTGCAATCCGGATAGACCTGCTGCGTGCGCAACGTGGCGCCGTCGATCATGTCATGGCTCTTCACATCCAGGGCCTGCGCGGATGAAGCGAGGGCGAGCAGCGCGGCGGCGGCGAAAAACTTCATGGCTGTCCTTGCGGGCGCGCGAATTCTTCAGCAGTTTAAGCGCGTTCTCTGGGAGGGGGCAATTATGCAGATCATTGGCGCCGGCTTCGGCCGCACCGGCACGTTTTCATTGAAATTGGCGCTGGAACAGCTGGGCTTCGGCCCTTGCTACCACATGGTCGAGGTCTTCGGGCATCCCGACCACAACGAAGTCTGGGAAAACGCCGCGCTGGGCAAGCCCGTCGATTGGAAAGGCTTTCTCGCGCCCTATCCGGCCGGCGTGGATTGGCCGATCTGCCATTTCTGGCGCGAGCTCTCGGGCGTCTATCCTGACGCAAAATTCATCCTCACCGAGCGCGATCCCGAGACGTGGTATGCCTCGATCTCCCGGACGATCATCGCCTCCCTGACGCGCAAATTCGAAAGCGACGATCCGGTGCGCCTGAAACAGGCGCGCATGGGCAAGCTGATCGTGGGCGAGCAAGCGTTCGGCGACCGCTACGACAAGGACCACATCATCGCCGTCTACAAGCGCCATAACCAGGCGGTGAAGGACGCGTTGCCGGCCTCCCGCCTGCTCGTCACCGACTCGCTGGAGGGCTGGGGACCGTTGTGCAAATTCCTGGGCGTTCCGGTTCCCGATGCGCCCTTCCCCAAGACCAATTCGACCGAGGAATTCCGCGCCCGCGCCCAGCTCGTTGATTGACGCTGCCGCAGCGGAAGCTTAAGCCTCCGCCGATGCAAAAGCTTTATCGAGACGCCGCCTCGGCGCTGCAAGGATTGCTGTTCGACGGCATGGCCGTGATGTCCGGCGGCTTCGGCCTCTGCGGCATTCCGGAGAACTTGATCCTCGCGCTGCGGGAATCAGGGGTGAAGAACCTCACGATCATCTCCAACAACGCCGGCGTGGACGATTTCGGCCTCGGCCTTTTGCTGCAGACGCGCCAGATCAAGAAGATGGTGAGTTCTTACGTCGGCGAGAACGAGACCTTCGAGCGCCAATACCTCTCCGGCGAGTTGGAACTCGAATTCAATCCGCAAGGCACCTTGGCCGAGCGCATCCGCGCCGGCGGCGCGGGCATCCCTGGCTTCTACACCAAGACCGGCGTCGGCACGCTGATCGCCGAGGGCAAGGAGCATAAGGAATTCGCCGGCGAGACCTATATCCTCGAGCGCGGCCTCAAGGCCGATCTCTCCATCGTCAAGGCGTGGAAGGGCGACGCCGAGGGCAATCTCGTCTTCCACGAGACCGCGCGCAATTTCAATCCGATGATGGCGACCGCGGGCAAGGTGACGGTGGCCGAGGTGGAGGAGATCGTGCCGGTGGGCGCCCTCGATCCCGACCACATCCACACGCCGGGCATCTTCGTGCACCGCCTCGTCAAGGGCGCGGTCTACGAGAAGCGCATCGAGAAGCGCACGGTTCGGGAGAGCTGACATGGGCTGGACACGCGACGACATGGCCAGGCTCGCGGCGCGCGAATTGCGCGACGGGTTCTACGTCAATCTCGGCATCGGCATCCCGACACTTGTGGCGAACTACATCCCCGAAGGCATGGACGTGACGCTCCAATCGGAGAACGGCATGCTCGGCATGGGCCCCTTCCCGCGCGAAAACGAGGTCGATCCCGACCTCATCAATGCCGGCAAGCAGACGATCACCGCGCTGCCCAAGACGTCCTATTTCTCCTCCGCCGACAGCTTCGCCATGATCCGCGGCGGCCATATCGACCTTTCGATCCTGGGCGCGATGGAAGTGTCCGAGCGCGGCGACCTCGCCAATTGGATGGTGCCCGGCAAGCTGGTGAAGGGCATGGGCGGCGCGATGGACCTCGTCGCCGGCGTCCGCCGCTGCGTCGTCATCATGGATCACACCGACAAGGCCGGCCGCCCCAAGCTCCTCAAGCAATGCAGCCTGCCGCTCACGGGCGTCCGCTGCGTCCAGCGCATCATCACCAATCTCGGCGTGTTCGACGTCGTCGAAGGCGGCCTGAACCTCGCCGAGCTCGCGCCCGGCGCGACCGAGGACGAGATCAAGGCCAAGACGGAAGCCGCGTTGGTCTAGCCGCCTTTCTGCCGCCACGAATTGCCGGCATGATGCGCGGGTAGGGGGCACTCATGCGCGGTATCATCTTTGTCCTGACGCTTCTGGCCGCAGGCGCTGCCACAGCCGCGCCGCTCACCGAGTGGAGCAAAGCCAAGGACGGTGAGCCCAAGACCTATCATCTGGGCGGCTACACGCTGACGTTCACCACCGCCGGGACGGACGACGCGGACATGTCGGCCACTGTCCTCACCGCGGCGGCGCCGGGCGCCAAGTCCGGCGTGCTGCGCGGGGAGCCCGGCATGAACGGCTCGGCCGCCTATTTCGGCATCGCCAGGATCGATCCCAGGAATCCCGATCCCGTCATCCTGATGAGCACCTATACGGGCGGCGCGCATTGCTGCGATGCGGTCAAGCTCTTGGAGCGTGCGGGCGCGGGCTGGCGCGTAGTCGATATCGGCATGTGGGACGGCGATGTGCTTTCCGACATGCCCAAGGATGTCGACGGCGATGGCGTGATCGACTTCGTGCTGAACGACAATGCCTTCCTCTACGCCTTCTCCTCCTATGCCGGCAGCTTTCCCCCGCCCAAGATCCTGAACGTGGTGGACGGCAAGGTGATCGACGTGTCCAAGGCGCCGCGCTACCGCAAGCTCTTCCTCGCCCATATGGAAGCGGCCAAGAAAGATTGTGCCGGGCACGACAATGGCGCCTGCGCGGGCTATGTCGCGTCCGCCGCGCGCGCCGGTCTCCACAAGCGAGCCTGGGCGTTCATGCTCGCCCACTACGACCTGCATTCGTCGCAGTGGCCGACGCGCTGCAAGGGCAAATGGGTCGACGGGGACTGCAAAGGCGCGGAGCGCAAGCCCAAGGATTTCCCGCAGGCCCTGTCCTGGTTCCTCGCCGATACCGGCTATACGCCCTAGCGCCGTCTGTGCATGATGCCTCCCGCGCGAGGGGGATTCCGCATCATGTTCGCTGCCTTGAAGGGTTGGACGTCGGCGCAGAAGCACGTCGTGGCCGCGTCCTATCTCGGCTGGACGCTGGATGCGTTCGACTTCTTCCTCATGGTTTTCGTCATCAAGGACGTGGCCAAGGAATTCGGCGCCGGCAAGGACGACATCGCCTGGGCGGTGACGCTCACTTTGGCGCTGCGCCCCGTCGGCGCCTTCATCTTCGGCCGCCTCGCCGACCGCTTCGGCCGCCGCCCGGTTCTGATGGCCGACGTCGCGCTCTATTCGCTGTTCGGTTTCGCCACCGCCTTCGCGCCCAATCTCATCATCTTCCTCGTCGTGCGCGCGCTCTTCGGCATCGCCATGGGCGGCGAATGGGGCATCGGCGCTTCGCTCACCATGGAGAGCGTCAAGCCCGAGGCGCGCGGCTTCGTCTCCGGCCTGCTGCAATCGGGCTATCCGACGGGCTATCTTCTCGCCTCCATCGTCTACCGCAATTTCTACGACGTGCTGCATTGGCGCGGCATGTTCCTGGTGGGCATCGTGCCGGCGCTGCTCATTCTTTATATCCGCCGCAACGTGCCGGAATCGCCGGGCTGGTCTGCCAAGCATGCGCGCACCGGCACGGTGCTCTCCGTGCTCAAGCGGCATTGGGCGCTGGCGCTCTACGCCATCGTGCTGATGACCGCGTTCAATTTCTTCAGCCACGGCACGCAGGACGTCTATCCCACCTTCCTGCAGGTGCAACACAAATTCGACACCCACACCGCGGGCAATATCGCCATCATCTACAATATCGGCGCGATATTGGGCGGCTGGGTCTTCGGGCTTTGGAGCCAGACGCTGGGCCGCCGCCGCGCGATGATCGTGGCGGCGCTTCTCGCCATTCCCGCCGCCTATTTCTGGGCCTATGCCGAAACCGCGACCATGCTCGCGGTGGGAGCCTTCGTGATGCAGTTCTTCGTGCAGGGCGCCTGGGGCGTGGTGCCCGCGCATCTGAACGAGCTCGCGCCGGCCGATGCGCGCGGAACCTTTCCGGGAACTGTCTATCAGCTGGGCAATTTCATCGCGTCCTATAACGCGGTGCTGCAGACCAGGATCGCGATCCACAACGGCGAGAATTATTCGCTGGCCCTGGCCGGCGTCGCGGTCGCCGCCGCGCTCGCCATCGTGCTGCTCGCCGCGTTGGGGCCGGAAGCGCGCGAGGCGAAACTCACCGCCGGGGTTCCGGCAAGTTCCTGAAGTTCGGGTTCCTGAAGTGCGGGTTTCTGAAGTTCCGGGCGAACCGCCTGCTCGCGAGATCGTTATCTCCCGATAGGGGCGTTCAACCCGGAGCGAAATCATGAAGAATCTTCTCAAAACGACAGCGCTTGCGGTCCTGCTCGGCGCGGGCGGCTTGGCCGTCGCGACGACCAGCGCTTCGGCGGAGATCGTCTGTAACGCCGTCGGCGATTGCTGGCACGTCCGCGACCACTACACCTATCCCGACAATGTCGGCGTCGTGGTGCATCCGGACGACTGGCGCTGGGACCAGGCGCCCAGCGACGGCGGAGCGGCGATCCACTACCGCTGGCACGAGCATGAAGGCCGCGGTTATTGGCGCGACGGCGTTTGGATCGACTTCTGATCCATCCACCGCCTAAACCAAGCCTCGGACACGAAACGGGGCCGCTTGAGAGAGCGGCCCCGTTTCTTTATGCGGAGAAAGCGTCCCAGGGTATCGCTCCGCTTAACTTTCTTACTTGAATCCGATTCGTTGTTTCTGGTCCCCAAAGACCTCTTTTGAAGAGACCCAGCGCTGGCAAAAATTGGAGAAATTTTGGTGCATCTTGTCCGAGCTTCTCAATATGGCGCGAAATAACGCTCTTCAACAATAAGCTGGCAGATTGCCCGAAATGATTCACGCAATCTATTTCCTCATGCCCCTTCGCGTGAGGCGCCATAACTTCCTTTAAATCTTCAGGGATGACCTCGGGAGGTATCGTTTGTCCGTGCGTTCGCCAGCCAATGTTCAAAGATGGGAAGAGGGCGAACCCCCATATCACCGTAAGTCGAAATTCCTTGAAAGCCAGTTGCTCAACGCTAAAGTCCGCAGGACGCGGAGGGACACGAAATTTGCGACGCGCAGAACTGACAAAGACAGCATAAATTAGAGAGAATCTATTGGGATCATACACGCCGAGGTCGATCACGGCCTTGCTGGCGCTAGTTGAGATATACTTGTCGTGTTCAAGGCTCGGCGCCATTGAGCTGAAGGCAAAGGCGAAGTCGTTGTCTCGTTTGACGGCCGTAGCATAGTTCTGTGTTGAAATTGTTTCGCCGTTGTCCAGCGCGATTGTTTGTTTGATGGCGTTGATGCCGGAGGAACTCTCGCCGCTCATATGGATAGAATAGCGCTGATGAAGAATCTTGGGCAGATTCTCGCCCACCCCATAGCAGTCTTCTGCCTTGATATAGATTCCGAGGTCCCCGCCTTTCCGTTCCGCGACGGAAAACAAGGTGCGCGGTCGGTTGCCAACCCGAATGATGCATCGGGCGTCGAGTTTCGTTGTCAAATCAGCTCGCGTGGATCAGCACGTCGACGCGATCGGGATTGCCGTGGTCGTCGATGCCGCCCATGGCGCGCACGTCGATCTTTCCCGACGGCACGCCGTTGTCGATCAGCACCTGCCGTATCGAGAGCGCGCGCTTCAGCGAGAGACGGCGCGCGTCCGAGCCCTTGTCGCCCGGCGCGCCGCCGAAGGCCTGGAGCTGGATGCGGCTCGCGCCGTTTTGCAGAGCGGCATTGAGATCGCCGGCGAGATTCTTCAGCGGATCGAATTGCGCGGGCGAGGGATCGGTCGCGTCATGCTTGAACACGATCTCGCCGCGCTTGGCGAAGCCGGCATCGGGCCCCGACGCCGGCGCGAGCGTCTGTGCAGGCGGTGGTTCGGCCTTCGCGACTTTGACCGGCTTGGTGGATTTTTTCGGCTCCGGCGGAGGCGGCGGCGGATTGCCGCCGCTGAGCGAGAACGGGATCGCGGATGTGCTCGTATCGCTAGACGACGTGTCCGGCGCGGGCGTCGGCTCCGGCGTCGACGCGACTTCGACGTGTTTCTGCTTCTTGTGCTTCGGCGCGGGCGGCGTCGTGTCGGCAGGCGGCGCGGTTTCGGCGGGGGCCGGTGTCGTGTCGAGCGGCGCCGTATCGGCCACGCTCGCATCGGCGGCGGGCCTCGGCTTGCGATGAACCACGCGCTTGTGCGGCGCCGGCATGTGCAGATGGATCGGTTCCGGCATGCCGCCCGGATAATAGACGCGCGCATTGCCGGCAGCGGCCGGATTCACCGTCACGCTCTGGCCGGGATACATCTCCTGGGCGGACGTGGCGCCGGCCGCCAACGCACAAGTCAAGATCAGCACACGGAAGGATCGCATCACAGCCTCATCCAACGCGCCGGGAGGATAGTCGCCCGGAACGCGCGGCTCAAGATTTCAAGAGTTTCAGGAATTGCGGATGCAGCGGCTCGTTGGAGGCGAGGATATCGCCGGACTTGAGCGCCAGGTCGCGGCCTTGCAGGTCCGTCACCACGCCGCCTGCTTCTTTTACCATCAGGATCCCGGCAGCCACGTCCCAGGCCTTGAGCCCGCGCTCCCAGAACGCGTCATAACGCCCGGCCGCCACCCAGGCGAGATCGAGCGCGGCCGAACCGAAGCGGCGCACGCCGGTGGTCGCCGCCATCGCCGCGTTGAGCTCGGCGTGGAAACGGGCGCGATGTTCTTGCGTGTGGCCGATATTGGGCGTGCCGGTCGCCGCCACCGCCTCGGCGAGGTTCTTGCGCCCGGCGACGCGCAACCGCTTGTCGTTGAGATAGGCGCCGTGGCTCCGCTCCGCGGTGAACATGTCGTCGGTGATGGGATTGTAGATCACGGCGGAAACGAGCTGGCCCTCGCGCTCCAGCGCAATGGCGATGGCGAAATGCGGAATGCCGTGCAGGAAGTTCGTCGTGCCGTCGATCGGATCGATGATGAAGCGATGCGATTTGTCGGGCCCGTCGATCAGGCCGGTCTCCTCGGTGAGGATCGGATAGCCACCGCGCGCTTTCTGCAATTCGCCCACCAGGATGCTTTCGGTGCGCTGGTCGGCGACGGAGACGAAATCGCCGGGGCCTTTCATCGAGATCTGCAGGTTCTCGATCTCGCCGAAATCACGGATCAGCCTACGGCCCGCCTTGCGCGCGGCCGAGGTCATCACATTCAACGCGGGAGATAGGTAGGGCATTATTCGGCGCGCCTTACATAGGAGCCGTCTTCGGTCGAGACGATGATCTTGGCGCCGGCATTGACGAAGGGCGGGACCTGGATCTTCATGCCGTTGGCGAGCGTGGCGCTCTTGTAGGACGGCGCCGCCGTGCCGCCGCGCAACACGGGATCGGCCTCGGTCACTTCCAAGGTCACATGCTGCGGCAGGGCGATGCCGAGCGGACGGCCTTCATACATCTGCACCAGCGTCTTCATGCCTTCCTGGAGGAACTGGGCCTGGTCGCCGACGAATTCCTTCTGGACCTCGATCTGGTCGTAGGTCTCCATGTCCATGAAGGTCAGCGTCTCGCCGCTCTCGAACAGGAATTGGAAGTCCTTCTTCTCGAGATAGACCTCTTCCACCGACTCATCGGAGCGGAAGCGCTGGTTCAGTTTGGTGCCTTGCGTGACGTTCTTGAGCTCGACTTGGTTGTAGGCGCCGCCCTTGCCTGGCTTCACCTTCTGGGTCTTCACCGCGATCCAGAGCCCGCCGTCATATTCGATCATGGTGCCGGGGCGAATTTCGTTGCCGGAAATCTTGGCCATGCGGACCTGCCCCTCCTGTTGGTTGGCCTACCGCTACGCTACTTGAGGCCCAGGCGGGGCCGGTGGTGAAGCTGGTCGGTTCAAAGAGCGGGCGGGTTCTACCAACCGGCAGGCGCTTAGGCAAACTGCCAGATTTCCGAGGCCAGACCGGCCGGATCGACGATTCCCATGCGCTTTCCCAGGGGGAAATCCACGATGGGCGTGAGGCGGACGGCGCGGCGGGCGAGGTTGGCGTGGAGCTCCGCCAGGTCCGGAAAGGTGAACACCAGCACAGCGCCGGTCTCATTGGGATAGAGCGGCGCACGGACGCGCACATCCGGCTCCCAGATCTCTTTGTCCTCGATGGTGAAGGCGGGGCTGCCATCGCGGTGGTTCATGGCGAGCTGCGGCGGGTAATGGCGTCCGTTCTGCGCGAAGCACAGGAAGTCGCCATAGAGATGCCGCGCCGCCGGCACCGAGGCGATGGGAATTTTGATCCCGCTGGGCGCCGCGCGGACCATCCCTTCGCGCGGCTCCAGCAGCACCTGCACGTTGCCGAAGGGGTCGCGCATGCGCAGGCAACGTCCGCCGCGCACGGGCCTGGGCGTCGTGGTGAGCGGATCGCGCGCCTCCGCTGCGAGAGCCTCCGTGTCGAGATCGGGGACGGTGAAGGTGGTGAAGGCGCGCGCCTGGTCGAAGGCCGGGCCTGGCGCGGGCGAGACCTGTTCGAGATAAAGGCTGTCGCCGAGCCGGACAAAGTCCTCCGCCACGCGCGTCTCGGCCGGGCCGAGACGCGCGGCGTAGAACGCCACGCCCAAACGCAAATCCGGCACGCGCACGAGAAGTGCGTGATGGCGCAACATCTCTCCCCCGAATGCGCGCTAAGCGGCGCGGTTGGCCGCGGTCTGGGCGAGCACCAGCCCGAGCTTGCGCATCATCGGATCGATCGTGCGCTCCGGCACCGCGCCGAAGCCGAGCACCAGGCCCGGTCCGCTGCCGCGGGTGAAGCGCGACAGCGGCGCAACCGCGAGGCCTTGTTCGGCGGCGGATGCAACCGCGGCATCTTCGTCGAAGCCCGCGCCGAAGAGCAGGGTGACATGCAATCCACCCGAGGGCTCGAGCACCGTCGCCTGCGGGACATGCGCGCGCGCCGCTTCCACCATCGCCTTCAGCCGCTGGGCATAGACCGAGCGGATGTTGCGGATGTGCATGGCGTAGTGGTTCTCCTCGATGAAGGTCGCCAGCGCCGACAGCACGAAGGCGTCCGGCCCATAGGCGATGCGCTGCTCCATGCCGCTGAACGCCTCCACCAGATGCGGCGGCACGACGAGATAGGCGGCGCGGATATGCGGGCCGAGCGTCTCGTTCAGGCTGCCGAAATAGATCACGCGGCCGTCCTCGTCCTGGCCTTGGATGGCGCGCAGCCGGCTGCCGCCGAAGGCGAGCTCGCCCGCGATGTCGGCCTCGAAGATCGCGGCGTGGGCGCCGGCGGCCAGCTCCAGCACCTGGCGGCGGCGCGGCTCGGACATCTGCCGCCCGAAGGGGAAGTTCAGCGACGGCGAAACGAAGATCAGCCGCGGCGGCGGGCCGGAGGCGCGCGACGGATCGGCCCCGGCCGAATCGCCCGGCATGGATTCCAGCATCGCGCCGGCCGCGGCGAAGGTCCGCCGGGCTGCGTCCATGGCGGGATCCTCGATCAAGACCGTGTGTCCCGGATCAAGCAGCACCCGTGCCGTCAGGTCGAGCGCGCTTTCGAGCCCGTTGACGGGGATGATCTGCGACGGCTCGCAATTCACCCCGCGCATATGGCGCAGATAGGCCGCGAGCGCGGTCTGGAAGCGGCGATGGCCCAGCCGCAGGTCGCCGCCGGTCGAGCGGCAGAATTCCTCCGCCAGCAAGCGGCTGAGCGGATTGCGCGGATAGAGCGATGGATCGGGCGCGTGCAGCGCGAAAGGCTTCACCGCCTGGCTCGGCGCGAAGGGCAATTCTAGGACGCGCCGCGCATGGTAACCGATCTCGATCAGGTTGGAGGCCGCGCGCGGAGCCTCGCCGCGATCGCCGCGGAAGATCGGCGCGCCGGCGGGCTCGTCGGCCACGCGCGTGCCGCGCCTCGTGTTGGAGACGAGATAGCCTTCCGCCGCCAGCCGCGAATAGGCGCTCACGATCGTGTTACGCCCGACGCCCAGTGCATGCGCGAACTCGCGGCTCGTCGGCAGCGGCGTGCCGGGCGGAAGATCGCCCGCCGCGATGGCCGAGCGCACGGATGTACAAATCTGCTCGTAGATCGGAACCGGCGACGCCGCGTTAATCGCGATATTCGCTATCGCCAATGGAAAATTCGCGATGGCGCCGGCATGCGCCTCGGCCGTATTCGCCCCGTGCCGTTCGTCCCGATACGCTTCCATGACAACCACCCGCTCCTCTTAGGCGTCGATGAAACGATGACGTCATCATTCGCGCATTTGGACCAGAGCCACTTTTTCGGCGTGCACGGTACCAATCGGCCTTTCGCGAATTATTCCCGGGCTCACGAACACGTGTGCGTTCGCGCGCCACGCGTTTGTGATCGCGCGGCGCGCGCGGAAAACTTTTTGTGAAGCCACGCTTGGCGGTGGCGCGTTACGCTTCGCATGCGTCACTCTCGGAACGGGGTCGAGATGCGTGATGGTGGCATCATTCAAGGCGAGGCCGCTTTTGGCGGCGCACGGGTCGTCAATTTCGTCCGTTTGGCCGATGACGGCGACGGGCAGCCGCTGCACGAGCGCCTCTACCGCCGCATCCGCACCCTGATCGTCTCCGGCGCGCTGGCGCATGGTTCCAAACTAGCGCCCTCGCGCGTGCTGGCCGAGCAGCTCGGCATCTCGCGCAACTCCGTGCTGAACGCCATCGACCGGTTGGTCGCCGACGGCTGGCTGGAAGCGCGCCGCGGCTCCGGCGTCTATGTCGCCTATGCGGGCGCGGCGCGGTCGGGACGGACACAGCCCGAGCCGCCGATGCGCAAGACCGAGGCGATCCCGTTCAAGAGCGGTGTGCCGCCTCTCGACCTCTTCCCCATCGACATCTGGAACCGGCTGCAGACGCGGCTATGGCGCAACATGCCGCAAGCGGGCCTGCTCGAAGGCCAGACCGCGGGCCAGCCGGCGCTGCGCCAGGCGATCGCCGCCCATCTCGCCGCCGCGCGCGGCTTCGATTGTTCGCCCGACCAGATCGTCGTGACCTCAAGCATGGCCACGGGCCTGGATCTGACCGTGCGGGCGCTGGGCCTCGCCGGCACCACCGCCTGGGTCGAGGATCCCGGCTACGGCGGCACCAAGCAGGCGCTGCACAATGGCGGCATGCAATTGATGCCGGTGCCGGTCGACGAGGAAGGCTTCGACATCGACACGGCGCTGCGCATGGGCGGCGCCGCGCGCGCGGCCCTGGTGATGCCGGTCGCGCAATTCCCCATGGGCGCGATGCTGTCGCGCAGGCGTCGCGAGGCGCTGCTCGCATGGGCGCTCGCCAACAATGCCTGGGTGCTGGAGGACGATTCCGGCTGGAACGACGCGCTTGCGACGCCGGAGCGGCCGCTCGCGGCGGGCGCCGCCGCCAACGTGATCTATTTGAGCTCTTTCAACTACACGCTCTTCCCGGCGCTGCGCATCGCCTACATGGTGCTGCCGCCCGAGCTGGTCGACCGCTTCATCGCCGTGCGCCGCGGGCTCGATGCCTATACCAACGTGCCCAACCAGATGATCCTCGCCGACTTCCTCGACGGCGGCTATTTCGACGATCACCTGCATCGCTGCCGCGCGGCGCTGGCCGAGCGCCGCGGCGAGCTGTTGGAGATCTTGGCGCGAAGGCTCGGCCATGTGCTCGTTCCGCGCCAGACGAAGGGAAGTTCCCATCTCGTCTGCGATCTGTTGGGCCTCGACGAGGAAGGTTTCGGCGTGAAGGCCACGGCGCAGGGCATCGCCGTCAAGCAGATGCGCCGGCTGCGGCTCATCGCCGGCGGCCCGTCGCAAGTGATGCTGGGCTATGCCTTCCCGCCAGCCGCGATCCGGCAGGCGGCGGAAACGCTGGCCGATGCCTTCGCCTAGCGGCTAAGCTCGCGGCCGCATGGCCGTCATTCCACTCTGGCTTCCGCTTCTCGTGGCCAGCCCCTTCATCGGCAGCTTCCTCGGCACGCTGATCCAGCGCCTGCCCGAGCGCCGCCCGGTTCTGCTCGGGCGCTCGCAATGCGATCGCTGCCACGCGACACTGACGGCGCGCGACCTCGTCCCGCTTGCGAGCTTCGCGGTCTTGCGCGGCCGCTGCCGCCATTGCGGTGCGTCCATCGGCTGGTTCGCGCCCGTCCTCGAACTGGCCGCGATGGCCGTGGTGCTCTGGGCCATGACCGAGACCGCCGGCACGGTCTTGATCGCAAGCTGCGTGTTCGGCTGGCTCCTGCTCGCGCTCGCCGTCACCGATTGGCGGGTCTATCTCCTGCCCGACCCGCTCACCTTCACGCTCGCGCTCACCGGCCTGATCGCCACCGGGTTCATCGCGCCGGAGAACATGCTCGACCACGTCATCGCCATGCTCGCGGGCCTGGCGGTCTTCGCGCTCATCGCCTTTCTCTATCGCCGTCTGCGCGGGCGTGAGGGACTGGGCTTCGGCGATGCCAAGCTGCTGGGCGCGCTCGGCGCCTGGGTGTCATGGCAAGGCCTGCCCAGCGTGGTGCTCTGCGCGACGGTCACGGGCATGGTGCTCGTGCTGGTGTTGTCGCTTTCGGGCCGCAAGCTTTCGGCCACCACGCGTATCCCGTTCGGGACGTTCCTCGCGCTGGGAGGATGGATCGTGTGGTTGTATGGGCCGCTGAATTTGCCCTCCCCTTGAGGCAGGGTAGTTTTTTCACTTCCAAGCCAGCACGAAATAAGGCCGCTTGTCGTCGCCGGTGGTTTCGATCACGGCGTGGCGGGTGAAGCGCTTGCCGTTGAGCGTCAGCGAGGCGTCGACGGCGAAGGCGCGGCCGCCCAGGGACGCGCTGGGCCCCAAGATTCCCTGCGGCACGGCGTTCTGATTGCCGGAGGTGAGGCCCGTGCCGCGCTGGCGCTCGGCCATGACCTGGTCGGCCTCGGCGGGATTGTTGAAATAGAGCGCCATCAGAGCCTCGCGCGGCGCGGTGCCGGCGTCGAAGCTCGGATGGTGCGAATAGACCGTGAGCGCGGGCGCGATGCGCGCATAGATCCGCGGCGTCATGCCAAGCACGAGCTTCACTTCCTCGGCTGTCTGATAAGGCCCGTGGCGCTGGCGGTAGGAGAGGCCCGCCGCCGCATAATCGGCATCGGTCGCGCCGTGCAGGCTGTGGCGATCGGCAAGCCCTCGCCAGTCGACGATCTTGTCGGCCAGGGCCGTGGCATCTTGGGGCTGCATGCCGCCGGCGGCCTGCAGCAATTGGCGCAGCATCGAGACGTCGGCGTTGTTGAGATCGATGCGGCCGAGTTCGTCCTGCACCGCCACGCTGATCTTCATGCCGTCGAAACTGAAATCCTGCGCCACGCCGTCGATGCGCCAGCGCTGCGACAACACCGGATCGCCGAGGCCCATCACCGCGCGCGCGACGCCTGCGTCGAGATCGGCGCCGGCCCGGGCCGCGTCCTGCGCCTTGTGTTCGGTGCGCACGGTGGTGACGGTGAGCTGCTCGCTCGCCGCGGCCAGCATGGAGAGGATCGCCACCACCCACAGCACGCTGACGAGCGCCCAGCCGCGATCGGCCGCGCCGTCAGTAGCCGCCGGGGGTGAGGATCGTCTGAACCGCCGGAAGCCTTCGCCGAAGTTCATCGGTGATCGCCTGCGCCTTGAGCGTGCTGTCCACGACATGGGGGGTGATGAGCACGATCAGTTCGGTGCGTTCGTGCTCGATATCGGTATTGCGGAAAAGGTTTCCGATCAGGGGAATGTTCTGGATGATCGGGATGCCCGACTTGCCCTTGCTGCGCGTGTCGGTGATGAGCCCGCCCAGCGCCACGGTCTGGCCGTCCTGGATGGCGATGGAGGATTCGATCTTGCGCTGCGCGATGGTGGGCGAGCTGACGCCGTCGACCGCGGCGGCGGCGTCGACCGCGCTCACCTCCTGCGAGATATCCATCATGACGACGCCGCCGCGATTGACGCGCGGCGTGACCTTCAGGATCACGCCGGTGTCCTCGTATTGGATGGAGTTCACGATCGGCGCGTTGGAATCCACCGTGGAGACCGATTGCGCCGTCTCGACCGGCACCTGGTCGCCGACCTGCAAGGTCGCGGTGAGGTTGTTCAAGACCATGATCTTGGGCGAGGAGATCACCTCGACATGCGTGACGTTCTGCAGCGCGTTCAGCACGACCTGGATGTTGGCGTGGTTGGAGAACATGTAGGAGAAGCCCGGGAAGGCCTGTCCCAGCGCGCCGGTGGTGGTGTTGGAGAGGGTGAAGCTGTTCTTCGCATCCGGCTGATAGAAATATTGCAGCCCGTATTTGATGCTGTCGTTCAGGGTCACTTCCGCGACCGCGGCTTCGAGGAACACCTGCACCGGCTGGGTGTCGAGCTGGTGCAGCGCCTTCTCCACCGTCGCATATTCGCGCGGCGTGCAATAGAGGACGAGCGCGTTGTTGGTCTCGTCCGCGGTGATGTTGACGGCGCGGCCGCCATGCTCTCCCGACAGCGAGCCGGAGGCCGAGAACTGTTCGCCCGACGGTCCGCCATTGATGCTGCTGCCCGAGCCGCTGTTTCCCTGCGCCGTCTGCGCGCTGATGCCGCCGCCGACGCTGGTGGTGGATTGGGGCATGCTCGAGGCCGTGGGCATCATCGCGGGCGTGGTGTGGACGAGGCCGGGATTGGCGCCGCTGCTGGAACCGTTGCCGCTGCTGCCGAACAGCACCTTGGCGAGCGTGGAGGCGAGGTCCGAGGCGCGGCCGTTCTGCACGTGATAGACGAAGATGCGCCTGTCGCTGCCTTCGCCCGGCCTGTCGAGGCGGTCGACCCAGGTCTGCAGCTTGGCGAGATATTTCTTCTGCGGCGAGATCGCGAGCACCGCGTTCAGCCGGTCGATCGGCATCAGCTTGACGACGCCGGCAATGGGGCTGTCGGAGGAGCCCAGCACCTGGTCGAGCTCGCGGGCGAGCTCCTCGGCGTCCATGTATTGCGGGGTGTAGAGCGCGAAGCTCATGCCGGCGAGCCAGTCGGCGTCGAACAGCGCGATGTCGTCGCGCAAGGTCTTGCGCTGCTCCGCCGTGCCGTCGATAATGAGGATGTTGCGCGACGCGTCGACATGCACGATGCCTTGCGCCGGGGCAAGCGGCTCCAGCAGCTTCTGCATCTGCGCCGCGCTCACATAGTGCAGCGCCACGACCTCGCTGCCATATTCCATCGACACGCCGCCTCCCGGGCCCTTGATCGCGCCGGTGTCCTTCTGCGCATCGGCCAGCGGCACGACGTCGTAGATGCCGTCATTGCTGACCAGCGCCATGTTGTTCAGGCGCAGCGCGCGGTCGAGCGCGGGGATCACCTGGTCGCGGGTCAAGGGCTGGCTCGTCTGGATCGTGACGGTGCCCTGGACCGTGGAGGCGATCTGGTAGTTGAGGTGCAGGTAGTCGCCGAGCACGGACTTGGCGACGTCCTTCACATCGGCATTGACGAAATTGAGCGTGATGTCGCCCTTGGCGTCGACGGCGGCATGATGGCGAGCGCCGCCCGTCATTTGTCCGGTGCCGGGATAGATCTGGGTGTTGGATTGGGGCAGGGGCGTGGGCGCGCCCGACTGCGCCAGCGCGCGCGTCTGCACGAACGCAGCACTCGCCGCGCTCAGCGCCAGCGCGCAGAGCATCGTTTTCGCCCAGACCCTCATAAGCCTTCAGACACCCCGATTATTCTTGTTCAGGATCATGCCCTTATACAGAAGACCCCGTCTCTGTTGTACTTTTATTGTGGCGAGCCGGGCGGCTTGCTGGGCGCGGGAGCCGGCGCGGGCGGCGCCGCGTCGCCCGGCTGCTGCTGCGGCGGGCCGGCATGGGCGTCCATGCGCACGTCCTGGGTAAAGGTTCCCGAGCGCAGCGAGATATGGTCCGGCCCGATGCCGCCGATCTGCCAGCCGCCCAGCACATCGCCCACCCGCATCGCCTGGGAGAAGGCAGCCCCATTGAGCTTCACTTCGGCCACGCTGTTCTGTCCGTCGAGCAGCACGCCGACCAAGGCCACCTGCGGCAGCGGCGGGGGACCGGCGGGCGCGGAGCCCGCAGCCGCGACGGGCGCGGCGATGGGCTTGCGCGAGGGCAGGAAGAGCGGGCGGTCGTTGATGTCGTCGAAGGCGCTCACGGGCGGCGGCAGGAAAGACGGCGGCGGCACGAACGTGACGGCGCGCGGCTTCAGACGGATGTCCGGCAATGCGTATTCCGCCGGCGGCGCCAAAAGCTCGTAGAAGAACAGCGCCGCCATCAGCGCGCAGAGCACGATCATCGCGATCTGGGCGGGCTTGAGGCTCATTTTCCGCCCCAGCGATAGCCATGCACGGTCCAGCGCAGTTCGAGCGTCGGGTTCGCCGACGCCGGATCGCCGGACTGATAGTCCTGCGTGGAGACGATGTCCGCCTCGTCGATGAAGAGATAGGGCGTATGCGACTCGATGGCGTGGACGAGATCGCGCAGCTTCGCCATCGGCGCCATGATGTCGTACTGGATCGCGATGACCTGGAAGCCGTTGGTGGTGGACACCGGCACGATCTGCGCCGTGCGCACCTCGCCGCCGTTCTGGATGACGAGGGCTTTCACCTCGTCCTGCAGCTGCGCTTGGGCCAGCGCGGCGCTCTCATTGCCGATCAGGCCCGGCGTCGCCGCCGCCTGCTGCTTCAGATTGGCCAGCTGCGCTTCGAGCTGAGGCTTCAGCGCCACCTCGGCGCGATAGAAGGCGAGCTGACGCACGGCGGCATCCGTATCCGCGCTCTGGCCGCCGAAGATGAGAAAGCCGAGCAGCACGAGAACGGCAAGCGCGAGCCCGCCGATGACGCCCGCCGCGACCAGCGCGCCTTGCCGTGTTTTCCAGCTCTGGGGGGTCGTCATTTCTTCCCCCTGAGATCGAAGAGCATGTCGAATTGCTCGACATTGCCGGTCGGGTTGCGGATCAGGGGCGCGCCGAACTGCGCATCGGCGAAAAGCGGATCGCGGTCGATCAGCGCGATGAGGTCCGCCGCGCCATGGCTGTAGCCGCGGATATGCACCCGCGCGCCATTGATCTCGACCTCGTTGAGCCAGGTCCCATCCGGCATCAGCCGCGCCAGTTCCGACAGCGTGGCGACGAACAGCGGCGCCTGTTTCTGATGGCCGGCGAAGGCGATGCGCGTCCGTGTCTTGACGGTGTCGTCCTGGATGCGGCTGACGATGGCGGCGCGGCTCTGCTCGACCAGGACCTGGTCGGTGAGCTGATCCTGCGCCGCCTGATTGCGCCCATACCAGGCGAGCAAAGCGGCCAGCGCCAACACAAGCGCGAGCCCGCCCAGCGCGGCAAGATTCCATTTGCGCCAGAGGAAGCGGTAATAGGCCGGTCTGTCGACGGGAAACTGCTCCGCATCCGCCATTCGCGCCTCGCCCGCGAAGGTTACGCCAGACGCCGCGAGCCCCGCGCCGTGGCAGAGACGCAGCGCCTCATCCACCGCCGCGCGGCGCACGATGCGCAAAGCGAGTTCGACGCGGTTGGCCGCCTTGTCGCGGCCTATTGGGGTGAAATCGAAATAAAGCTGGCTGGGATCGACCGGCGACAACCGCTCCAGTTCGAAATGCAGCGCCTGGCGCAAGGTGCTCGCCTTGGCCTTGGGCAGCCACACATTGGCGCGCAGCACCTCGCTCTGCGGCAGGCGCAGCACGACGTCTTTCTGCCCGCGCAAGGCAAAGGCGAGCTCCGTGATGTTTGGAACGCGCGCGATCTCGCTCTCGGCTTGTGCATTGCCGCGGCTGACGATGGCGCCGTCCCCCGCGAACTCGACGATGGCGCTCTGCGGATCGTCGCGCCAGAAGGCGTGCTCGCGCAGGGCCGCGGCCCATTCCGCGCGCCAGACGCGGAACAGATCGGCAAGCTCGTCGTCGCGGGAGTCCGTCTCCGCCATCAGCGCCCCTGGCAGAATTTCGAGAGCGCGTCATAGACGCAAGCGACATCGGCTTCAATGCGCGGATGCACCATCATCTCCGTCCAGCCCGGCCGCGCCTGGGCGAGCGTGGCGCGGATGCGCACCAGCGTCGGCAGCCGCGAGCGATTGGCCCAGACATCGCTCCAGCCCGGAGGCGTGAGGTCATTGGGCGCACCGTAATAGGCAAGCGCGAAGGACTTAACGTTCGTGACGAGCTTGCGCGTCCTGGTCTGCTTCACCGGATCGCGCGCCAGTTCCGGCGTCGTCGTCATGGTCAGCACATCGCCGTCCCTGGCGAGGCGGAATACGGCCATCGCGCCGTCGCCCGACGGTCCGAGGTAGGTCACGGCATTGGCGCGGCCGTCGAAATAGACATGCGGGTTCTTGGGGTCGGTGAACTGCATTTCGGGATAGGCGCGGCCCAGCGTCTCCGTAATGGCGTCCTGCGCGCGGCGTATCTCCGCCGTCGCGGCGGCCGAGCCCTCCGTGCGGTCCCAGGCGCGCGTGCCGAAGCGGAATCCGCCGAACAGCACCAGCGACAGCAGCGCCAGCAAGGTCATCGTGATCAGAAGCTCGATCAGGGTGAAGCCCGCGTCCTTCACGGCGTCGCACTCCGCGGGACCGTGCGCAGCGATGATAGGGTCAGCGAGCGGGCGCCAGCGCTTTCCTCCCATGTCACGCGCGCCGTGACGCTGGCGAGCGCGGTGCCGCCCGTCTGGAGCGCCGTGCCCTGATTGTAGGGCTTCAATTCCAACTGCCAGCGATAGCCCCCCCCGGCCTGGCCGCCGCGCGCGCCCAATTGCGGATTGGCGACGGCGTCGGCCTGCGCGATCAGCGCCTGCGCGAGCGTGCGCGCGCCCATCTCGTCCTCGTTCTGGCGCGCGCGCGAAAGCCCGAGCGAGAAGATGCCGAGCAAGGTCGCCAGCGACACGCTCAGGATCGCGAGCGACACCAGCACTTCGAGCAAGGTGAACCCGTCATCACCAGTTTTTAATCGGTGGGTTCGCATCGCTCGCCCCCTCCTTGCCCTTGGGCCCGTAACTGTAGAGGTCGAATTCGCCATGCTCTCCCGGCGCGCGATAGACGAAGGCGTGGCCCCACGGATCGTTGAGGTTGGTGGTGCTCTTCAGATACGGCCCGTTCCAGTTCTCCGCCGCCGGCGGCGCCTTCAAAAGCGAGTCCAGCCCTTCCTGCGTCGTCGGATAGCGGCCGACGTCGTATTTGAAGAGGTCGAGGCCGGCGGAATAATTCGCGATCTCCGTCTTCGCGGTGCCGAGCCGCGCATTGTCGAGATAGCGCAGCACCATCACCGTGCCGATGGAGGTCAGCAGCCCCAGGATCGCCAGCACCACCAACAATTCCATCAGCGTGTAGCCGGACTGACGGGACGAAGAAGAGGAATCACGCAGAGCCGCAGAGCCGCAGAGTTCTTTTTCCACGGGCGGCACCGGCTTTGCGTTGAGGGGGAAGGATCGGCGCGCAAGGCGCGCCCACAGACCGGTCAAACGCATGAATTTCTCCCGATAACATTCTTCTCTGCGCCTCTGCGGCTCTGCGTGACAATCTTCTTCATTTCCGCGGAACCTCTCACTGCAGCGCCAAATCGTTGACGCCCAAAATCGCGACAAGCATGGAGGAGATCAGCCCGGCCACGACGATGCCCAGCACTATGGTAAGGCATGGCACGAGCAGGGCAAGGAGCCGGTCGATGGTCTGGCGCGTCGCCTGCTCGTCGAGATCGGCCTGGCGCAGCAGCATCTCGTCGAGCTTGCCGGTCTCCTCGCCGATCTGGACGAGGTCGAGCGTGAGCGGCGGGAACACCTTGGTCTCCGCCAGATGCTGGGCAAGGCCCTTGCCCTCGCGCAGCTTCTTCGCCGTCTCGCCCACGGCATCGGCGATCACCGAATTTCGCAGCACGTCCTTGGCATGGCCGAGCGCCACGGTCAGCGACACGCCGTTCGACAGCAAGGTTCCCAGCGCGCGGCTGAAACGCTCGATCTCGATCTCGGCGAAGAGCTTGCCGAACAGCGGCAGGCGCAGGAACAGCGCGTCCCAGCGCTTGCGGAATTCCGGTTTCTTGAGCTGTTCGCGCAGCCACAGCCAGATGCCGGCGCCCAGCAGCAGCGGCGCCCACCAGAAGCCGCGCACCGCATCGCCCACATCCATCACGATGCGCGTCGGCAGCGGCAATTGCTTGCCGGCCTGTGCGAAGAGCGGCTCGAATTCCGGCAGCACGAAGACGAGGATGACGACGATGGACATGCCGGCGGTGAGCAGCAGGATCGCTGGGTACACCAGCGCCGACGCCACCTGCTCGCGGATCGCGGCGCTGCGGGCGAGGTAATCGGCCAGCCGGCGCAACGTCACGTCCAGCGAACCGCCGAGCTCGCCCGCGCGCACCATGCTCACATAGAATTTCGGGAACACGTTCTCCGCCGCCATCGCATCGGCGAGGCTCGCGCCGTCGCGCACGCGGGCGCGCACATTCTGCAGCGGCTCGCGCAACGCACCGATATTGGAAAGCTTGACCAATATGCCGAGCGCGCGGTCGAGTTCCAGCCCCGCGCCCACCAGCGCCGCCAACTCCTGCGTCACGGTGGAGAGCGCGCGCGGCGAAATACGCCCGCCGAAGCGGATCGCTTTCAACTGCGCGAGCAGGCCTTCCTGGCTCTCGGCCGGAACCGCTGAGATCGGATAGTGCCCCTGTCCGCGCAATTGCTGGATGACGGCGGCCTGCGACGGCGCGTCGAGCGTCCCGGTGACCACCGCGCCCGCGCTTGTCATGGCTTTGTAGCGGAAATTGGTCATCAGGCGGCACTCGCGCGGCAACAAGCCACCATTGTCATCCCCGGCGAGCGGCGCGCGTCAGCGCGCCGCGAGGGAAGGGGACCCAGGTGATGCCGTCCGTACGGTCTCGACAGCCATGTGCAGGTCTTCCGCGACCGCAGCGATGGCGCCATCTGGGTCCCCCTCCCCTCGCTCCGCTCGGCCGGGGATGACAGGGGAGGGTGTGCCCGAAAGATGTTGCCCGCTTGGTTCATGCCATCGCCATTCACAGCGCGCGCGTCACGCGGATGACTTCTTCGACGGTGGTGATGCCGGCCAGCGCCTTCTTCAAGCCGTTCACATACATGGTCTGCATGCCCTCCTTCAGCGCCAGCGCCTGGATGCCGCCGGCATCCGGCGATTTGAGCACCGCCTGGCGGATCGCATCCGACATCGGCAGCACCTCGGCGATGGAGGCGCGGCCCTTGTAGCCGGTATGATTGCAGCGCTCGCAGCCGGGCGCGCGCCACAGAAGCACGGGGCCTTTCGCCAGACGGTCGAGGCCCATCTTCGCGGCCAACTCCGGCACCGGCGCGAAATTCTCTTTGCAATGCGGACAGAGCGTGCGCACCAGGCGCTGGGCGGCGACGCCGTTCACGGTGGACGTCAGCAGGTAGTCCTCCACGCCCATGTCGAGCAGGCGGGTGATGGCGCTGGCGGCGTCGTTGGTATGAAGCGTGGAGAGAATGACATGACCGGTGAGCGCGGCCTGGACGGCGATCTGCGCCGTCTCCAGATCGCGGATCTCGCCGATCATCATGATGTCGGGATCCAGGCGCAGGAAGGAGCGCAAGGCGGTCGCGAAAGTGAGCCCGATCTGCGGCTTCACCTGTACCTGGTTGACGCCGCCGAGATGATATTCGATCGGATCCTCGATGGTGAGGATCTTCTTGTCCTCGGTGTTGAGCTCCAGGAGCGCGGTGTAGAGCGTCGTCGTCTTGCCCGAGCCGGTCGGGCCGGTGACGAGGAAGATGCCGTAGGGCCGCGAGAGCATGTCGCGGATCGGCGCCACCACGTCGTCGTCGAAACCGAGGGCGGCGAAATCCAGTTCGAGATGGCCGCGATCGAGGATGCGCAGCACCACGCTCTCGCCATGGATGGTCGGCACAGTGGCGACGCGCAGGTCGATGTCCTTGCCGCGCACCGCCATGCCGATGCGGCCGTCCTGCGCCAGGCGGCGCTCGGCGATGTTGAGCTTGGCCATGATCTTGATGCGGCTGATGACGGCGGAGGAGAGGCGCTGCTGCGGCGACTCCACTTTCTGCAGCACACCGTCGACGCGGTAGCGCACGCGCAGCTCGTTCTCCATCGGCTCGATATGGATGTCCGAGGCGCGCGCCTCGACGGCGCGGGCGATGAGCAGGTTCACGAGGCGGATGACGGGGGCTTCGCTGGCGATGTCCTTCAGCTTGTCGACATCGTCGCTGACGCCGTCCTGCCCGCGGTCCTCGGCCTCGACCAGGATCTGGCTGATCTGCGATTTGCCTTCGCCGTAGAGGCGCTCGAAGGCGGCGTCGAAATCGGTGGGATAGGCGACGCGGATGGTCACGCTACGGCCGAGCGCGAAGCGCACCGCGTCGAGCGCGTAGCTGTTGAGTGGGTGGACGGCGGCGACGGCGACGCTCGCCTCGTCGTCGGCGAGCGGAATGATCTGGCTCTGCTTCAGGAAGGCGCGGGAGAGCTTGTCTTCGTGGAGCGGCACTTGCGGGAAATCGGCCGGCGTCGCCATCGGCAGGTTGAGGAATCCGGCTAGCGCATCGGCGAGGTCGCGTTCGGAGATCAGGCCCAGCCGGGTGAGCACCGTCTCCAGCCGCTCCTGGCTTTCGCCGGCGAGATAGCGCGCGCGCGCGAGTCCGCCCTCGTTGAGCTTTCCGCTGTCCAGCAGATAGCGCCCGAAATCGTCATTGCCGCGCGTTTGGGCTTCCCCGAGCGCCATCGCCGTCTCGTATCTCGCGAATTTCTCTATTGGTAGCACGGTTTAGCATGGGCTTGACGGCGGAATGGAGGGTTCTTATTATGTTCTAGCCGGGTCGGGCCGAGCCGAAATATTGCGGATGGGGACGATCACTACCCAATTTTCAAAATCTCGAAAACAACCTTCGGGATAATATTGAATGAAATCAGCTACTTGTCTATATTTCACTCTTCCCCCTGTCGCAGTTTTGGGTTTGGGTTAGCATGGGGACGGGTAAGGTAGGGTCGGGCGGTGCTGGAGCAGGTTCTCGCCAATATAAAGAAGGACTGGTCCGGGAATTCGCTCGCTTGGGGCGTTGTCCTGGCGCTGCATCTGGCCGTGATCTGGGCTTTGGCCTCGGGGATGGTGCTGTCGTTTGGCGGCGGCCCGGCGCCCGAGATGCAGGTGTCGCTGTTGAGCGGACCCAGTGCCGCGCCCCAGCCCGATCCGCCGCCACCCGAACCGGAAATGCAGGTCGCCGACGCGACGCCGCCGGATGTCGCCACGCCGGACATCGTCATAGACATGGCGGCCACGACGAGCACGCCGGGCCTTTCCGCGCAGACCGACATCTTGCCGCCCCGCGCCGATCCGAGCCACATCAATCCGAGCCCGGCGCTGCCGGCGGGGCACAGTCCCGGCGTGGTCACCCTCACCGTGCTGGTCGCGGCTGACGGCAGCATAAGCGACGCGCGCATCGCGCAATCGAGCGGACAGAGCGTGCTCGACCAACTCGCGCTCGCTTTCGCCAAGGCGAGGTGGCGCTTCCGCGCGGCGCTGCAGCAAGGCCGGCCGGTGGCGGACTGGACGACGGTACTGGTCCGCTTCGGCGCCGCGAACGCGGGTTAGAGCGCAATCCCGCGAAGGGAAAATCGGTTCGCGCCGGATTGCGCGGCAAACAAGCAATCCAGAGCCGATCCGATTCCATCGATCCGGATCGGGCTCTAGACCGGATCAAGTCTTCGTCTCTTCAGGCGCCGCCGCGGGCGGCGGCGTTTTTGGCGCGGCGAGCTTCTTGTTGGTTTTGGGTTTGATCGCGGCCTGCTGACTCGGCGCGGTTTCGGTCTCCTGATCGGCGTCGGGCGTGTAGTCGTCGCCGTTTTGCGTGAAGCGCAGCAGGCCTTCGTTCAGCGTGAAGGTCACCAGGCAATCATGCACCACCGTCACCGCGCCGCTGGCGACGCTGATGCAGGCGAGCGGCGCGTAGTGATGGACGGGCCCATGCGGCAGGAGCGCCACCGGCTCCGGCGGATTGCCTGAAACGGTTTCGACCGGCCATTCGACATTGGCGGTGGCGACGCGCGCGGGGATCGTCCAGTAGTCGCTGCTGCGGAATTGCTGCGACACGAAGTGACCGGTGCCGCCGGCCTGCGCGACGGGCGGCAGCGTGAACTGCACCTGCACGCCGTCCTCGAGCTCGAACCATTTGGACTTGGTCGGGCCCATGAGGACGAGGCCGACGAGGCCGTTGATATCGTTGGTCGTGCGAAGTCCGGGCCGTGCGGCCAGCTCCGGGAAGATCAACGCCGCATTGTCGGGCCCCAGCGTCAGGCCCTGCTGCGCCGGATCGCCTTGCTTCTGATCCCAGCGCCGCAGCAGGGGATGCTTCGCCGGATCGGTGCCGGTGCCGCCGCCCGCCTTGCCGCTCAATGTGACGGTCAGGCGCACGCGGTCGATGGTCGTCACCTGGCGCAGCGGCGCGGGCATGTTCATGAGCACATAGTCGTCGTCCACCACTTCGACCCAGTCGCCTTCGGTGAGGCTGAAGCGGTCGTCGCGCCCCAGTGTCTCCAACGTGAAGGACGGATCGGCGATCTGCGCGATGGGGAACACGACCGCGCCGTTCTCGCGCGACCACTTGAACGTCGCGTTCGTATAGGTGCCGTCGGTCTCGGCGCCGGTGTGGATCTCGACGCGATAGAGCTGGTTCTCCGGCCCGCGATAGAGCGCGTCGGGCGCGATGGTGCAGGGATCGCTCGATGCCTGCACGGGTTTGGCCCGCGCCGCGAGGCAGCCGCGGCTCGCCGCCTGCAGCAGCGAGGCGAGCGCCCAGGGCGTGGGGCAGACATTCGTGGGCAGATCCGTCCCGTCGGGCAGGATCTTCACCTGCGCCGCGACCTTGGCACGCGCGGTGGTATCGGGGCCGCCCAGCGCGACCTCGCGGATCGCGTCGTCCTCGGCCGACACGATCTCGCGCTCCCAGACGTCGAGATAGACCAGATGCGCGTCTTTTTTCGGCAGCGCGGGCGCCTGCGGATAGTCCGCCTGGGTGAGATAGGTATTGGCGCGGCGCAGGAAATGGCTGTTGGGCACGTTGTCGGTGACGTCCGCCATGTAGCCTGAAATGCCGTCGGTCACGGTGAGCGAGCGGCTCTTGTATTCCACGGCGGTGATGCGGAGCAGCACGGGCTTGAGCGTCGTGCCGATCGCGCCGCTATAGAGCCAGACATATTGTCCCGTCTGGAAGGCGATGCCGTCCGTCGTCCAGTTGAACACGGCGATCCGGTTGCTGTTGCTGCCTGGATAGCCGGTGACAATGGTCGAGCTCGCGCCATTCGCGCACGGAACGCCGCCGACATAGTAGTTCCCGCTGAGCAGCAGGAAATCCGGTGTGTCCGGCGCGGCGACGGCCCCCCCCATGGCCACCGCGGCGAAGCCCGATTGCGGCACGCCATTAGCGGTAAAGCGCGCGACGGGGCCGCCATGCGCCCCGATCAGGTCGGCGCCCAACCGGCGCACGAAGCCCGTCTGCAGCGCCGCCTGTTCGTTCCAATCGGCGTCGAGCTGCACGCGGCCCTGCTGCATCAGCACCAGGCTGTAGTTCGGGCCGGAATTGAGGGAAAGGCGGGTTGCGTCGATTTTCATGGGTAAAGCCCCTAGCTGACGAAGATGACGCCGGCATCGATGCCGGCCGGTGTGTATTCGCTCATGCGTGCGCGCAGATTGGCGGCGCGCTGCGGCTGGAAGAGGTTGTGGAACGCGCCCATCTCGGCGTCGTCGTCCGCGCCTTGCGCGATCTCGGCGGCGCATTCATCCGCGAGCTGGCAATAAATGGGCCTTCCGTAGCGCACAGCGTTGAATTCGGGCGTCACGCGCAAGGTTTCGGCCTCGATCATCGCGTCTCTCATGCCCGCGTCGAAATCGCCGTGTTGGAATTGCTCGGTGACGGCTTGGCGCACCAGGTCGGGCTGGCACTCATAGCGCTGCGGCGTGCGCGAACCGTAGGGGATGTAGCAGAAGCGGATGCAGCCGTTCTGGCGGCGGCAGATTTCCGACACGCCGGTGACGATGCTGTTCTCCGCCAAGGTGAGTTCGCGCAAGTTTATCGTTCCGATGACGGTGGAACGCAGCAGCACCAGCCTTGCATCGCCGCAGCGGTTGTTCATGTCGCCGATGGCCATGCGGTCGTCGGCCGTCGCGTCGATGATGGAATCGGCGATGCGCAATTGCAGCGGCTCGTTCAGCCGCTGGTCCCGCTCGACCTGGAGCGCGCCGACGATGCTGTTCTCGATGGAAAGGCAGCGCGGCGCATTGATGAGCTCGAGGCTCGCTTCCGTCGGGCGCTGCGGATTGCAATCGCAATCGACGCCCCAGCCGGGGATGAGCGTGCAATGCCGGATCGCGACGCCGGATATGTCGCCGGCTACGGTCATGCCGCGTCCCCACAGCACGATGCCGTCCAGGATGAACCAGCTTTCCTCCGCGCCGGAAATGGCAAGCTCATTGTTCGGCCCGTTGCTCCAATGCAGAAGCTGGATAATGGGCCGCGCTCCGTTCGCCGCGCGCAGCTGCAAGGTCTGGCCCTTGGCGAGCGCGATGGAGAGCGGCTCGGTATAGAGCCCGCTATCGGCGATCTCGATGATGGCGGCTTGCGGCGCCTGCGCCGTCCAATGCGCGAGCGCATCCCCGATCTTGGCGAATGCCTCCTTCGGGCCGACGCGATAGAATTGTGCGTCGGCGGGCTCGCGGATGGTGCGGGCATATTCGCCGCCGCCCATGTCGGCGCTGAAGGCATGGGTATAGGAGACCGCGACGCTGTCGCGCTTTGTGGCGCCTTGCGGGAACATGATCCGCCCGAGCACGGGATCGACCGCAACCTGGTCGTCCGTCGGCGTGTAGCTCCAGGCGCTCAGATCCGCCGGCACGATACGGCTGGGATCGACGGGACCGGCGCTGGTGGAAATGGAAAAACTGCGGCCGTCGCCATAGTAGTAGGCAATGCCCGACACCGGCTTGCCTGTGCCGATATCCCGGCTCTCGAACGCGCGGCGGCGGATCGGATCCGGGAAGGAAAGGTCCGGCGGATCGCCGGGCTGCGCCGCGTCGGGATCGATATAGAGCTGCGTGTCATGCCCGAGCGGATTGAACAGATAGCAATTGTTCGCCTTGGCCTCGAAAGCGAAGGCCGGCGTATTGGTCAGCGTGTAAGGCTTCAGCCGCCAGGCATAGATGCCGGCTTCCGGGATGTTGCCGCGTCCGGGGAAGTGGGTGGAGTTCGTGCGGCGGATATCCGCATTGCGCGCGGTGCGGTTGAATGGGCCGCCCAGGCAGTCCAGCGCGTCGACATTGCGCAGATCGGCCACCCGCCCGCGGTCCATGTGGAGATAGTTGACGTTCTGGGCCACCGAAAGCTGGCGATAGAACTCCACCGCACGCACCGGCCAGCCCGACACCGCGGCGCCGACATCGTCGAGGATGCCGCGCGTGCCCTTGCGGCGGCGATAGCGGATGGTGTTCGCCACTTCGCGGCGCGGGATCATGATCGGCTCGGCGCTGTTCGTGCCGCCGCCGCAATCGGCGCAGGCTTCGGTCGCGCTCACCGCCTGCACCGGCCGATAGCCGATCAGGCTGCCGATATAGGGCACGACCCATTCCTGGCAGGTCTCGATGAACCAGTTCTCGTAGAGCTGCGCGATGTCCTCCTCGATGACCTGCGCCTGCTCGGCGATCACCTGCAGCAGCGCGCGCAGGGGGTAGCCGCGTTCGGAATCGCGGAGGCGGTGGATGGCGGGCAAGAGGTGGTAGAGCCGGTCGGGATCGTTGCGCATGGATCAGCCTCCGATCTCGTTGAGGATCAGCGTGTCGGCGATATCGGGGGTGAGGAACACGAGCTCCGCCGGGCGGATGCGCAGGCCGGGATCGGTCGCCAGAGGATCGGCGGTGGCCAATTGCGCGCTCACCGCCTGACGCACTTTCAGATTTTTGGCGAGGCTTGCCAGCTCTTCCGCCGTCACGTCCTCGCCGACGGAATCGAAGATCCGCGGCGCGCAATAGGAAACGCCCGCGATCTCCTGCACGACGCGCACCGCTTCGCTCAAGAAAGCGGGCTGGCCGAGATCGCGCGCATCGAAGCCGAAGGCGCAGAGCATGGCCGCGCGGATCTTGGGCGCCACGGAGTCCCACTGATAGTCGGCCAGCAGCGCGACGTTCATGCCGATCACCAGCAGCCGCACCTTGCGCACGCCGATCTGCACCGGCTGGTAGGGATCGCCATAAGTCGCCAGCGACTGGCGCAGGTTGTTGTAGAGATCGGAATTGACGTCGATGGGGATATCGCCCGCGCCCGCGATGGTGACATGCACCACGCTGCGCCGCCCGTCGGACAACTGCGCCGCCACCGCCTTGCCGACGCCGGCATAGGTGCGGGAATAGTCGGCATAGTCCTTCACCGAGACCAGCCGGTCGAGCGCCATCACCGCCAGCGGCGCGTTGCGGCGGCCCACGTCGGCGCTGTCGGCGTCAGCGCCGCCTGTTGCCGCCAGTGGATTGATCACGCCCTGCGCGCCCAAGGGATGCGAGGCAAGCTGGCTTATCTGGTTCGCCGCCACATTGCCCGCGGCGCCGATGCCGTAGCGATAGCTCGCCTTGATGTTCGCCGTGCCGGTGGGCACCCGCGCGCCGTGCTTGCCGTCGCCGAAGATCGCGGTCGTCTTGCCGTCATCGTTCTCGCTGGTGATGAAAGTGCGGTCGCGTGGGCCTTCCTCCAGCAGATCGTCACGTTCGTGCCAGGTGATGTCGTTGACGGTGATCTTGAGCGTACTGGCCGCACCCGAGACATTCGGCGCCGAGACATAGGTGAGCGGCGGCTGGCGCAAGGTGAAGCTCTGGAAGCGTTGGCTCGCATCGCCGTCGCCCAGGATCTCGCCGGTGATCTGGCCGTGCGTCGCCTTGGCGACATTGCCGCTGACCGTCACGCTGGCGGTGTCGTAGCTGTAGGCGAGCGGGCTCGCGAGCTTCAGGATCGTATGCGTGTTCTGCGCGGAGATGCGCCAGGCATAGTAGAGCGTCCGGCCCGTCGTTTCGTCTATCGGGATCGAGCCGTCCTCGAACGGCGCGCCGCTATTGGGATCGACCAGCGCGCCCGCGAAATCGGGGAAATTGCCGGCTCTCTCATCCTCGGTCGGCACCAGCGCGTTGACGTAGTAGCCCGGCGCCAATTCGATCTGATCGGTGAATCGCTGTCCGAGCATCTGGGGATCGGGCAGGGTTTTGAGGAACCCAACCAGGGTATCGATATCGCCGACCGCGCCGACGACGAGCCGCTCGCCGCGATCGTTGGCGGCGGTGACATAGGCGACGCTGGTGAAAGGCGGCTGGGGCGGCGCGGGGAAATCCACCGACAGCACGGCTTCCGCGCCCTGCAGCACGCCGCCGATCATGGCGAGTTCGCTTGCCGGCACGTCCGGCACGGCGCCGACATCGGTGCGGTTTCCGGAGACGACGATCCAGCGCCCCGGCTCGAGCCCGTCATAGACGCCGTTGAGCGAGATCGTGCCGCCGGAGACGTCGGTGTCGAGCGGTTCCTCGGCGAGTGCGAGTTCCTCGGCCTGGGCGTAGACCACGGTGCCGGTCAACACCGTGTTGGAGCCCTGGACAACGTCGATATCGGCGGGCGACAGACCGTCCAGCCACGGCGGATCGAGGGCGAGGAAGGTGATATTGCCTTGATAGCCGTCGCCGGCGCTCATCATCGCGGTCGTCTTGCCCGTCACGCGATGGAAGCTGATCGCGCGCTTGCCGGTGGGGGTGTGGTTCGTATCGGCGCCGAGCACCGGCCGGTCGATGGCAAGAAGGCTCGTGAGTGCGATGTGATCGTAGGCTGCATCCAACAGAAGCTTCTGCGGCGCCGTGCCGCTTGCCGCGTAGGGCTTCCAAGTGCCCGCGATGGTGGGCGGGACGAGTTTCGGTGCGCCGGTGGGCTGCACCACCACGCCGGGATCGCGGTTGGCGAACAGGCCCGCCTTCACGCGCATCGCGTAGATTTCCGTGGTATCGCCGAAGGAAGTGACCTTGTCCCAGGCGCCGTACATCTTCGCCGCCGCATAGGCCGGCGTGAACGCCTTCATCATCTTGATGGCGGTATCGGATTGCGGCGCGAAGAGCTGAGAGGTGTCGCGCTTGAGCGAGACGGCATCGCGTGGCTGCAGCGACGGCGCGCGCGATAGAGGCTGCGACAGCGCCACGAGATTGCCCAACGCCGAACCAGCCTGGTTCGATGCGTAGCTGAACGAGGCCGCTGTCACCGTCATCGTCTCGTAGCGGCGGAAGCCTTCGAGAAGAATCTCGCTCTGAGTCCCGCCCACGCGCGAAAGGAATTCCTGTACGTGCCCGATCCAAGCCGACAGCCGCGTGAAGCCGCGCGCTTGCGTCACAGCCCGCCGCTCCCGAATCTGCGCGAAAGCAAGCTTGGCAAGGTCGGCCAGATCGGCGGCGCCCGCCGTCTTGTGCAGTTGGGCCACGATGGAGGCCGCCGAATTCGCGGCCATGGTGCTCAATATGGCGCCGATGTCCTGCGCGATGGCATTGCCGGGAAAGAGATAGGTCGCCTTGGCAATCTCAAGGTTCAGCATCGTCGAGAAATCGTCGATCTCGAAGCCCGCGGGCATGAGAAGCGCTTGGGTGCGGCCTTCATCCGCCTGGACGTCGAGGCTCTGGATCAGGCGAAGGCAGGGCATGCCGCGCGCGAGGATCAGCAGCGTGTCGCCCGATTTGAGATTGGTGGCGACGCCGTCGAAATAGATCGTGTCGATCACGTCGGCGTCGGTGACGCCGGGCGTGGCTTGCGCGGGCGGACTGATGAGCTGCGGCCGTGTCAGGCGCAGCTTCATCGCATTCCACTGGTCGCGCACTTCCAGCGCGTCCGAGGTCTCGAAGAACTGTGGCATCTCGCCGGTGCCGGGAATGCTCTGCGCGCGCGTGCCGGCCGGAAATTCGCCCTGGAAACCCTGCGCCGCCGAGAAGGCGAGATAAACGCTCGCCGCAACGCCCGGCCGCATGCGATAGCCGACAAGCCTGGCAAGCTCCAGGATGGAGCGGCGTTCGATAGCCGTCGGCAAATAGCCTTCATTGGCGATGCGCTCCTGGTAGAAGGTGAGCACGTCGCCGATCGCCGCCCAGCCATCGAGCAGCGCGATGGACGGATCGGACGCATCGCGCGCGGTGAGGCTCCGCAGCGGATAGAGACGGTCGATGCCGCTGCCGCTGGTGGACGGCACGTCGAGGAAGGCGTTCGACAGCCGCGCCAGCATCGTTTCGTAGAACGTGGCGTAGGCGCCCACGCGGTAGACCAGCGCCGGAAGGCCGGGCGCGTTGCAGATCGCCGCCGGCGTGGCGATCTCGATCCCGTCGCAGCAGCCGCAATCGTTCATCGTCCGCCCCTCAGGTAAAGCGTGAGCCGCCCTTTGCCGGGGCTCGGCGGATCGTTGTCCAGGCTCGGTATCTCGAACGGCGCGAGCGCGAGCACGCCGCCGGCCGGTACATCGTCCTGGCCATGACGCCGCTGCTTCGCCGGCGGCGTGCCCGGCACGTAACGTTCGAGACGCAGCAGCCGCACTTCCGTCACGCCGGGCAGGCCTTGCGCCGCCGCCACGATGCGGCTGGCATAGATGGCGCTGCCGAAGGTCAGGTTGTCGACATGGAAGAAGCCGCGCTTGCCGCCCGGCAGCACGCGGTCGCTGAACGCATCGAGCAGCGCGCGCTCGACGTGACCTCGCAGGATGTTCGGCGCCACGCAGACCGACAGCGCGATGTCCAGCGGCGCGTAGCGCGCGGGCTTGACGCTGAGATCGTGCCCGATGCGGCGATAGGGCTCGAGATAATGGTCGATCTCGGCGAGCAACCCGCCATCCGCGCCCTCGCGCCCCAGCGGATCGACCGCGACCTGCGCCTCATACCAGCTTCCCGTCCAGCGCAGCGCACCCTTGGCCTTCTGCAGCGGCTCGAACGGGATAAGGCAGAGATCGCGCGGCAGGGCCGGCGTGTCCTCGCCTTCTTCCTCCTCATCGTCCGCGCGCGGATCGTCGCCGGGCGCGGTGGGGATGACGTTTGGATCGACCGTGGCGAGTGCGGCGGAGACGAGAAGCGGCCGCTCGCTCAGCCGCCGCGCATTGTCGCCGGCCATCGTGCCGTAATCCGCGGCGGTGATGCAGCGCTCCAGCACGTCCTTGAAGGCGTGCGGTGCGTAGAGCTTCACGTCGCTGACGGGTTCGGACGAGGTTGCGCCCATCGCGGCGAAGGGATTGCGCGGGACAAGTTTGCCGATGCCTTTCGTGATCTCGCGGAAGACGATGAAGGAAATCGCCTCCGCGCCGACATTGCCGGATGGCCCGTTGCCCAACGTGTAACTGGCGGTGAAGCCGGTCCCGGCCTCGGGCATCCGGCCCTGGCTGCCATTGCCGAAACGCAGATGGGCCGTGCCGGAATCGTCCATCTCGACGACGAAGTGATTGTCGGCAGGCCCGCTTTCGAGCAGGTCGGCCCGCGCCGTCCAATGCGTCACGTTCGCGCCGTTCGTCCCGGTCAGGGCGATGCGCGGCAGCGCTTGGCGTGGGTCCTGGCCGAGTGCGCGTGCCGCGCAGCCGCAGGCCGGCAACGGCTGGCTGAAGGTGAGCGGCTGGTGGGCGAGCCTGGTGCGGAATCTCTCGGGCGTGACGACGACCTGACGCGGCTCGCAATCCGTCGGGCAGTTCTCGGCGCTGGTGCGGCTCAAGACGGTGCCCACGTCTTCCTGCATCGGCGACGCGTTGTCGACCAGGATGACATTGCCGCGCGCCACGCTGACATTGGCGAGCGGCGAACAATCGGGCGCGGGCATGCGCGAAGAAAGGCAGAGTGGGAAAGCGAGCGCATCCTCGCCGCACCATTCGATCTCGACGACCGGCTGATCGTAGAGCGGGTCGATTCCCGGCGTGACCTTGGTGAGGCGCACGGCCTGACGATGCTTCGGATCGGCATCGACGGGGTTTCCGGTATGCGGCCCCAGCACTTCTTCGAAGATCAGGATATCGCCGGCGGTGAGCTTCAACTTGCGCGCGGGCGCCGTGTCGTTTGCCTTCACGGGCACGGGCACGGGCGTGTCCGTGCCTTGCGCGGCCGGCCCGGCAGGATCGCTCGGCGTGTCCCAGCCATCGGCCAAGGTGACCCCGGTCGCGCCCTTGGCGAGGCAACAGGACGTGTTGCCCCAGCTGTAGAACGCGATCTCGTTGTGCGCTCTCCAGATCGGGATCGGTTTGGACGGATCGGCGACCAGCGGCGCGAAGGCGATGGTGCTTCCCAGCGGCGCCTTGGCGACGTCGTCCGGCTGCAACATCGGATTGGTGGGTGCGCCGGGGAAGCCGGTGCAGAACCAGGTCTCGAGCGGATCGAGCGCGCCGTCCTGATCCGCAGCTACCGTCATCCAGGTGCGGGCGTTGCAGCCCTCATGCATCGCGTAGTCGACGAGGCGGGCATGGCGGCGCACGGAGATGCGCTGCCGCGCCGTGCCGAGATAGGCCTCCGTCGCCACCGCGTCCTGATAGTAGGAGAGATAGTCGCCGACATAGGCGAGCAGCTCCACCAAGGTGATGCCGATGTCGGGGATATGCGTCTCGGTCCAATCCGGCATGGTGAGCGCTAGCCGGTCGAGCAGCAATTGCCGGAAGCTCGCATAGTCCTTGGCGAGATAATTGATCTCCGGCGCGGGCAGGACCTCTTTCGGACAGACCGGCTCGGGCTTGCAGTCCAGATCGCTCGGACAACTCGCCTTGAAGCGGAAGTCGACGGACCGGTAGAGCGGGTCGAATCCGTCCATCGGCTCATCGGTCGGACGGCCCTTCTCGTCCATCTTCACGAGATCAAGCGTATAGGTGGAAAAATCGCCGTAATTTTCGAGCGTGATCTCTAGGAAATCGTCCAGCGGCGCCTCGCGATGTCTGAGCATGACGTCGCTGACGGTGATGGTCCTGCTCGTCTCGCCGCCCCGAATGCGGACGTTCCCGATCTCTATCGGCTCAGGTGCTGCGCCGAGGAAGAAGATATCGAGCAGACGCTGCGTGTCGTCCGCCAGCTCGACGAAATCGAGACCGAAGAGCTTGGTCGGCCGCACGTCGCGGCGGCGCTGGTCGTCCTGTCTGCAGGAGAGATCGCTCACGGCAGGCTCCTCGCGAAACTCTGGGTCTGCGGCGATTGCGTGGCGCGGATCACGTATTTGACGATCACGGTGAGGGTTGCATCGACCGCGCTCACGTCGAGCTGCTGCAGATCGATCAGGTCGCCCAAGTAGCGCTGGATCTCCGCCTGGGTGGTGAATTGCAGCGCCGAGGCGAGCTCCTTGCTATTGGGCGCGAACACCATCTGCAGCAAGCCGCTGCCGAAATCGGGCCGGTTCACCCGCTCGCCCGGATTGGTGAACAGCAGCTCCTCGATCATGTCGCGGATGTGGTCGGCATCGTCGGTCGCGGCGGTGCGGCCGCGAGGATCGAAATGAAAGGGGAAGTCGATGTTCATGCCGGCCTCACAGCGCCGAGACGCGTGTCTGGGTGACGGAGACGATCAGCGGCGTTCCGGTCGGCACGCAGATGGCCTGGCTCGATTGCACCAGAAGCGGCTGGCCGGTCGACGTCACGCGCGTCGTTCCCGTCGTCCAATTCGCCGTCACGCAGGGACCGTTGCCCGCGCTGGGCGGCGGCATCGCGCAGCCGGCCACCGCGTAAGGCGCGGTCTGCAGCACGGTTGGCTGTCCCGACACCGTCACGCGTGGGTTGGGCGCCGTCGGCTGCGCCTGTCCGCCATGCGCGCACATCACGGTGGCGCCGACGTGAACGAGAAAGCCGGGCATGACATGTCCTCCTCATACGACCACCAGTGCGCCGTTGTTGATCGTCACGGTCGGTCCGGTCATGACGATGCTCGCGCCCTTGCCGTTCTGGATGTAGATGCCGGTGTCGTTGACGATGATGGTCGCGCCCGTCGCGCTCTTCAGCATGATGCCGCCGGTGGGGCCGGGCAGGTCGCTCAGCACGACCGCGTTCTGCAAGCTCGTCTGGAACACGATGTTGGGATCTGCGGGCACGCCGGCCAGCGCCAGCGCCGGCACCGTGCCGTCGGTATAAAGCCCGCCCATCCACACCGGATAATCCGGATCGCCGCCCTGGAACTGGACCCAGACGCTGGCGCCGATCTGCGGGATCATATAGGCGCCCATCTGCTTGCCGGTGAAGGGAAAGCACGGATCGCAAAAGGTTGTCGGCGTCACGCTCGATACGGCGGGCACGATCACGGTGATGCGACCCAGCATCATCGGATCGATGTTGTTGATCACGGTGGCGCGGTAGATGCCGAAATAGCTCGTGCTCATAGGCTCACCGTGGAGATGGAGGATTTGACGCCGCCGCGCGCGAGCGTGAAATTCTGCTTGTACTCGCCGCGCTTGATGTTATGCGTGACGCTTTTGACGTAATACTTGCCGTCGTAATAATCGCCGGCGCCGCGCACCTGGCAGAGCTCGCGCGCCTTGAACACGTGGCCGTAGCGCAGCACGTCGAGCGAGCCGGAGCCGGTGATCGCATCGGAGCCGGCGAAGAGCTTGCCCAGGCCCCACAGCGCCGCATCGACGAGCGAGATATTCGCCTTGCCCTTGGGCCCTTGCTCGCTCTTGAGCGGCACCGGCGCCTGCGCCGCGTAGGACGCCTTGAACAGGCCGATATTCGGCACCGGCACGACGATCGGGATTCCGCTCTCCGGCTCGATCACCGTGACGATGTATTGGGTGGACGCCATCCCGTCATAGGAGAAGGAGAGCGAGTCCACATTCGTGTCGGCGTCGATGTTGATGCTCATCGCCGGCTGGGTGGACGGGAAATATTTGCTGATGTCGGGCCCCCAATAGGCCATCGACGTGCCGGGCGTGGGACCCGGATTGAGATAGAAGATCCAGCCCGTCTCCTGGCAGAAGGATTGGATATAGGCGTAGTCAGTGCCCTGCTGCTTGACGAAATGGCTGAGCGGATTCTCGAAGGAAGGAATGGCGTTGGGGATCGCCACCGGATAGACGCCCATCGGCGCGTATTTGGCGAGCACCATCGCCACGATCGCGAAGGGCGGCATGGCGGGATAGGGAAGCCCCGTGAAATCGATGAAATCCATCAGCGCGGTGAGATCGAGACCGGTGATGGTGAGCGCCGCCTTGCCCGCCTGGCTCGAGGGCGCGAAATCCTGCTTGGTGATGATGCCGTCCATCAACACTTCGGTGGAGCCGTTCACCGTCACGGCGATGATCACGCGCTGGCGCGGATCGAAAGCGCCGGCCGCCATCATGCGCGCGACCTCGGAATTCTTGCCCCAGCCGAATTTGAGCTGGAAACCCGCCTGGCCGCCGACGGTGGAGGTCACCTGCACCTCGGTGAGCGCGTCGATCACGGCTTCTCCCACCGGGCTCGCATTGAACCCGCCCATCATCAAGGTGAGATAGAAGCCGCGATTCACAGCGCCGACCCCATGATGTTTTCCGGCATGGTGATCTTGATCTTGGCGCCCGCGGTTTCGGTCAGCTTGCCGGGCCGCATCGCGTTGTTGGCGTCGCAAAGCCGCCAGAACAGGGTCGCGTCGCCCAGATATTGGGCGGCGATGTTGTCCAGCCGCTCACCATCCTTGACCGTATGCTCCTGGATGAGCTGGAAGCGGCTCGCCTGCGGCAGGAAGCGGCGCTTCAGATAGGCGACGGGCGCGCCGTTCTCCACGATGCTCGTGGTGTCGATGCCATAGTAGCGGCTGGTCGAGGCGAAGAGCGTCGCCTTGAGCGAGGTCTGCGCCAGGATCGCTTGGACGGGATCCATCGTCAGCAATTGGCCCACGCTGCTCATGGCAATCCTTTCAGGCCGAGCGAACCCAGCGTTCCGAATTGATAAAGCTGCGCCAGCGTTTCCTTCTGCCGCTGATAGGCCATGTAGAGCCCGCCTCCCTTGTCGCTGAAATACAGGTCGTCGATGGAGAGCGTCTGGAAGCCCAGGCTCACCTTGGCGCGGATGGGATTGAGATTGGGATCGAAGGCTTCCTCGGTGATCGAAAGCTCGGTGATCCGGACCGGCACGATGCGCGAGGCGCTCCATACGAACAGGCTCATCGGCGCCATCACCGGCATGATCTCGAGCACGCCCTGCTGCGAGAGATTGAAACTGTTCTGCAGCGCCGCGCTGGTCGGATAGATCAGGGTCTCGAGGGCGGAGAGCTGAGGGAAGATGCCGTGCTGCACCGTTGCCGCGTTCTGGTCGGGGAATTCGAGCTGGTCGGTCGCGTCGATCTCGGCGTCGAGCTTGAAGGTCTCGGTTGGCGGCCCGGTCAGGCGCAGCGCCTCGGAGCGGTCGCCCCCCTCGCTGACGCCCTTGACCTTCATGGTGCGCGTCAGGCTGTCGGGATTGTATTGCAGCGCGATCACGCCATTGGGCATGAGCGTGAAGCTGTCCGGATCGAGAAGAACGATCCCGCCTTTCAGCACGCGCGGTGACCCGGGGAAGGTGCTCATCAGTGGTGCAGCGCCTTTCCGATCGCGAATCCGCCCGCGATCAAGCCACCCACGCCCGCCGCGATGCCGAGGCCGATCCCGACCTTCGCGCCCGTGCTGAGACCACTGGGCTTGTCCTCATGCGCCTTGCCCAGCGCGCCGGGCTTGGGATTGTCGCCGAACGTCACGGCTTCGAGTTTCACCGTGCCGTCGATCGTCGCGCTGAAATCGCCTTTCTTGAAACCCAGGCCGATCGGCAGCGTCTTGGCGATCGTGCAGCAGCGGTCGCCCTTGCAGGCGTTGCTCGTCTTGGTGCCCGTGAGGGGCGATTGCGTGCGCCCTGTCTGGCCGTCGTTCGTGACTTCCAGATTGAACGACCACGACACCGTGCCGCCCAGGCATCGGCAGCACAGCTTCGAATCCTGAATAGCGGCGACTTCGACGTCGAAAGTAAGGTCGTTCTTGTTGACGTTCTTGCCGAAAAATGTGCCCAGATTGGGATTGCCGAGATCCCAGGACAGGTTGATGTCCGGGAAGGTCCCGTTGGCGACGCATTTGCCCTTCGCAGCGGAATCCTTTTGCGAATCCCAATCCTTCTCCTTCAGCGGAGCGCTGTCTCGGAAGTAGGAATTCGGCACGAACAGCGGCATGGCAAGCTTGGTGAACAGTTCGAAATCGCCGCAAGGCGGCTTCGGGCCCATACTTCCCGCGGCGGGCACCGCTCCCGCATTCGCCTGGCCCGGACCGCTTGGCGGGGCAGGCGGAGGGTGCGTTTCCTCGTTCACGCGCTGAATGCTCGTGTTTGCCGGCGTGATCCGTGGCACGCGGCCGCCCTGCATTACGATGCGCGCCGCATCATCGGCCTGATGCTCCGCCGCGCTGCCGGGCTCGCCGATCTCGTGCGCGGGCTGGGAATCGCTTTTCGCGCCGGCGCGCTGCTGCGCGACATGCGCCAGTTCGTGGGCCAGCAGCATCCGCCCGTCACGCGAATGCGGCTGGTAGTGCCCGTCCTTGAAGACGATATCGCGGCCGACCGTGTAGGCTTTTGCATGGACGGCGCGGGCGGATTGCGCGGCGCGGGCATCGGTATGAACCCGCACGCCGCTGAAGTCTGCGCCGAAACCATGCTCCATGAAGTCGCGCGTGCCGCCGTCCAGCGGCCGGCCTTCTTGGCCCAGCACCTGGTTGACGACCGGGGGGACGGATGTGCGGCCTTCGCCGCCGCATTTCCCACAGGCCGCGCCGCCGGGCATATGCGTGCCGCAGGCGCATTGCCGCCGCAGGATCGCGCCCGCTTTCGGCGGTGCGGAACTGTGCTGCTGGGCTGCGTGCGCGGTTTGCATCGGCCTACCTGTAGAAATAATGGTGGCCGGTATTGGGCGCGCTGTGGTTGATCAGCATGCCCCAATCCAGCTTTCGCACGATGCTGTTGCTCTTGGCGTCCCGGACAAAGGTCTCGAATTGGAAGTGTCCCTTGCGGCCCACGCCGCCCCAATAGAGCGGGTAGTCGCCGGCTCGGACCTCATTGAATCCCGGCTCGTCCTCGAAATCGGCGCCTTCCGCACCGCCGAGCACATTCCAGTCCCAGCTTCCAAAGCCCGCATTCCATTTGCCGCCGTCCCACCACGCGAGTGCGCCGATGGGGGCGTCCTTCGTCCAATCGCTGAAGCTGTCTTCCTTGTACCCATGAGCGACGAGTCCTTTCTTCGACTGTCCAATCAGGCAGTCCTCGCGCTTGACGCCCTTTTCGAGTTCGACGCGGAATTTCACCGGCAGCCGGATCGTGCCCAGCCCCGACAGGTTCCAGGGTTTGAACTTCATGCTGAGATGGCTGACCTTGCAGGCGCCCGGCGGACTCGCTTTCTGTTGCGGAGCGCCGCTGTCGGCCGGGTCCTTCGGCGGAGGCGCGTAGACCTTCGTGGGCGTGATCGCGCTCAGATTGAAATGCACGCCTGGCTCCGACGCGGGCCGCGCTTGCTTGCTCTGCGCGTTGCGCGGCTGCCCGGTGCAAGTCCGGCAGGAACTGCCTCCCGTATGCGCACCGCAGTCGCATTGCCGGCGCAACAGGCTGCGTGTCGGCGGCGAGGCCGCGATCAGTGCGGGCGAATGGGCGTGCGCGTTCATTTTGCGATCCCGCCATAGATGGATTTCGCGATCTGGCGACCCATCGCGTCAGGCTTCGCGCCGGCGCGGAAGCGGAAAGCCGGCGCGGCAATGCGCGCATCATGGCTCCTGCGTGCGTTCAACCCGCCTGCCGCGATCAGCCGCGTCAATTCCCGCTCGATTGCCGCGCCGAGGGCCGCGCGCTTGGCCGTCGAAATCGGCAGTCCTTCGAGGACGAGGCGATCGATATGCAGCTCGATCTTCATACCGCCCTCACAGTCGCAGGCGGCCAGCGGAAATCGGGTTCGTGGATCGGGCGTTCGAGCTTCTTGAACTCCGCCCGCGCGGCATCGAGCAGGATGGGCATGGTGACGGGGCCCTTCGCCTCCGCCGCCATGAAGGCCGCGTTGAGGGCGATCAGCGCGATCTGGCCGCCGGTGAGGTTGAGTTTGGCCAGCTTGTCGAAATCGAGATCGTCCTTGGGCACGGCTTGCGGGAAGGCCTTCTGCCAGATGGTCTTGCGCTCATCCGCGTCGGGAAAGCGGAAATTGACGATGAAGCGCAAGCGCCGGAGGAACGCCTGGTCGAGCGCGCCGCGCATGTTCGTCGCCAGGATCGCGAGCCCGCGATAGGACTCCATGCGCTGGAGGAGATAGTTGATCTCGATATTGGCGTAGCGGTCGTGGCTGTCCTTGACCTCGGTGCGCTTGCCGAAGAGGGCGTCGGCCTCGTCGAAGAACAGGATCGCACCGCCCGTTTCCGCCGCGTCGAACAGCCGGCGCAGGTTCTTCTCCGTCTCGCCGATATATTTGCTGACCACGGCGGAGAGATCGATGCGGTAGAGATCCAGGCTGAGCGCGTTGGCGATGACTTCCGCGGCCATCGTCTTGCCGGTGCCGCTTTCGCCCGAGAACAGCGCGCTGATGCCGAGCCCGCGGCTCGATTTCCGCTCGAAACCCCAATCCTGATAGACGGTGCCGCGGTTGCCGACTTGATCGGCGATCTGATGCAGCAGCGCGGCCTCGGCCGGCAGCAGCACGATGTCGTCCCAGCCGGCCTTGGGCACGATGCGCTGGGCGAGATTGTCGAGCTTCGGCCGCGTGGCGGACAGCGCTGCTTTCCACGCCGCGGTCTCGATCGCCGGCGCATCGTCCGCTTCGGCCAGCGCGACATGGGCCAGCTCCGCGATCTCCGCGACATTGAGATCGAATTGCCCGGACAGAAGCTGCGGCGTGTCGCCGGCGTGTTCGCCCAGCGCGGTCGTCCACGCCGCCCGCTGCTCGGCGGGCTCAGGCCGCGCCACATCGGCGGTGATGGCATGCGCCACAAGGCTGTCGCGGGCGTCGAGAATGACGAGGCCGTTCAGCCGCGCGAGCAGCCGCTCGATCGCGGCGGCCGGCGCGTCCTCGCGCGCGTCTATATAAAGCGCGACCGGCAGGAGCTGGCTCTGCCGCTGCCAAAACCGGGCGAAACTGTCGAGATCGGCAGGCGCGGACGGCAAGAGATGCACCGGCAATCGATAGGCCGCGAGCCCAAACGCACCGCAGATGAGGCTCGCCACAACCTCCTTGCTGCCGCCATCGCGCCCGGTGAGCTGGATGGGGGGCAGGCGGCCTTGCGGGAAGCCGATCTTGATCCGCTCCAGGATCTGTGTCGCCGCCGCGCGCTGCGAGGCCGGCGCCGCATCGCCCAATTGCGGCAGCGCCATGGGCGTCACCATCGGCGTCAGGCGGTCGTCGAGATAGGCGAGGCCCTTGAGGTAGTTCACCACCCATTCGTCGGCGCGCAACGGACTCGTCGTCAGCGTCTGGCTGCCGGGCTGGTTGATCTCGATCAGCCGCCAATGGCGCAAGGGCCGTTCGGGGGAGAGCACGTCCCAGCTCGGCTGCTCGAACAGCGACAGCGCAAGCGCAAAGGTCGGATAGGTCTTCGCCGGATCGCCTTGCGCCCGCGCGCAAAGCCCCGCGATGGAGGTATCGAGCTCGGCGGCGGCGCACAGCACCAGCACGTCGCGCTCGAAACGTGTCAGCGCCAACCGGTCGCTCAGCGTGACGAGCGCGGGCGGGACCTTCGTCGCATCCTCGGATTCGGTCGGGGGCGTCGCCGTCTGCGGCGCGCCCGTGTCTTGCGGCAGGAGCAGCACGTCCGGCTGTGGCAGCGCCTCCTTCGTGCGTCCGCGCCAGAACGGGCCTTTGCGCGCGTCGCCGTTCGGCGCGGCCACCGTCTGCTTGATCACGCCGCCGCGCTGTTCCAGCGCCGAGCGCACCCAGGCGATGGCGGTGGAGAGATATTGCGTGTTCTCGTCTTGCCAATCGCTCATGTGACCACGAGCCTCTGCGAGGTCCGGTAGACCGGCGGCGTGACGCTCTTGTCCACGAGCAGGCTGTCCACGCCGTCGACGCGCAGGCGCAGGTAGTAGTGGCCAGGCGTGAGCGTGACGTTGAAGGCGAAGCTGTTGGTCTTGGCCGCGGTGAGCTTGAACGGCAGTTCCTGATCGCCGAGCAGCAAGGTTACGCGCTGGCCCAGCCATACGTCCGGCACGCTGGTGACGGTGAGGGCGAAGGTTCCCGCTGCCTGCGTCTTGGGCGTGATATCGATCTTGGGTGCGAGCGGCAACACAAGCTCGTTCGTCGTGCGCTGGAAATTCTCGCCCGGGCTGCGCACCGAGACCGACACATTGTAGAAGCCCGGTGGCCAATTCGCGGGCTGGTTCGGAATCTGCACGCTGATCGTCTTGTCGTCATTGCCCGCGAGCGGCGGCCGCAGGATCGGCGCGGCCAGGAGCGGATGGTTGAACACGACATGGATATGCGTGCCGTCGAGATGGAAGCCTTCCAGCGTGATGGTGTCGCCCAATTGCACCGCCGCCTGGTCCAGCGGCGCGGTGATGTTCTCCAAGGTCGGCACGACCGGGGTTAGCCCCGATTGCGCCGAGACGCCTGTGTCGCCCTGGCCGCGCGCGAGGACCGGCAGCGGTGCCGATGCGGCGCGTGTGCTCTCGATCAGCGTGACGCCGACTTCATAAGCGACGGAGAGGCGGTATTGCGTGGCGAATCCGGTCCAGAGCTTGGAGAGCTCATCCACCGAGATCGGATGGTGTGTGACCCGCACGCGCTCAAGCTGACTGGCGAGATCGGCATTGGGCAGAAGAGTCTTGCAGGCATTGTTTATGTCATCCGCGCTCAGCACCGGGTGGTCGTAGAAGACGTTCATCGCACGCCCGAGCACCTCATGCCCGCCCGGTTCGTTGATGTCGTCGTCTTTTCCGTAGGCGGTGAGGAGATAGTAGAGATTGAGCGGCAGCGGCGGGATGGACAATTCGCCCGGCGCCACCTGGCGCGGCATGTCCGCATTGGTCCAGGCCGCGTTGCGCGCGACCTGATAGAGAAAGAGATTCACCTGCCACGGCGCCTTGCCGCTCGCCCGCGCCTTGTCGAGCGGCAGGATCGTCACGTCGATCCCGGCAAAGGTGGCCTTCAGCCCCTCCATGATGATGGATTGCAGGGTGGCCGTGACGGCGGCGATGGAGAGCGAATTGCTCATCGCCTCGCCCGCGATTTGAGATATTCGTCGAGCGTCATCACGGAGGACGGCTTGTCCGTTTTGCGCGACGGCTTCTCGCGTTCCTCACTCGCCTTGATCTCGATCCGCCCGATGGAGATCTGGATCGTGGTTTCCGGCGCCGCGGATGCCGGCGTCTCACCCGCCTCCCGGCGACGCGTCTCGCGCGCGAGCGGCCGTTCTTCGCGCGACGGGGCGAAGGGCGGCGGCATTTTCGTTTCGGTCACGGCGGTTCGCGGAGCCGGCGGAATCGGAGATTCCGGGTTTTGCGCCTGCGTCTGTTCGACCACCCGTCGGGTTGTCAGCACCGTCTCGCGCTCGATCCGCAGTTCCGTTTCATGTGTGTGATGCTCCGCATGCCGTTCGACGGGCTGACGCGCCTCGGCATGCGGTTGCGCCGGCTTCCGCACCGGAGCCTGCTCCGCTTCATGCACCGGCGGCGCGAACGCCGAAGCCTCGCGCTCGACGCGCAGTTCGACGGCCGGGATCGGCCTGGGCGTCTTCACGAAGGGATTGGCCTGTGCCGCCGTCTCATGCGGGGGTCCCTGCATCACTGTCGCGGCAAAGGACGGTTGCGGCGACGGAGCGGCTGCTTGGATCGCGGTCTGCTGTTGCGACGCCGCCGATGGCGAGGCGGCCGCTTCGGTTTCCACCGTCAGTTCCGCGACCGGGCTCTCGTGGCGTGCGTCGTTCTCGAACAAGGACGGCATGCGCGGCCGCACCGCGGCTTTCGGCTGTTCGTGGCGGTGCAGGAGATTGCTCAAGAAGTCGCTCATGGCGCGGTCATCTCGAGATAGAATTTCCGCCGCGCCGGGCTCATCGCCAGGATATCGGCCTCGCGCCAGCCATAGGCGCGCGCCAGCGTGTGTACGTCGCGCAATGTGCGGACGGCCCAGGATTCGAGTTCGCTCCAAAGATAGGAGACGATATCGAACGGCGCCTGCCAGCCATGGCCGCAAGCGCTGCAGCCGATGGAAAGCTGGATATCGGCCTGCGGATCGGCCTTGGCTAGCGCCTGTGACGCCGCGTCGATCACCGGTGTGGGAAGTGCGGCGGCTGTCACGTCCGTTTCGCCCTGCTTCGCCGCGATCAGGCAGCGCGCCAACAGCCCACGCCGCGCATCGCCGCTGTCGCGCGCCAGAAGATCGCGCGTCGTCACGCGGCGCAGCGTCACGTCGTAGCCTTCGGCCGCCAAAGCGATCGGCGCATCGCTCCGCGGCGTGCTGCTCGCAAGATCGTGGGTCGAGAAATTGAGCTCCATCGTCTCGCCGCAAGCGGGACAATCGGCGCAGCCTTCGATCCCGGCGCCGAACATCGCCTCGCGCAGCGACAGCAACGCACCGTCGCGCGCGCCGATGCTGAGATCGGCGAGCGTGCCGGCTTGCGTGCCGGGAGAGCCGAGACCGAGCAGCGCCAGGCCGCGTTCGGCCTGGCTCATTCCCGCTCCGCGCTCCCACACCCCCAGCGCTTCGTTGACCGCAGGCGCCTGCATGGGACCTGAGCCTTATGGCGTCGTGAAGCTGGGTTCGGCCGGCTCCGGAACCGTGGTGTCGCGCGCCCAGCCCTCGTTCTCCAGCTTGATGTGCTGGATCGCCACCGCATTGGCGTTGGCGTCGAGATCGGGCATCGCCTGGAATTCCGAAACCCAGCAACGATAGATGTTGTAGGCGAGCGCGAGCTGGCCGGCCTCGTTGTAGACCTCGAGGATGATATCCTTGCGGAAATCCTTGAGCGAGACTTCCGAGCCGAGGCCAGCGCCGAGGTTCCACACCTTGCTCGCCCAAGCCTCGAATTCCGGATCGTGCGTGACGCCGCGGTCGAGGCTGATCGCGTCGTACTCCGTGCGCCCGGGCGATTTGCGGCTGGAGGACGGATCGCCGCCCTCGCGATGTTTCACCACCTCGGTGGTGCGCTTGAGCATGCCCACCTTGGAGATGCCGGCGACGTATTTGCCGTCCCATTTGACGCGGAATTTGAAGTTCTTGTACGGGTCGAAACGCTGTGCGTTGACGGTGAACTGGGCCATGGCACCCCTCTTAGCTCGCGGCCTGAGCGATCTGCTGGATCTGAAGGATCACGAACTCGGCGGGCTTCAGCGGCGCGAAGCCGACCGCGATGTTGATGATCCCGAGATTGATCGTGTCCGGCGGATTGTTGGTCGCGTCGCAGGTGACGAAATAGGCGTCCTTGGGCGTGGTGCCGAAGAAGGCGCCTTGTTGAAACAGGTTCTGCATGAAGGAGCCGACATTGAGCCGCACCTGCGCCCACAGAGGCGCGGCGTTGGGCTCGAACACGACCCATTTGGTGCCGCGGAACAGGCTCTCCTCGATATAGAGCGCGAGCCTGCGCACGGGAATGTATTTGTAGTCGTCGCTGATCGCGTCCGCGCCGCGCAGCGTGCGCGCGCCCCACGCCACCGGGCCGTAGACCGGGAAATTGCGCAGGCAATTGATGGCGAGCGGATTGAGCACGCCGTTCTCGCCATCGGTGAGGTTGTATTCGAGCTTCTCGACGCCGAGCAGCGAGGCATCGGTTCCAGCCGGCGCCTTCCACACGCCGCGCGAGGTGTCGGTGCGCGCATAGATGCCCGCCATCGTGCCCGAAGGCGCGATCTTGCGGTCGGCGAAGCCGTTGAGCGAATCGGCGATGGTCGTGCGGGGGTAGTAGACCGCGGAATTCGCCGAGCGCAGGGAGTCGTAATTGCCCAGCCAGTTCATCATCGCGGTGGGCGTGTCGCGCGTGGCGTCCTTTTGCGGCGTGTCGAGGATATACATGGCGCGGCGCTGGGTGCAGAGCGCGGTGGCGTCGGTGGCCACCTGGAAGGCGTCGCTGTCGCCCATCTTCATCGTCGCGGGGATGCACAGGATGTTGAACTCGTCGACGTCGAGCAGGGCATACATGCCCGTCTTCTTGCTTTGGTCGCCGATGATGGCGGTGGCCATGGCGGCGCCCTCGCTCGCCCAGTCGGTGTCGCCGTCGCTGCCGCTGTCGAGCGCGAATTGCTGCGGCCCCGGGGCGAATTTGAGGTTCGTCTGGATCGAGCCGGAGCCGTCGACGAAGTTGATGAACGTGCTGGGCTCGCCGGCATTGGCCTTGACGATCATGAATTGCGGCGAGATCGGTCCGCCGACAACCGACACGGTCGCGTTCGGCATCGCGAACTTCGTCCCGGTCATGATCTTGCGCAGTTGACTCTGCATCATCGCCGCGAGATCGGGATAGTTCGCCGGCGTCGCGGTGGGCACGGTGATCGTGCCGACTTTCACCCCGCTCGTCGCGGTCGTCTTGTCGCCGAGCCAGACGTCCGTCGTGCCGGCAGTGAAGGTGGGATAGGTCGCCGGCAGGGCGGCGCTCGCCGTTCCGCTCGGCAGCGGCATGGAGCCCGCCGTCTCGGCGAGGTCGATGAGCTGCGAGCCGGCCGTCACGGTCTTGGCCGCGTCGTTGGGCTGGGCGCCGTCCACCACGAGATTGAGGAATTTCTCGGATGCGACGACATTCGTGCCGGCGGGCGAGTCGTATTGCGTGACGGTCAGGTTGAAGGTCGTCGTGGGACTGGCGGTCGCGTAGTCGATGTCGACCCGGATCGTGTCGCCATAGGCGCCCGCGTTCTTCGCCGTCGCGGTGAGGACCTTGGTGGCGCCGCTATTGTCGATATCGACCGTGGCCTTCGCGCCGTTCGAGACGACGCGGATCACGAACGCCGTACTGCCGCCATTCAGGAAGAACTGCTGGATCGCGTAGCTCGCCTCGCTGCTCGCGCTGAGCCCGCCGAAGCCGCGCTGGAAATCCGCGTAGCTGAAGATCTGCACCGCATTGCTCGAGCCCGTGGGCCCTTGCGGGAAGAAATCGACGAACGCGGCGATCGACGTCGCGACACCGGTGATGGTTCGCACGCCGCTGGGAATCTCTTCGACATATACGCCAGGATAGCTGACCGCGACCGGCATGCGCTCCTCCTTCGCCCGTGGGACTGAAATGACGATGTACTAGACATTCATGAATGCCAAATGATGGGAAAGAAGAAACCGGTCTTTGATTTGTATACAAGATTGCGAGAAGTTTATTTCGAAAGTTTTCCACAGAAATGTCGCTGGTTGTGCAAGATTTCCATTTCGCGATGACTCCGCGTCATTCATTTTTTTGCGAAAATTTGTTGTATTCGTCAAAACAAACCACAATAGACGGCGATCTACACCACATCTAGACATGCCGCTGGATCGTGCCGATTGCGCCTTGCCGCGCCGGGCGGAATCGGGAAACTCCGGCACTCGGATTCCAACATCAGGTCAGGCTCGTGCATCTGTCGCGCTACCCCCGCCGTCATTTCGCCCATCTGCCCACGCCGCTCGAACCGATGGAGCGGCTGACGAAGCATCTGGCCAAAGATTCCAAGGCCCCGCGGCTTTGGATCAAACGCGACGACTGCACCGGCCTGTCGAGCGGCGGCAACAAGACCCGCAAGCTCGAATTCCTGATCGGCGACGCGCTCGCCAAGGGCTGCGACACGGTCATCACGCAAGGCGCGACCCAGTCGAACCATGCGCGACAGACGGCGGCCGCCGCCGCGCGCTTCGGCCTGGAATGCCATATCCTGCTCGAAGACCGCACCGGCTTTCAGACTCCGGAATACACCCGGAACGGAAACGTGCTGCTCGACGAGCTGCACGGCGCGTCGATCTCCAGGCGCGCGAGCGGGACGGACATGAATGCGGAGATGGGAGCGCTCGCCGCCGACCTCGGCGCCAAGGGCAAGAAGCCCTATGTCATTCCCGGCGGCGGCTCGAACCCGGTCGGCGCGTTGGGCTACGCCAATTGCGCGCTGGAACTGGTGTATCAGGCCAATGAGCGCGGGCTGAAGATCGACCATGTCGTCCACGCCACCGGCAGCGCCGGCACCCAGGCCGGTTTCGTCGCGGGAATGGTCGCGATCAACGCGGGCATTCCCGTGCTCGGCATCAGCGTGCGCGCGCCCAAGCCCAAGCAGGAACAGGCCGTGTTCGATCTCGCGCAACGCACCGCCGAGCATCTGGGCGTGCCCGGCATCGTCAAGCGCGAGCATATCGTCGCCAATTCGGATTATGTCGGTCCTGGTTATGGGTTGCCGACACCGGGCATGGCCGAGGCGGTGAAGCTGGTGGCGCGGATGGAGGGCATCCTGCTCGATCCCGTCTACACCGGCAAAGGCATGGACGGCTTCATCGACCTCATCCGCAAGGGCCATTTCGCCGAGGACAGCGATATCGTCTTCCTGCACACGGGCGGCTCGGCGGGTTTGTTCGCCTATCCGGACGCGTTCGGGCTGTGACCGGCAAGATCGCAGGCGTGATCGGCGGGATGGGGCCGCAAGCCACGGCGGATTTCCTTCGCCGCATCATCGCCGCGACACCCGCGAATGACGACCAGGATCACATCCACGTCCTGGTCGACAACAACCCGAAGATCCCCTCGCGCATCGCCGCGATCATCGACGGCGCGGGCGAAGACCCGCTGCCGGTCCTGATCGCGATGGCGCAAGGCTTGGAGAAGCAGGGCGCGGATTTCCTCGCCATCCCCTGCAACACCGCGCACTACTATCGACCGAGCATTGCCGATTCCGTATCGATCCCCGTGCTCGATATGGTGGCGCTCGCCGTCGCCGCCGTGCCGGGAACGCGCATCGGCATGCTGGCGTCGCCGGCGGTGCGCAAGGTCGGTCTCTACGAAGCCGGGCTGCGCGCGGCGGGGAAAGAGGCCGTGTTCCCGCATGACGATGCGCCCGTGCTGGAGATCATCCGCGCCGTGAAGGCGGGCCGCGTCACCGATGCGCATCGCAAGGACTATGAGCGCATCGCCGGCGCGCTCGATTGCGACGCCTATCTCATCGCCTGCACGGAGCTGTCGGTGCTGGGCGCGCCGGACGGTGTGACCGCGCCCATCGTCGATGCGCTCGACGTGCTGGTGAAGGCGACGGTGGCGGAGGCGAAAGAATGATGAGGGTTGTATCGGCTCTTGCCGCCATCACACTGCTCGGCGGTTGCGCCACTGTCGAGGTTGGGACGACGCAGGACTCAGCGTCACGACGACGGGCGCCGACGGCGCTGCCTGCACCGTCTCCAATGCGGACGGGGAGCGGAGCCTCACGACGCCGGCGACCATCAAGATCGGCAGGAGCCACAGCGACCTCACCGTCAAATGCACGAAGCCCGGCTTTTATCCCGCCGTCAGGACCTTCAAGGCGGCCCGCTCCCATTACAACAGCCAGGCCAAAGACCCTTCGTTCCTCTCGCTCCCGGAAGCCGCCGTCGACGCCGCGTCGGGCGCGATGTGGGAATATCCGGGCGCGGTCACGCTCGACATGACGCTGGAAAAATAGCGCGCCCCTATTTGAAGATCGTTTTGGGCAGCATCACGTGCATGCCCTTGTTGCGGTCCACCACTTCCGTCACGTCGAGGTCGCCCGCCACGCTGACCAGCATGTAAGCGTCGTCACGGCTCATATGCTTTGTATTGACCAGGAAATCGACCATCTCGCGCACGGCCTTGTGGGCGGCGATGGAGAGATCGTCGTCGAAGCCCATGGCGATGTAATGCGTCGGCGTCTCCGCGCGCGGATAGGCGATTCGCATGTCCTTGTGGACGACGAATTCGAGCGTGCCGGCGAGCGAGGTCTCCATCGCCGTGACGTCCACCTCGCCGTTGCCCTGGCCCGCATGGCCGTCGCCGACCTCGAACAGGGCGCCCTTGACGAACACCGGCAGGTAGAGCGTCGCGCCCTGCACCAGCTCCTTGTTGTCCATGTTGCCGCCGATGAAGGTCGGCGGGGTCGAGTCGTAGCGGCCGATGGCGGCCGGCGGGGCGACGCCCATGCTGCCGAAGAACGGATGCAGCGGAAGGGTCACGCCCGGCGCGAAGTCGGCGGTCATCCGGGTCCGGTCGAGCGGGATGATCTTGGTCCGCGCATAGGGGAAGTCGTCGGAGAGGATGCCCGCCCCATAGCGGAATCCGTTGTAGGCGTAGGGGATCGCCAGATCGATCTTGAGGATGCGGATCTCCAGCGTATCCCCGGGCTCGGCGCCTTCGATGGCGATCGGACCGGTCAGGATATGGCCGCCGGGCCCGCGCGCCGCGGCCGGCACATTGGCGTAGACGTCGCGCAGGGTCGCCTCGACCTGGTCGGGCGGCACGCCGTTGCGCTCCAGGCCGGTCGGGCTGTTGGTCAGGAGCGTCTGGACCACCACGGTGTCGCCGGACCGGATGGTCAGCGCCGGCTTGGCGGCGGCGTCGTAGTTGCCCCAGGCAACCTTCGAGGCGCTCGGCGTGAGGGTGTAGGTCTGGCCGCCTTGGGCATGCCCGCTGCTGCTCCACACCAGGGCGAGGGCCAAGGCCAGGGGCGCGGGTTTCAGGCTGACGGTCATGCAAGTTCTCCGCGGCGCCGCCGCGGCGCGGCCGGACTATTGGGCGGCGCAGGCCGGCGCGCAAGACAGGCTGACCTTGAGGGAAGCCTGACC
>DASXCJ010000026.1:0-51812 GCA_036491175.1 Rhizomicrobium sp.
CATGCCACAATGACAATCCAAAACCCTTCCGGTGGACAAAGTCCGCTGACGATATCCTTGCATCCATCGAGCGATTCTGCGTCTACAACTGCCCTGCCAGCCGCAACAAAATCATGCGAACTTCTGGTTCAGGACACTAGATGGCGCGACGGGTGTGGCGTTCTTCAAGACCTCTTCGTTGATAGGGACCAGCACCACCACCGCCGGAGCAATTGGGCTGTACTTTATGGGTGACCCGCGACCGGCGATCATCGATACTTACAATCGCGCGGCCGGCGATATGCTTCCGCCAAGCGGACCCACGGACCCGGATATCGCAGCGACGCTTGGAAACAAGACGGCCGATATGTTCCAATGCGCCAAAATGCGATGGTGACTAGAAGAACCGTTCGGGAGAATTATATTGGGTCGCCTACCGAGATGGCTACTGTGGTTTCTTGCTTACGCCATATGTGCGCTGCCGGCGGCATGGATTTGGCAAAGGTTTCATAGCGTCCAATATTTTTCATTGGGGCTCTCATTGTTAGGTGTTGCAACAATATTTTATGTCTACAGCTATATCGGCCGCCAATTCAGAGGCGGTCGTGAAGAAGAGAAAATCGTTCAAGCACGATCTCGTCCGCACAAATGGCAAATGGCCGCGATTGTGGGTGGCGTCGTGCTGGCGTCTCTCTCGTTCGTGTGGGAAATTCTGATATTCAGATATATTCCCAATACTGTGACTGGCGTCGTTATCCTGTTGGGGCCTTTTTTTGTTTTGCTTGTTGGCGGTTTTGGCTTGGCGCTATCCGGAGTGGTTGCGTGGCTTTGGAGCAGTCGCCGGGGGCGGGATGACGACATGTACCCATGACATCACGCAGTACATCTTCCTCCATGACAGTGAGCCATAGGAACGAAGCGCCCGACGGAAGCGATCAAGGACTTCCACCAGCGCGCTGATCTGGACGGCGTGGCGAACATCTGCGCGACCAACCACACCGGCGCCTGCGATGGCGATATCGCCAATCAGGCCTTCACCTGGGACGGCGTCGGCAACATCACCCGCCGCTCGACGGTGTGCACCGCGGCCAACTGCATGACCTATGGCTCGAGCGCCGGTCCGCATGCCACGGCAGCCACGACGATATTCAAACCGATGACAACAGCCAAGCGGAGCAGCAATGGGACGTACGCCTTAAAAGGGCGGAGCGAACCTCCGTCCCTTATTTTCGTTCCGGTTTCCGGGTCAGCTTCTTCAGATGCGCGGCGAAGGCGTTCGACAGGTTTTCGCGCAGCCATTTGTGGCCGGGATCGAGGCGGTTCTTCGCAAGCCATGTCATGCTGCAATGCTGGCTGGGCAGGTTCATCGGCATCGGATGCGCGACGATGGCGAAATTGCGCGCGATCTCGTGGTGGAACCAGCGCGGCACGATGCCGACGAGGTCGGTGCGCTCGATCATCGGCGGCATCGCCCACAATTTGTTGACGGTATAGACCTCGCGCCGCTTCACGCCCTGGGCGGAGAGGTTCACCGCCGTCGACAGCATTTCGCGCAGTTCCGGCACCAGCACGATGAAGTCGAGCTTCGCGAAGGTGGCCAGATCGAGCTTGCCCTTGATGCGCGGATGGCCACGGCGGGCGACCAGCACCAGATCGGTCTCGCAGATCGTCTCGGTGACGATGTCGGGCGAGGCGGCGGGGAAGAGATGGCAGGCGAGGTCGATGACGCCGTCGCGGATCTCGCGGATGAAATCGGTGCGGAACGCCGACAGCACCTCGACCGTCACGTTGGGCGCGTGCTTGGATATCTCGCGCAGGACGGGCGGCATCATGATCGGCTCGAACGGATCCGGCATGATGATGCGGAAATGGCGGCGATAGGTGGCGAGATCCAGGCTCGCGGGCGCGAGCTGCTGATTGATCATCTGCAGCGCCTCGCGCACAGTCGGGGCGATCTGCGTCGCCTTCATGGTGGGCTCGACGCCGCGCCGGCCGCGCAGGAACAAGGGATCGTCCAAGAGATCGCGCAGCCGCGCCAGCGCGTTGGACACCGCGGGCTGGCTCATGCCCAATTGCTCGGCCGCGCGGCTGATGTTGCGGCTGGCATAGACGACGTCGAACACGACGAGCAGGTTGAGGTCCAGGTTCTTGAGAGTGACCGCCACGCTTCGCCCCCCTGCCGGCTCCTGGTTTCAGCTATTGAGGCAATGAATATCACATTTGGGACAGAACGGCAGCTCCGGCGCCGTCCCGTAACGCCCCCGGCCCGGTGTCTTGGCGCGGCGGCTCGATGGCCGCAGAATGGCGGACCGCTATCCGGAGCCGTCCATGCCCAACAGAATCCTCGACACGCTCGCGTCGCTGACGCCCAATCCCGACCCGCCCTCCATCGGCGCCGCGCTGAAGGCGGTGGCCGCGAAAAAAGGCGATGCCTGGGCGCTCAAATGCCAGGACGAGACGCGAAGCTGGCGCGACCTGCATCTGCGCACCAACCGGCTGGCGCGCGGGCTGATGGCGCGCGGCGTGGGCCGCGGCGATTTCCTCACCATCGCGCTGCCCAATTCCATCGGCTTCGTGGAAGCGTGCTACGCGGCGTGGAAGATCGGGGCGATCCCACAGCCCGTCTCCTGGCGGCTGCCGCTGATCGAGATGGCGGCCATCGCCGATCTCGCGCAATCGCCAATCGTGATCGCCGACACCGCGCTCGACATCGGCCGCCCGGTCGCGCCCATTTCCGAATTGCTGTCCGGCGACGACAGCGATCTTCCCGACACGATTTCGCCTGCCTGGAAGGCGCCCACCTCCGGCGGCTCGACCGGGCGGCCCAAGCTGATCGTCTCCGGCGCGCCGGGCGTGGCATCGGAAGCGAGCGGCGCGCTCTGGGGCATCGGGCCGGACGATATCGTGCTGATGCCCGGCCCGCTCTATCACAACGGCCCGTTCGTGACGGTATTCCCGGCGCTGATGATCGGCGCGCCGGTGGTGATCATGCCGAAATTCGACGCCGAGGAGACGTTGCGCCTGATCGAGGCGCATCGCGCGACCTGGATCTATGTCGTGCCGACGATGATGAGCCGTATCTGGAAGCTGCCGCGGGAGGTGCGCGCCAAATACGATCTCTCCTCGCTCAAGACGCTTTGGCATCTCGCCGCGCCATGCCCGCCCTGGCTGAAGGAGGAATGGATCGCCTGGCTCGGGCCGGACGTGGTCTGGGAGCTTTATGGCGGCACCGAGGGCGTGGCCGCGACGATCATCAGCGGCCACGAATGGCTCGCCCATCGCGGCTCCGTCGGCACCATCGCCTTGGGCGGCGAGATCGAGGCCTTCGATCCGCAGGGCAACATCCTGCCGCGCGGCGAGACCGGCGAGATCTACATGAAGCTCAAGCAGGATCAGCCCGCGACCTACCGCTATGTCGGCGCCGCGGCACGGGCGCTGCCGGACGGCTGGGAAAGCATCGGCGACATCGGCTGGCTCGACAAGGACGGCTATCTCTACCTGGCGGACCGCCGCACCGACATGATCCTGGTCGGCGGCGCCAACGTCTATCCCGCCGAGGTCGAGGCCGCGATCGACGAGCATCCGCTGGTGCAATCCTCCTGCGTCATCGGCATCCCGGATGACGACCTCGGCAACCGCGTCCACGCCATCGTGCAACCGCGCGAGGGATTGACGGAAGCGGACCTGGAGGCGCACCTGGCGGATCGTCTCGTCCGCTACAAGCAGCCGCGCAGCATCGAGTTCGTGACCGAGCCGTTGCGCGACGACGCGGGCAAGGTGCGGCGGCCGCAGTTGCGGGCGGAGCGGCTGCCCAAATAGCCGCTCCGCCGCCCAGCCGGTGTATCGATCCGCCTTACGGCGTGAAGAGCGGCACCGGCAGATCGAACCAATTGGCCGTGCAGTGCCTCGTGGTGTCGATGTCGACCGAGCCGGAGGACGAGCCGTTCAGCACGAACGCCTGGGTGGTGCTCGCTGAATACTTGACCCACGGCGCCGGAAGCGGCGTGCCGTTGTTGGGCACGGTCGCGAAGTTGGACCACGCCGTGCTCATCTTGGTGGCCAGCCCACGGTCGCTGTCCTGCGGCTGGTACTTCCCGTTCGAATTGTTCTCGATGGAGGTGAAATTGTTGAACACGTAAGGCAGCTCGCTGCCGTGGCAGACGTGGTCTTGCCCCGGCGCGCAGGCGCCGTTGTCGTTGAAGTCCGACGGCGGCGCGTCGGTCTTGTTGTAGAGGTCGAAGAAGGGCGGCTGCGTGAAGTAGTAGAAGTAAACCGTTCCGCCGTTCTGCGTCACCGTGCTGGCGATCTGCTCGCCGCCGCAGCCGAACATGAAGTCGTTCACGAGATTGGAGAACGCCACGCCGGCAGCGCTGTAGTAGTTTTGTCCCGAGCCCGCGACCGGATACGCGCCGAGAATCGCGGACGTGTCGCCGGAGGGGAAGTCGTCGGGGATCATCGCGGTGTAGGTCGGCGTCGAAGGCTCTTCCTTGACGGATTTTCCGTTGATGAGCGATTCCACGATCGCAAGGTCGGCGGCGAACAGCACGCCCTCGTCCTGATTGATGCCGATCCCGACCGGTACGGTGCTGTCGGTGCCGGGTTGGAATCCCAGATAAGGCTGCGCCGTCACCGTGATCGGCATGTTGGCGCCGCCGAGATGCGGCTGCCACGGGAGCGAGCGTATGCCGATATAGCCGCTCTTGATGTCGGATCCGTCCGATGTGAGGAAGTTGGTTTGCGCGGCGACGATGGCGCTTGTCGAGATGCCGATCGTCCAGTTCCCGGTGCAGGTGGCGCCAGAGTTGTTGCCGCTGCCGGTGGGGTTGGAGCAGAGATAGTCGATGAAGTGGTTGCCCACCGTCGTTGCGTTGGTGTTGGTCAGGTAGTATTCGCCCATCGGGTTGCTTTCCATGATCGCCTTCGAGAACAGGCCCTTGCTCGAGGGGACGGAAAAGGTGTGCAGGCCGACGGACATGGCGCCGGCGCTCTCGCCCACGATCGTGACGCGGTTGGGATCGCCGCCGAAGGCGCGGATGTTGGCCTTGACCCATAGGAGCGCGTTCTGCTGATCGGCGAGGCCGAGATTGCCCAGAGACGTCACGCCCTGATCGGTGCTGGTCAGGAAGCCCAGCGCGCCCAGACGGTAGTTGAGGGTCACGACGACCACGCCGCTGCCGCCGGTGGCAAGCCGGCTGCCGTCATAGAGCGCGTCCGATCCCGACCCGCTGACGAAGGCGCCGCCATGGATGAAGACGAGCACCGACATGTTGCCGAAAGTCGACGAATTCAGCACCGACCAGATATTGAGCGAGAGACAGTTCTCGTCCATCGTCGCCGGATTGTACGGCGCCTGCGGGCACATCTTGCCGGGTTGCGCCGCGGTCCCGCCGGCGGGATTCGTGATGAGGCTGGAGGGTTGCCAGCGCGTCGGCGGGACATAGGCATAGGGAATGCCCCAAAACGCCGTCACATTCTGGCTGGAGCTCTGTACGCCGCAGAGTTGGTTTTTGTTCGGGAGCGTGACGCAGCCGGCCGCAGCGGCGGCATGGGCCCGGGGCTCGGCATGCGGCGAAGGCGAGGACACGAGGCCCGCCTTGGCGATCGCGGGTGAGATAGGGGGCTGGGCCGGGCTTGCGATAGCGGTGACGGCCAAGACGGCTGCGCACGCGGCGCCAGCCATAAAGATCAAACCCACTTTCACGGCAGTATCCTCCTCAAAATGCGGTTTGGACTGACAATCTTGAAGTGGGCACAATACAGCTCAACTATAGCGGCCGCTGTCGTCTGGGTGACAGCGGCCGTTTATTTCGCGATCTGAAGATTTTGGCGGGCTCTGTTGCGGCGTCGAACGGCAGTGGCCGTCAATGCCTGACGGGAACGGTCAGGAGAAGTTGGCCGTCGACAGATCACCCCACGCCGCCGGCCAGGCGGGAAATCCCCGCGAGGTGGTGGGCGCGAATTTCTCCTCCCGCGGTTCGGTCAGGCGCAGCTCTCCGTCATCGCTGAATAAACCAGCGTGCGCAGGTCGCGCCTGAGCGTCAGCCGCGCGTCGGTGCCCATGACTTGGGTCATGAAGACGACGGTGAGGTCTTCCTTAGGGTCGATCCAGAACGCGGTCGACGCGGCGCCGCCCCAGAAATACTCGCCGACCGTGCCGGGGATGCGCGTCTTGGCGATGTCCATCGTCACGCCGCAGCCGATGGAGAAGCCGATGCCGTTATAGCCGGCCTCGCTGAAGCCGGGCGCCGCGGACATGTCGCTGAGCAGCTTGTTGTCCGGCAGCAGGTTCATGCCGAACATCGCCACCGTCTTGGGCGAGAGGATCTGCACGCCGTCGAGCGTGCCGCCATTCGCCATCATGCGGCAGAAGCGCATGTAGTCCTGCGCGGTGGAGACGAGGCCGCCGCCGCCGCTTTCGAGCTTGGGCGGTTCGGCATAGGTGGACTTGCCCGCATCGTCCTGGATCACCAGCTTGCCGCCCTTGCCGGGCATGTAGCAGGAGCAGAAGCGCTCCATCTTGCTCGCCGGCACGGAGAAGCCGGTGTCGGCCATCTTCAGCGGCTCGAACAGACGCGTGCGCAGGAACTCGCCGAAGGTCTGGCCCGACAGCTTCTGCACCAGATAGCCCATCACATCGATGGAGACGGAGTAGTTCCATTGCTCGCCCGGCGAGAAATCGAGCGGAATCTCCGCGAGCTGCGCGATGAAGGCGTCGAGCCCGCCCGGCGTCTGGAAATCGCCGACCTTCTGGCGGCGATATTCCGCGTCCACCGTGGTGCGGTTCATGAAGCCATAGGTGAGGCCCGAGGTGTGGGTGACGAGATCGATCACCTTCATCCGTCGCGCGGACGCACCGGTGATGAACTGTCCCGCGGTGTTCGCCACCAGGCTCGGCATGCCGCTCTGGTAGACGCGCAGGTTCTTCCACGACGGGATATGCGTGTGGACGTCGTCGTCGAGGCCAAGCCGGCCTTCCTCCGCCAGCATCATCAGCGCCACCGCCGTGATCGGCTTGGTCATGGAATAGATGCGGAAGATCGCGTCCTCGCGCATCTTCTTGGCGCGCTCGATGTCCATCACGCCGGACATCCCCGTATGCACGACCTCGCCCTTGCGGCAGACCTGGGTGAGGATGCCGGGGAGCAGCCCGCTCTCGACGTAACGCTCGGTCATCACCCGGTCGAGTGTCTTCAGGCGCGCGGCCGACAGGCCCACGGATTCCGGTTTGGTCATGGTGGTTCTCCCAGATGGCGGTCGGCGAATGTTGCACAATTTCTTCTGAGTATCCTACCTATCCGCGATGGAGGGGCGCCATAGTGGTTCCGTCCGGCGCGTGAAAGATCAAATTTTCGCCATCCTTGTGGCCCATGAACGTAAATGTTGAGCCGTAAATGGATTGGCGCATGACAATTCGGCTGTCATCTAAGACCTGCCATGTACATGACGGAGCCACTCCCTTGCTGGGCATGAGGCAAGATCCATTGCTCAGGAATTCGACTTGACCGATTTGGGCACCTTCGCCTCCTGCCCATTTTCCGGTGATCTGATCGTTCTCGCCGCATCCCGATACTAAGAGTGCGGTCGCAACTGCTGTCGAATATGACTTCCAGTGTTTCATTTCTTTTCTCCCTGCCGCCACCAATGATCTATGCAAGCACACCGAAGAAAAGGATTGAAGCTCGATTTTCTCTGACGCCGAGTTTGTTCTCGGCATGCGGGAAATGGGACGCCCCAATCTTTTGCACCTTCCCCCTTGTGGGGAGGTGCAGAGGAACATACCGAATATTTGAAACCGGGCGAACACCCCGCTAACCTGTCCCCGATCACATAGAGGAAGCACCCCCATGGCCTGGGATTTCGAGACCGATCCGGAGTTTCAAAAGAAGCTCGATTGGATCGATGAGTTCATCGACAACGAGGTCGAGCCGCTGACGCAGTTGGGCGTGGGGCTGGGTGGGGTGAAGTCCAAGACCTATCAGAAGACCGTCCGCCCGCTGCAGCAGAAGGTGAAAGATCAGGGCCTGTGGGCGTGTCACCTCGGGCCCGAGCTGGGCGGGCAGGGCTATGGCCAGATCAAGCTTGCGCTGATCAATGAGCGGCTGGGACGCGTAGGTCTCGCCCCCGTCGTGTTCGGCTGCCAGGCGCCGGACACCGGCAATGCGGAGATCATCGCGCATTACGGCACCGAGCAGCAGAAGAAGGATTATCTCTGGCCGCTGCTGAACAACGAGATCACGTCAGGCTATTCGATGACGGAGCCGCAAGGCGGTTCCGATCCGCTCGCCTTCACCACACGCGCCGAGCTCTCCGGCAACGAATGGGTGATCAATGGCGAGAAATGGTTCACCTCCGGCGCGCGCAATGCGGAAGTGCTGGTCGTCTATGCCGTCACCGATCCGGACAACAAGGATCCCTATCGCCGCATGAGCATGTTCCTCATCCCACGGAAGACGCCGGGCGTGGAGGTGATCCGCTATGTCGGCGTTGGCACGGAACGTTCGGGCCGCGGCTCGGAAGGCTATATGCGCTACACCGATGTGCGCGTGCCGTATGACGCGCTGCTCGGCCCGCGCGGCGAGGCTTTCGTCATCGGGCAAACCCGTTTGGGCGGCGGACGCGTGCATCACGCCATGCGCACCGTCGGCCAGTGCAAGAAGGCGCTGGATCTGATGTGCCGGCGTGCGGTGTCGCGCACCACACGGGGCGGCGGCAAGATCGCCGATTACCAGATGGTGCAGGAGCAGATCGCGGATTCGTGGATCCAGCTCGAGATGTTCCGCCTGCTGGTGCTGCAGACGGCCTGGAAGATCGACAAATACAAGGACTATCGCAAGGTGCGCAAGGACATCGCCGCCGTGAAGGTCGCGATGCCGAAGGTCTATGCCGACATCGCCAGCAAGGCGATGCACATCCACGGCGCGCTCGGCGTGTCGAACGAGATGCCGTTTACCGGCATGCTGATCGGCGCGATGGTCATGGGCATCGCCGATGGCCCGACGGAGGTCCACAAGATCACCGTCGCCAAACAGGTCCTGCGCGACTTCAAGCCGGACAACGATCTGTTCCCGTCCTACCACCTGCCCAAAGTGCGCGAGGCCGCGAAGGACCGCTATCCGGACATCGCGGAGATGCTGAAGGAAGAGTGGCGTGCCTACGCCGAGGGGATAGACGCGCTGTAATAAGCATCGACCTCCCCCTTGCGGGGAGGTCGAAAAATGCGTTCCGCATTTTTCGGGTGGGGGACGGCACGGGCGAAGAGAGCCCCCACCCGAAACGCTTCGCGTTTCGACCTCCCCGCAAGTGGGGGAGGTAAAGGATGCGTCGCTTCACATCCGCGTGCCGGGCGCGTGCGCCGCTTCGCTTTCTCCTGCGAAATAGGCTAAGCATCGCCCCGGGCGTAACGTTATCCTGTAAGGGCGTGTCCTTGTCCCAGATTGAACCGGCTTCGGCTGAGCCGTCCGCGGCGGAGTGGATCGGCATCCTCAACCGCTATCGCGATCCCAGCGTGCGCCGCAGCATCCTTGAACTCGTCGTGACCGCCGCGCCTTTCGTGGCGCTGTGGCTGGCGTCCTGGGCGGCGTGGGAGTTCGGCCATGGCTGGATCTCCTTCCTCCTCGCGGCGCCCGCCGGCGGGTTCCTTGTTCGGTTGTTCATGATCCAGCATGATTGCGGCCACGGCTCCTTCTTCCGCCGCCGCGCGACCAACGACTGGGTCGGCCGGATCATCGGCGTCTTGACGCTCACGCCTTACGACGCCTGGAAGCGCGCCCATGCGATCCATCACGGCACCTCCGGCAATCTCGACAAGCGCGGCATCGGCGATCTCGACACCATGACGGTGCGCGAATACCAGGCGCTGCCGCTGCTCGGCCGGCTGCGCTACCGGCTCTACCGCAATCCGCTGGTGCTGTTCGGACTCGGGCCGATCTACATGTTCGTGCTGCGCCATCGCCTGCCGCTCGGCCCCACCATCGCCCATTGGCGCGCCTGGATCAGCCCGATGACGACCAATCTGTCCATCGCCGCCGTGGTGGTGGCGGTGATATGGGCGGTGGGCTGGAAGACCTTCCTCCTCACCCAGGTGCCGATCACGCTCATCGCCGGCTCCATCGGCGTGTGGCTGTTCTTCGTCCAGCACCAGTTCGACGACACGTTCTGGGCCGGCGACCCGGCCTGGAACCCGACCGACGCCGCCCTGCGCGGCAGCTCCTATTATGTGCTGCCGGGCGCGTTGCGCTGGCTCACCGCCAATATCGGCATGCACCACGTCCATCACCTGCACGCCCGCATTCCCTACTACCGCCTGCCGCAAGTGCTGCGCGACCAGGCGCGCCTGGCGGCCGCCTCGCGCGTGTCGCTGTGGGAAAGCATCCGCTGCGCCCGCCTGGCGCTATGGGACGAGGGCAAGAGCCGCCTGGTCTCGTTCCGCGCGGCGCGGCGATCGCATTGAAGCCTCCCCGCAAGGGGGAGGTGGTTCAGGCCGCATTGCGGGGCGCGCCGGTGTTTCTGCTAGGCTTCGGCCAACAGCTATAGCAACACCGGAAACGCTCATGTCGAACCCCCACTACACCCCCAAGGCCGGCTGGCCGGCGATGTCGATCGCGCAGGCGCATGCGATGCTCACCGCCCCCGGCACGCCGCTGGAGATAGACGAGGCCGTCATCCGCGGCGTCAGGACCCGCGTGTGGAAGAACCTGCCGCCGACCTTGCGCGAACTGCTCGTGGCGGCGCGCGCGGCGCATGGGCCCAAGGACTTCCTGGTCTATGAGAACGACCGCGCGACCTATGAGAGCTTCTACCGGGCCAGCGTCGCCGTCGCGAACGAACTGATAAGGCAGGGCCTCAAGAAGGGCGACCGCGTCGCGCTGATCATGCGCAACCTCCCCGAATGGCCCGCGATCTTCTATGGCGCACAGATCGCCGGCGCTATCGTCACGCCGCTCAACGCGTGGTGGACGGGGCCGGAGCTCGAATATGGCCTCGTCGATTCCGGGACCAAGTTCGCGTTCGTCGATGCCGAGCGGCTGGAGCGCATCGCCGAGCATGTCGTCAATTGCCCCGACCTCAAGCGCATCTATGTCAGCCGCTATGCCGACGAACTGCCGAACCCCATCGTCGCGCGCATCGAGGACGTGCTGGGCCCCGTCAACGACTGGATGAAGCTGCCCGATGCGCCGCTGCCCGCGCTCGATCTCGGCGCGGATGACGATGCGACGATCCTCTACACCTCCGGCACCACGGGAAAGCCCAAGGGCGCGCTCGGCACCCATCGCAACATGCTGTCCAACATCATGGCCTCGGCCGCCGCGAGCGCGCGCAACTTCCTGCGCCGGGGCGAAGCGCCGCCCGTGGCCAATCCCGACGATCCGCAGCGCTGCACGCTTCTCTCCGTGCCGTTCTTCCACGCCACCGGCTGCTTCGCGGTGATGAACCCGACCATCGCGGCGGGCGCCAAGATCGTGCTCATGCGCAAATGGGATGTCGAGCTGGCGATGCAGCTGATCGAGCGCGAGAAGGTCAACGGCGCCGGCGGCGTGCCGACCATCGCCTGGCAATTGATCGAGCATCCCAACCGCCACAAATACGATCTGTCCAGCCTCGAAAGCGTCGCCTATGGCGGCGCGCCGTCGGCGCCGGAGCTGGTGAAGAAGATCGTCGAGACCTTCCCCAAATCCCTGCCCGGCAACGGCTGGGGCATGACGGAGACATCCGCCACCTGCACCACGCATTCGGCGGAGGACTACGAGAACCGTCCGGATAGTTGCGGTCCCGCCGTGCCGGTCTGCGACATCAAGATCATGAACCTCGAAGGCACGAAGGAATTGCAGACCGGCGAGGTCGGCGAGCTGTGGGCGCGGGGCCCCAACATCGTCAAATGCTACTGGAACAAGCCCGAGGCGAGCGAAGGCGCCTTCACCGAAGGCTGGGTGAAGACCGGCGACCTCGCGCGCATCGACGCGGAAGGCTTCTGCTTCATCATCGACCGCGCCAAGGACATGCTGATCCGCGGCGGAGAGAACATCTACTGCATCGAGGTCGAGAACGTCTTGTACGAGCATCCCGCCGTGATGGACGCCGCCCTCGTCGCCGTCCCGCACAAGACGCTGGGCGAGGAGCCCGGCGCGGTGGTGCATCTCAAGCCCGGCATGCACACCACGGAAGACGAGCTCCGCCAATTCGTCGCCGGCAAGCTGGCCGCGTTCAAGGTCCCGGTGAAGGTGGTGTTCTGGCCCGAGACCCTGCCGCGCAACGCCAACGGCAAGATCCTGAAAACGGAATTGAAGAAGATCTTCGCGAGGTGAAGCGCCTTCTCCTCGCCGCCGCGTTGCTCGCGGCTTCGCAAGCGTCCGCCGACATGTCGGACATGCCGCCGGAGCTGCGCAAGGACCTGGCGTGCATGACGCGCGTGCTGCAGTCCGTTCCGGGAATCGACGATGTGAAGACCGGTGTGGAGGACGTGAAGAAGCCCACGCCGGGAACCTACGATGTGGAAATGAGCGGGAACGTTCAAAAGCCGGATGACGGGAAGCAGTTCCACATCGAATATCGAGTCCAGGAAGCGGAGGGCGCGACGGTCCTGCGCTTCGCGGCGCTTCGCGGCGCTTCGCGGCGCTGCGCTACGCCAAAACCGACGGCGCCGGCTATGGCTATAGCTTCCAGATCGGGCTAAGCGGAATCGCCGCGGTGGGAGAGCAGCCCCACACATACCGGACGTCCGAGGTCATAAGCGCCTGGAAAGCCCAATGTGGCGTGGAGGCAATGGGTGCTCTTCGTGTGAGGCCACAGCTACAGCCTTGAATTGTCTCGACAAAATCCAACGATATCGGACAACACCCTGGTAAGTCATTGTAATATTTATATGATTCGTGCGTCTGCACAAAGTTCCCGGATTCTTTTCGATTTTCCCCACCATCGCCTTGACAGGGTGACGCTGCACCCCTAGGTTGTCGGTATTCCCCAATCTGCGCCTTGCGCGCACCGCTGCCCCATCCACCTCCGGTGTCATGGCCTGCGGCTGCAGGCCACCCAGGTCGGTTCTGCACAATGCTGCGCGTTTTGGGGGAAAGCCCTCTGCGTCTCTGCGGCTCTGCGTGAAACCAGTTTTTTGCACGCAGAGCCGCAGAGATGCAGAGACACAAACATAAATCGTCACCAACGGCGCCCGCCTCACCTGGGTGGCCTGCATTCGCAGGCCATGACACGGGAGGGGTGCGTGCACAGGAGAACAGCCATGACCAAACTCGACTTCCGATAGCGACAGCATCGCCATCCTCCGTCCGCCCCAACGCGGGTCGTCGTTAGATTGGGCCTAAGCCGGGCGTACAAACGCAATTCGAAAAAACGCCGATTCCGTTCAGGGGCGTATTGTGTCCGCGCCGCACCCGAATTCCGCGCGCGACATCATTTTGAAAAAAGCCCCATCAGCATCGGCTTGGCGTAGAGGCTGGCGGCTTCATCGCGGGCGGCGCCGCTGACGACGTTCATCAGCGAGGCGGCGGCGTTGAGCGTGGCGTTGAGGAGTTGGGCCGCGATCACCGGATCGACCGGGCGCAACGAGGCTTCGGCGATGCCGTCGGAGATCATGGCGGAGAAGCGGTCGGAGATGCGGCTCCATTGGCCGAGCATATCGGCGCGGATCGGCTCCGGCAGGGCGCTGATCGCCGAGGTGCGCAGAAGCGGCCCGGCTTCGGACACCTGGTATTGCGCCAGCGCCGCGGCCGCCGAGGCAAGGCGGTCCCAATGATCGCCCGGCTGTTTCATCGCCGCGGACTGCACGCGCTTCATGATGTCGAAGCTGCGGTCGAAGCAGGCGACGACGAGATCGTCCTTGTGCTCGTTGTGATGATAGAACGAGCCTTTGGTGACGTTGAGCTGGGCCGAGATCTTCTCGACCGACGCGCCGCGATAGCCGCTGGCGTTGATCAGCCGCGTCGCCGCGACGAGGAAGGTCTCGCGCGCGCTATCGGATGACGGCGCAAACCCCGCGACCGGTTGCGGCGCCCAGGCCGCACCCTCGAGCGCGAGCCCGTTGGAAAGGATGTCGAACATGCGCTCGGCGATGCGCGGATAGTCCTCGACGTCGTAGCGCGCGAGCCAGGTGACGGACCAGAAGATCTGCTCCATGAGCACATGGGTGCGCGCGGTCGCCATCTTGCGCTCGATGCCGGGCGCGCCGTCCCACAAGGTGCGCACCTTGCGGAAGAGATCGTTGTAGGGCTCGGTGACGCGGGAGAGGTGCGGCTCCTTCAGCGCGCGGATGTCGTTGAACATCGCCATCGGCGCGTCCTCGCCCTGGCGGATGCGCTTGTTGAGCTCCAGATAGAGCACGAGGAAGCGGTGCAGCCGCTCGCGTGGATCGTGCGCGCCCAGCGAGGCGGAGATCAGCGTGTCGAAGCGCTCGATCGAGGCGAGGAAGCAGGCGACCGCGAGGTCTTCCTTCTTCTTGAAATAATAGGTGACGGAAGTCGTGATGAGATCGACGCTGGCCGCCACGTCGGCGAGCGTCATGCCCTTCACGCCGCGCCGGTTGATGATCCCGGCGGCGGCCGCGATGATCGCTTCCTTCTTGCGCGCGTAACGCCCCGTCGCGCCCGGCTGTGAGCCCATGCTGTCCATGGACGCAACCTAGCGGATCGGGCGGGCGGTTTTAAGCCTCCGAATCGCGGATTTCCGCCAGCGCCACGGGCTCGTTGGCTTGGGCGAAATCGGCCGCGAGGCGGCGCAGGTTCTCGTTATGGGTGTCGCGGGTGATGGGGAAGAAGCTGAGGATGATCATGCCGATGATGTAGAGCGCGCTGGTCACCAGCAGATAGTTGACCGCGAAATGATGCACGATCGCCGGATCGACCTTGCCCGGAACGGCCGCGGTCGGGAATCCGGAAAGCCACAGCAGCACGCCCGAGGCAAAGACGCCGAGCCCCGTGACCGCCTTGGCGAGCAGCGAGTTGCCGGCGAAGAACAGGCCTTCGTTGCGGCGGCCGGTCTTGAGTTCGCTTTCCTCGACGACGTCGCCGATCATCGCCGTTACCAGGATGGAGGCGGCGATGGTGAGCGAGCCCGATGCGACGGCGAAGCCAAGCAGGATCCAGATGAGGTTCGGCATGCCGGCATGGAAATAGATGCCCATGAGGCCAAGGACGAAGGGCGTGTTGGCGATGACGAAGCCCACCGCGAACAGGATCAGCGTGCCGCGCACCTTGCCGAACATCCGCGACACTGGCGGGCCGATCAGGAAAGCGAAGAACGCCATCACGAAACCGGCAAGCGTGAGAAGCCCGATCTGCTTTGTGTTGAGCAGCCAGAAGAACGACACGACGTAGTAGTTGAGGGCGAAGACGAGGCCCGTGGCCAGGTTCAGGATCACGATGGCGAGCATCAGGATGCCGAAGGCGCGGTTGTTCAGGGTCGATAGCATCTCGCGCGCATATTGCCAGACCGTCATTTTGCGCTTCGGCGGCTGGCGCAGCCATTTGATGAAGCGGTGCGTGCCCAGCGATGAGATGATGATCACCGCGAACATCACGATGGCGGAGGTGGTTCCGTAACGGCCATAGCCCGCCTCGTTGAGTTGGCCGATGGGCTGGGCCTTGGTCGGCACGAGAAAGACGAAGTAGGCGAGCGCAAGCATGCCCAGGCCGCCGAACCAGCCGAACAGGATGCGAAAGCTGAGGAACGAAGTGCGCTGGTCGTAGTCGGGCGTGAGCTCCGCCACCAGCGCGGAGTTCGGGATCTCGAAGAAGGTGATGAAGGTGCGCACGATGACCGCGACCACGATGAGATAGACGAACATCGCGCCGTTCGACCAATGCGGCGGATTCCACAACAAGAGATAGGAGACCGCGACCGGAATCGCGGAGGCGTACATCAGCGGATGGCGCCGGCCCCAGCGCGAATGAAGATTGTCCGAGAACTGCCCCACGATGGGATCGAGCAGGGCGTCGAACAGAAAGGCGATGGCGATGGCGAGGCCGACGAGTTGGGAGGGAAGATGCAGCACCAATTGGTAGAACGGCAGGAGGATCGTCTGGAATCCGTTGTCCTTGATGCCGAAGGCGACAGAGCCGATGCCGTAGAACATCTTGGTGCGGAAGCTTCGCATCTCCCGCGCTACGCCAACATCCGACATTGGGTTCCTTCCCTGGAGCGCCGCTCTGATGGCGGGCTGGTTGGAAAATGTGGTATGGGGCGCGGGTCCGCGTCAACTCATGAAGTTTTGACGACAGGTCTCACGAGGCCGCCGGTCTTGCTTAAGATGCGGACACGAATCTGTTTCCGCAGGGGCAATGGCCAGGCGTTCGACGAATTGGAGTGCGGTGCGCGCGGGTTTCTGGGGCCTTACCCTGGGGCTGGCCGGTGGCGCCTTGCTGATGACGTCGCGCGTCCCCCACGGCCCCTGGCTGGTCGGCGGCGGCCTGGCGCTGGCGCTCCTCGTCGCCAATTTCGCGGGCCGCCAGATGCATGGCCAGATCGAGTCCACGACGCATTACGGCGCGGTCGACATGCTGCCGCCCCAGGCGCGCGAGTTGTTCCAGCGCCTGCCCGATCCGCTGCTGCTGCTCGATGCCGGAGGGCGGGTGATCTTCGCCAACAAGCCCATGGCGCAGGCCGTCGGCACCGATCCGCAGCGCAAGCCGATCTCGGCGGTGCTGCGCATGCCCGCGGTGCTGAACGCCATTGAGCGCACGGTGGCGACGGGCGAGCCGGCCTCGGTCGATTTCGTCATCCCCGTTCCGGTGGAGCGGCACTACCAGGCCTATGCCACGCGCATGGAGCAGGAGCCCCGCCTGACCGCGCTGCTGCTGCACGACGTCACCTCCGTGATCCGGGCGGAAGAGGCGCGCGCCGATTTCATCGCCAATGCGAGCCATGAATTGCGCACGCCGCTGGCCGCGCTGTCGGGCTTCATCGACACGCTGAGGGGTCACGCCAAGGATGACGAAGGCGCGCGCGAGCAGTTCCTGGGCATCATGAGCCAGGAGGCGGGCCGCATGCGCCGGCTGATCGACGATCTGTTGTCGCTCACCCGCATCGAATTGAACGAGCATGTGCCGCCGTCGGGCCTGGTCGACATCGCGGCGGTGGCGCGCAACGCGGCGGCCGCGATGCAGGGCCTCGCCATCACCGAGGACGTGACGGTGACGGTGGCCGATGGCGCGGCGCTGCCCAAGGTGCGCGGCGAGCGGGACGAGCTGATCCAGCTCTTCCAGAACCTGATCCACAACGCCATCAAATATGGCCGCCAGGGTGGGAATGTCTGGGTGAATTTCGTGCTGGTGCCCAATCCCTTGGCCCAGCGCGGCAAGGGCGAGATGATCGCGGTGTCGGTGAAGGACGACGGCGAGGGCATCCCGCGCGAGGCGATCCCGCGACTCACCGAGCGGTTCTATCGCGTCGACGTGAAGCGCAGCCGCGAGCGCGGCGGCACCGGGCTCGGGTTGGCAATCGTGAAGCACATCGCCAACCGCCATGGCGGGCGGCTGACGGTGGAGAGCAAACCGGGCGAAGGCAGCACTTTCACGGTGTTTCTGCCCACCGTGGGCGCGCCGGTTCCCGCGCCTATATCCGGTGTCACGGAACTGTCGTAAAATCGTCGCATAGGTTTGGTGCGGCGCCGCTAGGTCAGTCCTATGTGGTTCCGGCGGCGAAAAAAAATGGCGGAGGCGCCGCCAGATAGAGGCGACATGAACGATCATACCGTCAAGGCATTCGGCGAGCAGCTTGAAGCGCTGGCCACCAGCGTGGCCCAGATGGGCGGCCTGGCCGAAGCGCAACTGGCCGACGCGATCGAGGCGATCGCGCGGCGCGATTCCGCGCTGGCCGAATCCGTCATCGCCGGCGACCCGCGCGTCGACCAGCTCCAAACCGTGGTCGAGGACCAGGCGCTGAAGCTTCTGGCGCTGCGCCAGCCGATGGCGGTGGACCTGCGCAATACGCTGGCCTCGATCAAGATCGCGGGCGAGCTCGAGCGCATCGGCGATCTCGCCAAGAACATCGCCAAGCGCGCGCTGGTCCTGAATCGCGAGCCGCCGCTACGCCTGACGCAGAGCCTGGCCCGCATGGGCCGCGCCGCGCTGTCGCAACTGAAGCTGGTGCTCGATTCTTATTCCGACCGCAACGCCGAAGGGGCCGAAGCGGTGTGGCGCAACGACGGCGAGATCGATGAGATCTACAATAGCCTTTTCCGCGAGCTCCTGACCTACATGATGGAGGATCCGCGCACCATCGGGCTATGCACGCATCTGCTCTTCATCGCCAAGAACATCGAACGCACCGGCGACCACGCGACCAACATCGCCGAGACTGTCTATCACATGGTCACGGGCGGCCATCTCGCCGCCGACCGGCCCAAGGCGGACACGACATCCACCACCAGCATCAACTACGACGCACGGAAAAGCTCATGACCCTCAAACCCAGCGTCCTCATCGCCGAGGACGAAGGCGCCCTGGTCACCCTGCTGCGCTACAATCTCGAGCGCGAAGGCTATCGCGTGCTTGAGGCGCAGGACGGCGAGGAAGCCCTGCTCGTCGCCGGCGAGGAAAAGCCAGATCTGGTGCTGCTCGACTGGATGCTGCCGCAGCTCTCCGGCATCGAAGTCTGCCGGCGCCTGCGCGGCCGCCAGGAAACCCGCAACGTGCCGATCATCATGCTGACGGCGCGCGGCGAGGAGACCGACCGCATCCGCGGCCTCGATACCGGCGCCGACGACTACATCACCAAACCGTTCTCGATGACGGAGCTGCTCGCGCGCCTGCGCGCCGTGATGCGCCGCATCCGCCCGAGCCTGGCCGAGGACATCGTCAAGATCGGCGACATCGAGATGGACCGCGCCGCGCACCGCGTCCGCCGCGCCGGCCGCGACATCCATCTGGGCCCGACGGAATTCAAGCTGCTCGATCATTTGATCCAGCATCCCGGCCGCGTCTTCAGCCGCGAGCAGTTGCTCGACGCGGTGTGGGGCTCGGACGTCTATGTCGAGGCCCGCACCGTCGACGTCCATGTCGGCCGGTTGCGCAAGGCCCTCAACGTCGAAGCCGAACGCGACCCGATCCGCACGGTGCGCTCGGCGGGATATGCGCTGGACGACGCGTTCGTGATTTAGGCCAGCTTTATGTCGGTGTGCTTGAAGTCGTTGCCTTTGCACAACAAGGGAACGTCCAGTGTCTTTGCGCATGCATAGGCGAAGCAATCGCCCATAGTGAGCTTGGCCCTATGCCGCCCTTTGCCGTAACGCGCGAAGGCGGCGACCGCATCGGTAGCGATGGCGGTGTCAATGGCCAAGCTTTGGAGCGACTTCTCGCGGATAAAATCGTCAACGAGTTCCGCAGATGCCTCGATTGTAGCGTTCAGAGCGCGGGCGAGGCCCAAAATGCTTTCATATTGGGAAATTGGCGAAATAAATGCCTCGCGGGCGACCTTGAGCTTCGCGATAAGTGTAGGCGCGTCTTTTTCCATGGCGATTATCGCCACAATTGCCGAAGCGTCGACGAACATCAGATGTCTTCTTCGCCGGAGAGCCAGTCGAAGAACGCCTTATCGGCCGGCTTGCCGGGACCGCGCGATAGAGACTTTGCCTTTTCCTGAAGACGTCTGATGCGTTCTTCAAATGGGACATTCTGTCGGGCGCGTTCATATTCGTTCTCAACGGCCTCGCAGATGGTCTCGGTGATGCCCTTGCCTTTGAATTCAGCGAGCCGCCGCACAGCGCGGTCGGTTTTCGGGTCTTTGACGTGAAATGCCATGTCTACACTCCTTGGTGTATAAGGATATACAAACCCGTGTAGACGTCAAGCCGTCGGCACCTCGGCGAGAAGCTTCTCGACCTTGGCGTCGAGGTTCTCCGGCTTGGTGAGCGGGGCGAAGCGGGCGACGGCTTCGCCGCGGCGGTCGATGAGGAATTTGGTGAAATTCCACTTGATGCCCTCGGTGCCGAGGAAGCCGGGCTTCTCGTGCTTGAGGTATTGGAACAGCGGGTGGGCGGCCTCGCCGTTCACGTCCACCTTGGCGAACATCGGGAATTTGACGGCGTAGTTCTTCTGGCAGAACGCGCCGATCTCGCTCTCGCCGCCCGGCTCCTGCTGGCCGAACTGGTTGCAGGGAAAGCCCAGCACCTGGAAGCCGTCATCGCTGTATTTTTCGTAGAGCTTTTCGAGCCCCTCATACTGCGGCGTGAATCCGCACTTGCTGGCGGTGTTGACGATCAGCAGAACCTGGCCCTGGAAATCCGCCAGCGACACGTCCTTGCCCTCGAGGCTTTGCGCATGGAATCCGTAGAGTTTGCTCATGGCGCGGATCGTAACGGGTTCGTGCGGGCGGTGAAAGACGAACGGCGCGGACGTTTCCATCCGCGCCGTTCGCCACTACGTCGTTCGCGAGAACGATCAGCTCGCCATCCGGCCCTTGTCGCGCCGGACCTGCTGCGGCTGGTAGGCCTTGCGGGCGTGGGCTTCGCAATAGGGCGAGCCTTGCTTGGGCTTGTGGCCGCAGAAGTGGAATTCGTTTTCGGAGGGATCGCCGATGGGCCAGCGGCACATGGCGTTGTTGATCGTCAGCACGGTGGCGAAATTGCCGTCGTCCAAGGTGATGGGATCCTCCTCGACCACCGGCGGCTCCGGCTGGTGGATGCGGACATTCATCCGCGGCGCGGAGGGCAGGCGCGGGCGTTCGATCCGCGAGGGCGCGGCGCGGCCGGCGAGGCCCAGCCTGTGCACCTTGCCGATCACGGCATTGCGGGTGACGCCGCCCAGGGTCCGGGCGATCTGGCTGGCCGAGAGGCCTTCCGTCCAGAGCGATTTCAGCTGCTCGACCCGTTCGTCCGTCCAGCTCATTCAAGCCTCCCTTGGCCATTTGCGGGTCCCAATCTTGAGAACCCATGACGCTAAATATCGTAGTACAGGGGGTAACGCGCACAAGCCCTGCGGGGCCCACACAAACCCTTGTCCACAGATTGAGTCGGCGCGCTCTTGAGGAGCGATATGTGAACAAATTGTGAACTTGTCAAGTCTGCCCTCGCGCCCGATAAGGTCCGCCACTTTATAAGGAGACTGCCCGTGTTCCCGTCGCTCTTGCCCACTTTCGCCCGCGCGGACGTGGCTTTCGTCAGAGGCGAAGGCCCCTTCCTCTTCGCGGAGGACGGGCAGCGATATCTCGATTTCGGCGCCGGGATCGCCGTCAACGCGCTGGGCCATGCCCATCCGCATCTGGTGGCGGCGCTGACCGAACAGGCCGGCAAGCTTTGGCACACCTCCAACCTCTACCGCATCCCCGGGCAGGAGAGCCTGTCCAGGCGCCTGGTCGACGCCACCTTCGCCGACACGGTGTTCTTCACCAATTCCGGCGTCGAGGCGATCGAATGCGCGATCAAGATCGCCCGCCGCTATCACTTCAAGAAGGGCCATCCCGAGCGCTTCCACATCGTGACGTTCGAAGGCGCCTTCCACGGCCGCACCCTGGCCGGCATCGCCGCGGGCGGGCAGGAGAAATATCTCGAAGGCTTCGGCCCGAAAGTGCAGGGCTTCGACCAGGTGCCGTTCGGCAACCTCAAGGTGCTGGAAGAAGCCATCGGCCCGCAAACCGCGGCGCTGATGATCGAGCCGATCCAGGGCGAGGGGGGACTGCGCCCAGCGGAAGCGGAATATCTGCGCGCGCTGCGCCGCCTCTGCGACGAGCGCGATCTGCTTCTGATCTTCGACGAGGTGCAGACCGGCGTCGGCCGCACCGGCAAGCTCTTCGCCCATGAATGGGCGGGCGTGACGCCGGACATCATGGCCATTGCCAAGGGCATCGGCGGCGGATTCCCGCTGGGCGCATGTCTCTCCACCGAGCGCGCGGCCAGCGGCATCGAGAAAGGCAGCCACGGCACCACCTTCGGCGGCAATCCGCTCGCCATGGCGGTGGGCAACGCGGTGCTCGACGTGGTGCTGGCGCCGGACTTCCTGCCCCATGTCGAGAAGGTCGGGAATTTCATGCGCCAGCAGCTCGCGGGCCTCATCGCCGAGCATCCTGGCGTGTTCGAGGATGTGCGAGGGGCAGGCCTGATGCTCGGCCTGAAGATGAAGGTGCCGAACACCGAGTTCGTCGACCGCTTGCGCGCGCATGGCATGCTCGCCGTCGGGGCCGGCGCCAATGTGATCCGCCTGTTGCCGCCCCTGATCGTCGACGAGAACCACGTCCGCGAGGCGATCCGCATTCTCGACGAAACGGCGCGCGACTTTGAGAACAAGGCGGCCGCGGAATGAACATCGCGCGATCAAACAATATGGTGTCATGGCCCGCCTTAGCCACCCAGTTGAATTCTGCTCAGGCGATGCAGAACGCTGGCGTTTTATCTTCGCAGAATCTTGGTGCGTCACCTGGGTGGCCCGCAGTCGCGGGCCATGACACAGGAGCGGTGTGATGAACAAGCCCATCAAATCGATCGTGCGGCCGAAGCACTTCCTCGACATCGCCGATCTGGACGCCGCCACGCTCACCCATCTGATCGATGACGCGCGCGCCCGCAAATCCGCCCGCGAGGGCAGCCCGCGCGGCACCGCCGATGCCGACGCGCCGCTCACGGGCCGCGTTCTCGCCATGATCTTCGACAAGCAGTCGACGCGCACACGCATCTCCTTCGACGTCGGCATGCGCCAGCTCGGCGGCACGACGATCCTGCTCTCGGGCGCCGACATGCAGCTCGCGCGCGAGGAGACCATCGCCGACACCGCGCGCGCCATGTCGCGCTATGTCGACGCCATCATGATCCGCCTGCTCGACCACGAGATGGTCAAGGAGATGGCCGACGCGGCGAGCATCCCGGTGATCAACGGGCTCACGCGCGCCTCGCATCCCTGCCAGATCCTGGCCGACGTGATGACCTTCGAGGAGAAGCGCGGCCCCATCGCCGGCGCGACGGTGGCCTGGCTCGGCGACGGTAACAACGTACTGACGTCCTGGATCCACGCCGCCGCGCGGCTGAAGTTCAAGCTCAACATCGCCTCGCCGAAAGAATTGAGCATCCACGAGGACATCCGCGCCTGGGCCGAAGCGGCAGGCGCCGAAGTCCGCTTCGGCGACGATCCCGACCGGGCGGTGAAGGACGCCGACTGCGTCGTCACCGACACCTGGGTCAGCATGGGCGACGAAGACACCACCAAGCGGCATAACCTATTGAAGGCCTACCAGGTCAACCCGCGCCTGATGTCCAAAGCCAACAAGGACGCGGTGTTCATGCACTGCCTCCCCGCGCATCGCGGCCAGGAAGTGACCGACGACGTGATCGACGGCCCGCAAAGCGTCGTGTTCGACGAGGCGGAGAACCGGCTGCACGCGCAGAAGGCGGTGCTGATGTGGTGTTTGGGGTAGCCTGGACTGCTACAATGCAGCGATTCCAATGAGGTTTTAGCTTTGGCCAATCCGACAGATTTCGACGGATTTTATGCAATCTACTATCAGGGGAACGCTGGCCCGGGACTGGCGCAAATTCAGTTGCATGAGGGAAATATTGTAGGTGCAGATACTAGCGGCGGGTTGTGGGATGGAGAATTCGCCATCGACGTAGTCAATGGGATGATTAGCTGCAACATAAGCATTCAATTACCACCGGGTGGGACGTTGGCCACCACTGGTCAACCTCCAAGAGGAAACGAAACAGCCAACATGCAGTTCGTGCTTCCAACAGATTTCGCGTCTAGAGAGTTTGTGCCTCTAAGTTTGCCCATCGGCAAAATTAACGTCCGGTTTAAAAAACTCCGATAATCATCCCGGCTTTGGGGGGAAGGGTGAAACTTGCTGCTGAGCATTGCCTTGAGCAACAGGATCGGGAGCAGCGGTAACGACTGTTACTGGTAAAGTTCTCCGTCCCGAAAGAAGTTCGGACAGCCCTCTTCTAGAGATCGCTTGTTCGTCTAATTCCACGCCCCATCCTTGCGGAGCATAACCTCCTCGATGAATCTCCATTTGTTCAAATCGATAACCAAGCGTAGTTGCCATCGCGGACAGCAGGCTGGTGCGGAGTGCATCTGATTTATCGTTGGCAGCTTTAAGTTCATCGAGCGTTTTATTTACGCCATATCCGTCATCGAAATGATTCATCAGCTCTTTAAGAGCCGACATCACCTTGTTCCGACCGTGAAATTCAACCGCAACGAGATTTAGAGCGCCAACATAGTCCGCGCTCAATGGCAGCCTCCTAGAGCGCATCATTGAGCGAAATACTTCAATCTTTCGTTTTTCTGCGTCGCGTAATTTATCTACCCACCGTGTAACGATAACAGCGGCAACTGGGCCGGTGAACGTGGCAATTACGATTCCAATGGTACTTCCATCAACCAAGGGATTGTCCTCGTAAGCTGTGGTCCGACTCGCGGCCACTATAGACGATAGATAAGGTGGCTGGACGCGACCATCGGGCTTATATTGTGGGGCGCGACGAGCGCTCGGCTTTGAACTAGAGCTTTTTTGGTTACGGGGTGGGAGTTGAAGTCTCATTGTACGAGCCCATATAAACCTCTCCATGACCCCACCCCCCACCTACACCCCCGCCCCCGCGGCTGACTTTGTGTTGCCCTTCGATCTGCCCGGTTTCCGGGGCCGGCTCGTGCGGCTCGACTCCGTTTCGACGCAAGCGCTTGACGCCCACGCGCTCCCCGAAGCCGCGCAGCGGGTCGTGGCGGAGGCTGTCGCCCTCTCGGCGCTGCTCGGCTCGGCGTTGAAGCTCGACGGCCGCCTCACGGTGCAGACCAAGAGCGAGGGGCCGCTGGATCTCGTGGCGGCGGACTATTACGGCGCGGAGAACGACAAGCCTGCCGGCATGCGCGGCTTCGCGCGGTTGGATGAGGCGCGGCCGCTGCCGGCGGCGCCGAGCTTCGAACAGCTTGTCGGCGCGGGCTCGCTCGGCATCACCATCGAGCCGCGCCGCGGCGGGCAGAGCTATCAGGGCATCGTGGCGCTGTCGCCCTTGGGCCTGGCGGCGTCGGCGGAGGAGTATTTCGCGCAGTCGGAGCAATTGCCGACGGCCATCCGCCTCGCGGCGGTCCCCGTGTTGGCGCCGGGCAAGAAGACGGGCTGGCGCGCGGGCGGGATGATGCTGCAGGCCACGCCCGAGGCGCCGCTGCGCGAGGCGGATTGGGAGCGGCTTGTCTCCCATCTGCGCACGCTCGAGGATTTCGAGCTGATCGACACCGGGCTTTCCGCCGAGACCTTGCTCTGGCGCCTGTTCCACGAGGACGAGACGCGCGTGCATCCGGCCGAGCCGCTCGGCTTCCGCTGCGCCTGCGACGCGGCCCGCATCGCCTCGGTGCTCAGGGGCTATTCGGCGCAGGAGCGCGAGGGCCTGGCCGATCCCGACGGGCTGATCCGCGCGCGCTGCGAGTTCTGCGGGGCGACCCACGCCATCGCCCTGGATTGATCTGCGTCAATTGTTTGATCCCCCGTTTCGCGCTAAATTGGCGCCGGAGCGTGCCTAATGTCGTATCATTCGGGGAGTGTCGGATTTTGCTAAAAAGGACGGACTACGAGGCGTTGGCGGCCTTTCGCCACTCGCTTCGGCGTTTCCTCGCCTATAGCGAGGACAACGCGCGCAGTGTCGGGCTGACGCCGCAGCAGCACCAGGCGCTGCTCAGCATCAAGGCCGGCTATGAGGGGCGCCAATCGATCAATGTCGGCGAACTCGCCGCCCATCTGCTGATCGAGAAGCATTCGGCGGCCGAACTGGTCGACCGGCTCGAAGATGCGAGCCTCGTCAAGCGCGGCAAGTCGAAGACCGACCGCCGCGTGGTGATGCTGACCGTCACGCCCAGGGGCGAGCGGCTGCTCGGCGCCCTGAGCCAGGACAATCTGCGCGAACTGAAGATGGCCGCGCCGATCATCACCACCCTGGTCAGGCGTTTGCCGAAGGAAGCCGCCTGATCAATAGGTGTCCGGCTTCGCGGCGTCGCCGGATTTGACCTTCTTCTCCGCGGCGACGACTTCCTGCGCGTCGCCCGTCGGGGCGTCGCTTTCGCGCGACTTCGGCGCACCGATGGCGCCGCCGGAATAGGAAGGAGGATCGCTGGTCGGGAAGCTGTCCTGAAGCTGCTTGTCCAACTTCTCTTCCTTGGTCTTGGCCGGCGTGTCCGTGCTCAGATGTTCCTTGTCGGGCCTCGTCATGCGGCGCTCCTTGCTCGCGTGGCGAAGAGGAAACGCGCGAACCCGGTCCCCGGCTCAGGGAACCATCTCGCGTCATCGGCAATGTGGGAAACACCTGGAGCGGGCGAACGGATTCGAACCGTCGACCCTAACCTTGGCAAGGTTATGCTCTACCCCTGAGCTACGCCCGCGGTCCAAGTGGACGCGGGTTATGGCGCAAGGCCAAGGCATGGGTCAAGGGGCTTTGGGGCCAAGGGTTTACGGCTGTTTTGCCAGCCAGGCGAGGCGCGCTTTGTAGTAATCCGCCAGGCAGGGAAGCTTGGGGCCGCAGGCATTGTCGCGCTGGGCGAGCCAAGTCCGCTGGCTGGCTTTCAGGGCCGCGGCATTGGGCTTGTTGGGGTCGGGTGCGTTGTTGCGCATGTGGGTCGAATAGGCTTCGGCCACCGCGCGGTCGAGCCGGGCCAGCGCCACGTCCGAGCAGATGAGATGCTCCGTGGCCGTGCGCGCGGCGGCGCAGTCGAAGGAGGCGGCGGGCTTGCGCGGATCGGCGCGCATCACATCGCGTAGCGCGCTCAGCGGAATGCGACCGTCCTGCGGGCCGGCGGCATAGGACGCGACCTGATAGGGCGGATAGTAGAGCGCGATGGCGTTGGGCATCAGGATAAAGCTGCGGAAATTGTCCCAGTCAGGCCCCGTGCCCATCGTCACCGTATCGGAGTCGCTCGCCGCGTCCTCGCCGGTGGCGATGCGCTTGATGAGATCGGCGCGGGCGAGATCGCTGATGCGCTTGAGGCCGCGGCTGCCGTCCAGCAGCTCCGGCAGATAGACGCGCCAGCCGTCGGGCAGGTAGTAATTGGCGGCGGCGTAGTCGTGGTTGGGATGCGCGCCGCCGGTGTCGGTGTATTCGTCGAACAGCACGGCGAAAATCTTGCCGTCGTTGCGCTTCACCTCGAAAGTGACCTCGAATTCATAGGCGCGGTCGCCGGCCTCGCGGTCGCCCTCGGAGTCCGTTTTGAATTCGGCCATGGTGGACTTGGCCCAGGCAAGCAGGTCGTCGTCGATCGCCTTCACGCCGGTCTGCGGGTAATCGATGGAAATCTCGTAGTCCTTGGTTTTTGCGATGAGCTTCTTGGTGAAGACTTGGCCGGCCTCGGCGCTGCCGCACAAGGCCAGGACCAGCGCCGCGGACACGAGCGAAACGAAACGCATGACGAAACCCCCAATGGACCTCCATGGAGATAGCATGAACCGCCCCGCCACCGACACCGGCCTTTTCGCCCGCCTCGATGCGCTCGGCATTGCGCACAGGACCTATGAGCACATCCCCGTTTTCACCGTCGAAGAGTCGAGCGGCGTCTGCGCCAGCATCCCCGGCGTCCACACCAAGAACCTGTTCCTCAAGGACAACAAGGGCGGGTTGTGGCTGGTGGTGGTGCGCGCCGAATTGCGCGTGGACATGAAGGCGCTGTCGATCGCGCTGGGGAGCCCGCGCTTCTCCTTCGGCTCGGCGGAGCTGTTGATCGAGACACTCGGCGTGCCGCCCGGCTCGGTGACGCCGTTCTCGCTGATCAACGACACCGGGGGCAAAGTCCGCGCGGTGTTCGACAGGGCGATGCTCGAAGGCGATCCGCTGAATTTCCACCCGCTACGCAACGACCGCACCACGGCGGTCAGCGCAGCCGATCTCTTGAAATTCGCGCGCGACACCGGCCACGAGCCCGTCGTGATCGCGATCCCAGAACGTTCGAGTTAGACGCTCAGCCCAGCCAGGCCGCGCGCTTCAATCCGAAATGGCGCTGCAGCATCGTCTCGGCGCGTTCGAGCGCGCCTTCGACCCAGCCGGCGGCATAGATGCCATAAGCCTCGCCGCAGATGGTCAGGCCCGGCGCCAGCGCCATGACGCGGTCGGCGAGCGCGAGATCGTCGCGGCCCGGCGCCCAATAGTGCCAGCCGCCGCCGAAGGGCGCCGCCGTCCAATCCTGGAAGCAGGCGGCGAGCGGCTTGGGCGGCGCGGTCTGGTAGACGAGCGCCGCCTCGCGCTGGAGCTCATTGGCAAGCTGCGAGTTCGCGGACAGCCACTGAAAGCCCGCGGCGTCGGCGGGTGCGCGCGGCGCGAGTTCTTTCCAGGACTCCACGGTCTGCGCATCGCAATACATCATCAGCACACCCATCCCGTTGGTGGGCTCACTGAGCAGCCGCTCCTTCTCCGCGCCCAACGCATAGAATTGCCGCGCCGGCATGTCGGTGATCGAGCGCCCGGCCGGGACGCCGAGCTCGCGCCACCACGGCCTGGGATAGAGCAGCAGCGCCTTGCACGCCGGCACGGGGGTGACCGACGCAAGCAGATCGGCGGCGGCGCGTCCGATCGGAAAATCCGGCACGCCCTCCAGCGCCCTTCGCGGCATGGCGAGCACGACACGCTTGGCGCGCAGCGATGCTTGGCCTTCGAAGCCGATACGGAAGCCGTCGCCGTCCGCGACAAGTCTGGTCAGCCGCGCGTGCATGGTGACCTTGGCGCCGAGATCCCGCGCTTGGTTCGCCAGCGCCATCGGCAGGCGCTGATAGCCGCCCGCCAGCGTGAAGAACGGCTTGGATTCGTCGTCGGCGAGGAAGACATAGTCGAGCTCGTCGAGGCCGGTCTCGTAGAGCGCGACATCATCATAGCCGCTCGCATCCTGCATGAAGCGCATCTCCTCCATGCTGAACACGTCGGCAAGGAGAGCCCATGCGGACCAGTCCTTGAGCAGCCGGCCCTTGTAGCGCAAGCGCGCGCGAATCTGTTTCCACGTCTCCCGCGTCATCGTCCGCGCGCCCGGCACGATGCGGGCGATGCCGTCCATATAGAGCGTGGAGGCCGGCGACTGGTCGCGCGCGGGAATGTTGTAGGGATAGAGCTTGGTGGGCTGTCCCATCTCGGCAAAAGAGAAATCGCGGCCGCGCAGGTTCATCCGGTCCTGCGGCAGACTGGCGGGATAGCCGCGCATCGGCAGGTTGAGATGCTTGACGAGATCGAATACATGCTTCTGCGCTTCGAGGAAACGCATGCCGCCGACTTCGGCGAAGAGATGCGGCGCCCGCGGGAACGCGATGGAGCGCAGCCGCCCGCCTATGCGTCCGCTCATCTCGAACAGCCCGACGCGCAGATCGGGACGATCGTTGCGCAGCCGCCAAGCGGTGTAGGCGCCCGACACGCCGCCGCCCACCACGGCGACATCGAGATCGGCGGACGCGGCCCGCGTAGCCAGCGGCGCGAAGGACAGCGCCGCCGCCGTCCTCAGCATGGTTCTTCTTGAGATCGTCATGATCGCCCCCAGTCCCCGTGCGGTTTAACAGGGCTGAAACCGGTTGGGCAGCCGGGTCTTTTCTTTCCATCGGCCAAAGCCCATCTTTAGGGCCTAGAAAGGAACTTCATCCATGGCTCTTATCGGTCCCGGCGGACGGCCCGTCACCAGCGCGCCAGCCCAGAACGGCGCCGGCGCATCCGCAGGCCCCAACATCAAGGACTCCTCGATCGAGACCTTCACGGCCGACGCGCTCGAAGCCTCGCGCGAAGTTCCCGTCATCGTCGATTTCTGGGCGCCCTGGTGCGGCCCCTGCAAGCAGCTCGGCCCCCTCCTGGAGCGCGTGGTCAACGAGGCCAACGGCGCGGTGAAGCTCGTCAAGGTGAATATCGACGAGAACCAGGAGATCGCCCGCCAGCTCCGCATCCAGTCGATCCCCACGGTCTATGCCTTCAAGAATGGCCAGCCTGTGGACGGTTTCATGGGCGCGATCCCGGAATCGCAGATTCGCACTTTCGTGCAGCACCTGACCGGCGGTGAGCCCGGCCACGGCGGCCACGATCACGCCGAGGAAGTGCTGGCCGCGGCCGATCAGGCCTTCGAGGCGGGCGACATCGCCACGGCGGCGCAGGCTTACGGCCATGTGCTGCAGGACGATCCCGGCAATCCGAGGGCCGTCGCCGGTCTCGCGCGCTGCTATCTGAAGAGCGGCGATATCGAGCGCGCCAAGAACACGCTTCAGCTCGTGCGCCCCGATGGCGCGAGCGATGAGGCGATTCGCGCGGTCGAGGCCGAGCTCAAGCTCAAGGACCAGGTGGCCGAAGTGGCCGACGACGACGCGCCGCTGCGCGCCAGGCTCGACGCCAATCCCAACGATCATCAGGCGCGCTACGATCTGGCGCTGGCGCTGGACGGGCGCGGCGACCGTGATGGCGCGATCGATCAGCTCCTTGAGCTCGTCAAGCGCGACCGCAAATGGAACGAGGAAGGCGCGCGCAAGCATCTGGTCACCCTGTTCGAGGCGATGGGACCGGCCGATCCGCGCACGCTGTCGGCGCGACGCCGGCTTTCGGGGATCCTGTTCTCCTGATGCGCCCCTATCACGCCACGTCCGACCTGCCTGAAGTGCTCACGGTGTTTCCGCTCTCGGGCGTGCTGCTCTTGCCGCGCGGGCAGTTGCCGCTCAACGTCTTCGAACCGCGCTATCTCGCCATGATCGACGCCGCCATGTCCGGCAACCGCATCGTCGGCATGATCCAGACGCGCGAGCTCGAGAGCCAGGCGCTCATCCCGAAGCTGTCGGCGGTGGGCTGCGTGGGACGCATCACCTCCTATTCGGAGACGGAGGATGGGCGCTATCTCGTCACGCTCACCGGCATCTGCCGTTTCCGCGTCGACGAGGAATTGAAGGTCGATACGCCGTTCCGCCAGGTGAGGCCGGACTACAACCCCTTCGCAAGCGATCTCGTCGTCATGGCCGAGACGGACTTCCCGCGCGAGCGGCTGCTCGATGCGTTGCGCGGCTATCTCTCGCAGCGCGACCTCAAGGCCGATTGGCGCTCGGTGATGAGCGCGCCGGCCGAGACGCTGGTCAACGCGCTCGCCATGCTGTGCCCTTTCGAGCCGGCGGAGAAGCAGGCGTTGCTCGAAGCGCCGGGCTGGATGGAGCGGGTGGAGACTTTGGTGGCGCTGCTGGAGATGGCGGGCCGTCCGTCGCCCGGCGGAAACACGCTGAACTAAGGCGATCATGAGCGAACCCGATCCCAAGCTGCTCGAGATCCTGGTCTGCCCCGCGACCAAGGCGCCGCTGATCTATGACCGCGAGAAGAAGGAATTGATCAGCAAGGCCGCGGGCCTCGCCTATCCCATCCGCAACGGCGTGCCGATCATGCTCGTCTCCGAAGCCCGCGAATTGACCGATGCCGAATTCGCCAGAAGCTGAGCGCCCCTGGCCGGAGGAACTGCGCCTGTCTCCCGACAAGACGGCGCTCACGGTTGCTTTCGACACGGGCGCGCGCTTCGCGCTTCCGGCCGAATATCTCCGCGTCGAATCCCCCAGCGCCGAGGTCCAGGGCCATGCCGCCAGCCAGAAACAGACAATCGGCGGCAAGCATGCGGTGAAGATCAAGGATATCGAGCGGGTCGGCAATTACGCCGTCCGCATCCTCTTCGACGACGGTCACGATAGCGGTCTCTTCAGCTGGGACTACCTCCACGAACTCGGCCGCGACCACGACAGGAAATGGGCCGATTACCTCAAAGCCCTTCGCGCCAAGCGGCTGGAGCGGTAGAGTTCGCGCAACGGTCGGGGGCGAGTCCATGGGCGCGACGACAGATTCAGTGAGAACAGTGTTGCGGTTGGAAGCGCTGGGGCTGTTCCTGGGCGCGATGGCCTTGTTCTGGCGCTTGAGCGGGGACTGGAAGCTGTTCGCGATCCTCATTCTGGTGCCCGACCTCTCCATGGCGTTCTATGTCGCCGGGCCGCGCACCGGTGCTGTGGCCTACAACACGATGCATTCCACCATCGGGCCGATGGTGCTGGCGGCGGCGTCTTTCCTGGTTCCGCAGCAGCCGCTGCTTTTGCCGGTGGCGTTGATCTGGTTCGCCCATGTCGGCATCGATCGCGCGCTCGGTTTCGGGCTCAAATATCCGAGCGCCTTCGGTGATACGCATCTGGGCCGGATCGGACGGGCGGCGGCATGAGCGATCCGCAGCGTCCCGTCGGCGGTTATATAACCGCGCCCAAGCAGCGGGGACGGCTGGCCATCGTCAAGGGCCAGGATGCGAGCCGCTGGACGGATTTCTACCATGCGGTCCTCATCATGCCGTGGGCCGCGTTTTTCGCCGCGCTGTCCGGCTCCTTCGTCCTCGTCAATGCGATCTTCGCGTTCTTCTACACGCTCGACCCACATGCCTATGCGCACGGTCAGCCCGCGACCTTCTGGAACTCCTTCCTGTTCAGCGTTCAGACCATCGGCTCGCTGAGCTACACGGAGGCGGTGCCGGACAGCACCTATGCCAATGTCCTCGTCTCGATCGAGGCGTTTGTCGGCATCGTCTACATGGGCGTCGTCACGGCACTCTTGTTCGCGCGCTTTTCGCGGCCTTATGCGCGCGTGCTGTTCTCCAATGTCGCGGTGATCACGCCGTTCGACGGCGTGCCGACCTTGATGTTCCGCACCGCCAACCAGCGCGGCAACCAGGTGCTCGACGCGAGCATCGCCGTGTCCTTCGCGCGGCGCGTCATCAGCCGCGAGGGCATCGTGATGCGGCGCTTCGAGGATCTGCCGCTTCTGCGCTCGCGCACGTCGCTGTTCGCGCTGTCCTGGACGATCATGCACAGGATCGACGATTCAAGCCCGTTCAAGAGCATGACGATGGACGGCATGATCGCCCAGCAGATCGAGCTCGTGGTGCTGCTCAGCGGCCGCGACGAGACGCTGGCCGACACGATCTATGCCCGCCATGCCTACCGCCCCGAGAACTTCGTCTGGAACCAGCGCTTCGTCGATGTGCTGTCGATCTCGCCGCAGGGCAAGGGCGTGGTCGATTTGCGCAAATTCCACGACACCGAACCCAGTCCCGAATTCTCGGAGATCCCGCAATGAAATGCTTCGCCATGCTCGTGGTCCTGCTGGCCGCCGCGCCCGTGCTCGCCAAGGATGCGCCGCTCTACAAGACGCGCAATTGCGACAATCTCACCGCGCAGATGGACATGACACAATGCGCCGGCGACAACGAAGCAGCCGCCGATGCCAGACTGAACGCGGTCTACAAGCAGGTCATGGCGTCGAAATCCGATCCCGCCGACAAGGACGGGCTGAAACAGGCCGAGCGGAGCTGGATCAAATATCGTGACAAGCACTGCAAGGACGAGAACGAGTCGGATGAGGGCGGCTCGATCTGGCCGATGGAGATGTCCATATGCAACCAGGCGGAGACCGACAAGCGCATCCGCGTGCTCCAGCGCATGCTGACCTGCACGGCCGGCGCCAGCGTCTGCAACCCGCACTAACGCCTTGGTGCGAACCTTGCGCCGATCAGCGGCAGGAAGAGGAGCGACGCGAAGAAGATCAGGTGATACCAGATCGGGAATTTCGCCCAGATCGAAAGATGGTAAGGCGCGAAAAGCACGAGCAGGACCACGGCAGAGCCCAGCGCCGCGTTGCGGTTCTCGCGTGAGATGAGGCTGGCGATATAGCCGCCGGCCAGCGAACTCGCCCCGCTCATGCAAAGCCGCGCGGCCATCATCGCGGTGGTGAATGTCATCGCCTTCTCGACGGCGGCATAGTCGGCCCAGCCGTGGCGCAGGCCCAGATTGAGCAAGGTGACGCCGATCCCCCAGACCGCGACGCCCGCGATCGCGGCCAAAAGCGTTCTCAACATGCACGTTCCCCCAGCCCTCCTGTATAGTGAGCCCGAAACGCCGCGGGGAGACAAGCCATGCATGTCGAGAAGGCCGCGGGCTCCTGCGGCGCCTATGTCACCGGGCTCGATCTCGCGCGCGAGTTGGACGACGCCGTGCTGAGCGGCCTGCGGCGCGCGCTGCTCGACCATCTCGTCGTGGCGCTGCCCGATCAGGCGATGTCGCTGGACGATCTGGAGCGGCTCACCGACCGGCTTGGCGGCCGCGACGTCACGCCCTTCGTCAAGCCGCTGCCCGGCCGGCCTTACGTCATCCGCATCCTCAAGGAGAAGGACGACAAGCTCAACTTCGCCAATGCCTGGCACACCGATCTGTCCTATCTCGCCGCGCCGCCGGACTTCACCTTGCTCTATTGCCTGGAGGCGCCGCCCTCCGGCGGCGACACGATCTGGGCCAACCAGTACATGGCCTATAAGACGCTCTCGCCGGGATTGCGCGAGACGTTGCGCGGGCTGGACGCGGTGCACTCGGCCGGCATGGCCTATGGCGATGGCGGCTATCTCGACGGCGTCAAGCACCTCATGTCGACTGAGATCGCGCCCTCGCCCGAGGCGCGCAGGGAAGAGACCCATCCCGCGATCATCGCGCATCGCGAGACCGGCCGGCCGGCGCTCTACGTCAATCCGGTCTATACGACGCGCATCGCGGGCTGGAGTCAGGCGGAGAGCCAGGGCCTGCTCGGCCATCTCCACAAGCATGCGGTGAATGAGAATTTCACCTGGCGGCTGCGCTGGTCGAAAGGGATGCTGGCGATCTGGGACAATCGCTGCACCCAGCATTTCGCCATGAACGACTATCACGGCCAGCGCCGCGAGATGGTGCGGACCTCGGTGAAAGGCGCAAAGCCGGAGCGCGCTGCCGCTTCGTGACGCTAGTGTGAACCTCGTGGTAGTGTCGCCTTGGCTTCGTTTCAAGGCATGAAACCATGTTTTTCCCGCATGGCTGGACCCGCGCGGGCCGGCCGGTCCAAACCATTGTCCAGTCCCCAGCACGGCCTATCTCCAGCGCGTGCCGCCGAGGGCTTCCCCCCTTCGCCCAGCGGCCGAATGGAGAGGCAAATGACGAATTATTCTCAGTCCGCCCGATCTTCGGGCGACGGCGAAGTCCCCGGTTCTCGCGCCTTCTACGTCGCGATCATCATCGCGGTGGCCATGGTGCTGATGGGCGCGGTCTGGCAGGTCGCCCCGCATGCGGACCAGCCGGCAACCCGCCAGGCCGAAGTCACGCAACCGGTCCAGGCGGGCTGACCAGCCCGTGACGCCTCGTGACGGATACCGCGCAGAGGCGTATGCTTCGAAGCATCTGTCTGAGGGCATGCCGGTCGGCCGCCTTTGGCAAGGCCGGTAGATGCCCATGGGAGGGTTGCCATGGAACGGCCAATGCATGCTTCCGATGATGTCGATCGCGATCAGAACGTACCGCGCATGATTGCCGTGGGCGTTGGGCTTGCGATCCTTGTGGTCGCCGGCGTCACGCTTGCCTATTCGGGGTTGTGGGCGCCGCCGGCGACGGCGATGCACACGGCGTCCGCCGCCACGACGCATTGATTGTCTAGAGTCGCCTAGGCGGCTTCGCCCGCGACTTCCTGCAGACTCACCTCGTGCCCCCACAGGCGCTCGATGTGAGCCAGGACGGTTTCCTTCGTCTTGTCGTGCAACGGCACGCCGCGATAGAGGCGGTGCTCGAGCACGAGTTTGCGGTCACCCTTCAGATCGGCGCGCACGACCTGGATGTTCGGGTCGTGGATGGCGACGTCGTATTGCCGCGCCAGATTGGTGCGCACCCGGCGGTAACCGTCCTCGTTGTGGATGGCGCAGACGCGGTAGGTCGGATCGTCCGCCTTGTCGGCGAGCGCGAAGAGCCGGAAGTCGCGCATCAGCTTGGGCGACAGGAATTGCTCGATAAAACTCTCGTCGCGGTAGTTGGCCCACGCGTCGCGCAACGTTCCCATGGCGTCGCCATTGCCGGCGAATTGCGGGAACCAGTCGCGGTCTTCCCCCGCCGGCGCCTCGCAGATGCGCTTGATGTCCGCCATCATCGCATAGCCGAGCGCGTAGGGATTGATCCCGTTGTAGCGGCGGTCGTCGAATTCCGGTTGGAAGACGACGCTGGTGTGGCTGTGCATGAATTCGAGCAGCGGCCCTTCGCCGATCAGGCCCTTGTCGTAGAGCCGGTTCATGATCGCGTGATGCACGAAGGTGGCGCAGCCTTCGTTCATCACCTTGGTCTGCTTCTGCGGATAGAAGTATTGCGCCAGGTTGCGCACGATGCGCAGCATCTCGCGCTGCCACGGCCGCAAGGCGGGCGAGTGCTTCTCCAGGAAATAGAGAAGGTTCTCCTCCGGCAGCTTCATCGTGCCGTCATCGTCCTCCGGATCGGGCGTGAGCGGCGCCGACGGCGGCTCGATCCCGGCGGGCAGGGTGCGCCACAGCTCGTTATAGGCCTCTTCCTCGTACTGGGCGCGTGCGCGCGCCTTCTCCAGCACGCGCTCCTTGGACGGCTTGGGCGGGCGGCGATAGCGGAACACGCCCTGGTCCATCAGCGCATGTGCGGAATCGAGAATCTGCTCGACCTCGTCGCGTCCGTGGCGCTCTTCGCACGCCGCGATATAGGCCTTGGCGAAGGCGAGATAGTCCAGGATGCCCTCGGCATTGGTCCACTGCCGGAAGAGATAGTTGTTCTTGAAGAAATGATTGTGCCCGAAGGCCGCATGGGCGATGACCAGCGCCTGCATCGTGTTGGAATTCTCCTCCAGCAGGTAGGAGATGCAGGGGCTGGAATTGATCACGATCTCATAGGCGAGCCCGGAATAGCCCGCGCGATACATGCCTTCCTCGCGCGCGAAGAGCTTGCCGAAGCTCCAATGGTTGTACATCAGCGGCATGGCGAGCGAGGAATAGGCGTCGAGCATCTGCTCCGACGAGATGATCTCGATCTGGTTGGGATAGACGTCGAGTCCAAGCTCGTTCAGCGCGATGTCCTCGACGGCTTTCAGCACGCGGTCGAGCGTGGCGAAATCCCATTCGGCTTCGGTGAAGAGTAAATTTTCCACTTCACCCTCCCGTGTCATGGCCCGCGAATGCGGGCCACCCAGGTGGTGTTGCTCTCATTTTTCCACGTTTAAGCTCGTCATGGCCGGGACGAGCCCAGCCATGACGGTGATTGGTATAAGAGAGCGCTGCGGCGTCATCTGGGTGGCCCGCATTCGCGGGCCATGACACCTGAGCGGGTTTCAGAGTGAAGCGCATCATGCGCTCTCCTGCTTCTTGAACAGCTCTCTGAACACGGGGAAGATATCCGCCGGCTTGCTGATGCGTTTCGTCGCGAAATTCTTCCAGCCCTCCGCCACCGTGCGGTAGGCGCGCCAGAGTTCGGCGCCGGAGTCTTCGCTGGCGAAGACCTCCATCTCGCGCTCGTCCAGGATCTCGATATAGGCGTAGTACTGGCAGAGCGGCATGATGTCGTTGTGCAGCATCTCGACGCAGTGGCGCGCGTCGCCGGCCTGGGTGTAGCCGTCGCTCGCCTGGGCCGCGTAGATGTTCCAATCGGCGGTGGCGTAGCGCGCCTTCTGGATCTCGAGCATCTTGTCGAGCGCGGTCGACACGATCGTGCCGCCCGATTGCCGCGAATAGAAGAATTCCTGCTCGTCGACTTCCTGCGCATCGTGGGTGTGGCGGATGAAGACGATGTCCACGCGCTCGTAACGGCGGCGCAGGAACAGGTGCAGCAGCATGTAGAATCGCTTGGCGAGGTCCTTCTCGCGCTCGCCCATGGAGCCGGATACGTCCATCAGGCAGAACATCACCGCCTTGCTGGTCGGCACCGGATGTTCGGAGAAGGCGTTGAACCGCACATCGACGGGATCGATGAAGCCGACCCATTTGCGCTTGGCGATGTCGCGGGCGATGCGTTCCTTGAGCGCCACGATCCGCGCGCGGGCCTCGTCGCTCTCGGGCTGCTGCTCCAGCGCTTCGAGCTCGGCCTGCAGCGCCTCGACATCTTTCAGCTTCGGACGGTGCAGGGCGAGGCGGCGGCCCTGGGCGTTGCGCATGGTGCGCACGAGGTTGATTTGCGTCGGCGAGCCCGCCGTGGTGATGCCCGCGCGCTTCCACACGACGTTCGGCGTGTCCTTCAGGGTGGTGCGCACGAGGTTCGGCAGTTCGAGGTCCTCGAAGAAGATGTCGAGCACCTCGTCCTGGGTCATGGTGAATTCGAAATCGTCCTCGCCCTCGGCATGGTCGGCGGCCTGTTTGCCGCGGCCGCTGCCGTCGCCCGACGGCGGCTTCTTGATCTCGTCGCCGGCCATGAACTCCTTGTTGCCGGGCAGCACGAAGTCATGCTCGCCGCCGGCGCGCGGATCGAGCCGGAAGCGCGGCTCCTTCGTGCCTTTGGTCGAGATGCGGATCTTGCGGTTCCTGCTGAGATCGGCGACCGCGGAATCCTTCAGCGATTTCTGCACCGCCTCGCGGATTTGCGTGCGCGCGCGGCGCAGGAAACGCTGCCGGTTGGCGAGACTCTTGCCTTTCGGGTTGAGCCGGCGGTCAATGAAATGGGTCACCTTGAGGGCGCCTTACCCCGCCTTGTTCACGCGCATGTACCATTCCACGAGGCGGCGCACCTGGCGGGGCGTGTAGCCGCGGACCTGCATGCGCTTGACGAACTCGTTGTGCTTAGTCTGCGTGTCGCTGTCCTTCTTGGACTCGAAGCTGATGACCGGCAGCAAATCCTCGACCTGGGTGAACATCCGCTTCTCGATGACGGAGCGGATCTTCTCATACGCCGTCCAGCCCGGATTCTTGCCGTCATGCTGGGCGCGATAGCGGAGCGCGAACTTGACCACCTCGTTGCGGAAGTCCTTCGGGTTCGCGATTCCCGCCGGCTTCTCGATCTTGGAGAGCTCGGCGTCCAGCGCATCGCGGTTCAGGAGCTGGCCGGTGTCGGCGTCCTTGTAGTCCTGATCCTCGATCCAGGCATCGGCATAGGCGATGTAGCGGTCGAACAGGTTCTGGCCGTATTCGCCGTAGGATTCGAGATAGGCCTTCTGGATCTCCTTGCCGATGAACTCGGCATAGCGCGGCGCCAGGTCGGCCTTGATGAACTCCAGATATTTCTTCTCGGTCTCGTCGGCATATTGCTCGCGCTTGATCGCCTGCTCGAGCACCAGCATCAGATGGATCGGATCGGCCGCGACCTCGGTGTGGTCGTAATTGAAGGTCTCCGACAAGGTCTTGTAGGCGAAGCGGGTGGAGATGCCCGTCATGCCTTCGTCGACGCCGGCCGCGTCCTTGTATTCCTGCAAGGTCTTGGCCTTGGGGTCGGTGTCCTTGAGCTTCTCGCCGTCATAGACGCGCATCTTGGAGGTGAGGTTGGAGTTCTCATGCTCCTTCAGCCGTGTCATCACGCAGAACTTGGCCAGCATTTCCAGCGTTTCGGGCGCGCAATTGGCGCCGTCGAGATTGCTGCCCTTGAGCAGCTTCTTGTAGATCGCCGTCTCCTCCGTCACGCGCAGCGAATAGGGCACGCTGACGACGCTGATGCGGTCGAGGAACGCTTCGTTGCTGCGGTTGGCCTTGAACACGGTCCATTCCGCTTCGTTGGAATGGGCGAGGATGATGCCCGAGAACGGGATCGGCCCCAATGTCTCGGTGCCGATATAGTTGCCTTCCTGCGTCGCGGTCAGCAGCGGATGCAGCACCTTGATCGGCGCCTTGAACATCTCGACGAATTCGAGGAGGCCCTGATTGGCGCGGCACAACCCGCCGGAGAAGGAATAGGCGTCCGGATCGTTCTGGCTGTAATGCTCGAGCTTGCGGATATCGACCTTGCCGACGAGCGAGGAGATGTCTTGATTGTTTTCATCGCCGGGCTCGGTCTTGGCGACGGCGAGCTGGCGCAGCTTGGACGGATAGATGCGCGCGACCTCGAATTTCGAGATGTCGCCGCCGAATTCGTCCAGCCGCTTCACCGCCCACGGGCTCATGACCTGGCCGGTGCGATGGCGCTCGATGCCGTATTTTTCGGCGAGGAGAGACGCGAGCTCGGCGGAGCGGAACAGGCCGAGCGGACTCTCGAACACCGGGCTGATGTCGTCACCGGCCTTGAGCACATAGACCGGATGGGTCTCCATCAGATCCTTGAGCCGTTCGGCGAGGGAAGACTTGCCGCCGCCGACGGGGCCGAGCAGATAGAGGATCTGCCGCTTCTCCTCGAGGCCCTGCGCGGCGTGCTTGAAATGGCTGACGATGCGCTCGATCGTGTCTTCCATGCCGTAGAAACCGTCGAAGACGCTGTAGCGCCTGATCGTGCGGTTGAAGAAGAGGCGGCCGAGCCGCGAGTCCTGCGCGGTGTCGATGATCTCCGGCTCGCCGATCGCGCGCACCATGCGCTCGGCCGGCGTCGCGTAGAGCATCTTGTCGTCGCGGGCGGCGAGGAGCCAGTCCCTCAGGCTCATCGTCTCGAAGCGCTCGCGGGCATAGTCGCGAGTGAAGATGTCAAAAACATCCAATGTGCTCATCGATCCCGGCTCCTTTGAGCCCCGGCGTGACGCACCTCACGATTCTGATGTCGTGATCGATCATCTCCGGGACAAGACTGAACTCCTGCGCGTTCCCCTCATTTCATAATAAATAAAGCTTAATTCCGGCCTAACGGTTCCATTTTCCGCGCACAATCCCGTGCGCCGCCGCGAATGCCGCGACATGCTCGTTTCACACCGACGCTTCCTGCCTGTCAAAGTCCGACGCCCCGTTCGCCCGACACCTTGGCGATTTTTCCGGTACGCTCGATTTGTCCTGATGGTACAGCGATTTGCGGCGAAGCGAAAGCTTTGTGATGTCACGGTTTGCGCGCGCCATAATCCCGCCGCATAGGCGCGGCGAAATTCACACAGTGCTTGCCCGCGCCGTGCGACAGGTTCAATCTTCGCGCATGAGCGAGGTCGATATCCGTCAAGCGCGGCCCGACGACGCGGATGCGGTCGCGCGCGTCTACATCGAATCGTGGCATGACACCTATGCCGGGATAATCTCCTCGCAATTTCTCTGCGCCATGACGGAGCGCGGGCAGTCGGCGCGCTGGCGCGCCGCCATCGCCGCGCGTGGACGCGAGAGCGTGTTGGTCGCGGAATATGGCGGGCACGGCGTCGTCGGCATGACGAGCTTCGGTCCGTCACGCGACTCCTCGCTCGGTTTCGACGGCGAGGTCTACACGCTCTATGTCGATCCCACCTTCTTCGGCCGCGGCGTCGGCCGCGCGCTGCTGCGTTCCGCCTTCTTCAATCTGCGCCAGCAGGGCTTCGGCGCCTGCGTGATCTGGGCGCATGCCGGCAACAATGCGCGCTTCTTCTACGAGAAGATGGGCGGGCGCCTCGCGGCCGAGCGCATGGTGCGGATGATGGGCACGAACGTTCCGGAAGCCGCCTTCGGCTGGGTCAGGCTGGCGCTGGCCGAGAAGAGCGCGGTGCGCTGATCATTTCCCAAGATTGGGACCGAAGGGCCGGAACGCCGCCATGTTCACGGCGATGGTCTTGGTCTCGTCATTCCAGTCCACGGGCGGCGCCTCGAAGGCGACGAAGAACACCGTGTCGCCCGACCAGAATGCGGAATACTGGGCGTGATAGCGGCGCGCGCCGTCCGCATCCTTGAAGGTGCGCTCGACTTCCAGGCACTGGCGCGTGAAGCCGCCGTCCATCGGTGTCGGCGCGCAAGCGCTCAACACCTTGTCCGACGCCTGTTGCTGCTCGGCCAGCACGTGCTGCGCGAAGGTCTCGACCGTGTATTTCGCGCCTTGCGAAACATGGATGAACATCTGGATGCGCATATCGGTATGGACGCCGTCGCCGGGCGGTTCCTTGGAGATGAGCCAGAACCAGCCGCTGGGTGTTCCGCCATTGGAGTAGTACCAGTCCTTCGGGCGTGCGATCGCGCCGTCGGTCACATCAAGCCGCTGCGGGACATAGCCGTCCGGCACGGCGATGGTGGCGTCGCCCGCCAATGCCTGGCCGGCGGTCAGGATCAATAGCCAAAGCGCGAGCGCTTTCATCATCGCTAGTCCTTGAGATCTTTCGGCTTGATGAATTCGGCCAGCCTGCCGCTTGCCGGCGCCATGTCGCGCCAAGTGGCAATATCGAATTCCAGCACGGCGAGCGCGGCGGTCGGGAATTTCTCGCCCATCCGTTCGCGATGCGCATTGCCGTCTGCATGCGCCAGCTCCGCCGCGCAGTCCTCCATGCCGGGATTGTGGCCGACGATGAGAAGGGCGCCCGCGTCTTCCGCCTCGCGGATGATGGCCTGGATGCGTTTCGCCGGGGCCAGGTAAAGCTGCTCCAGGAATTCCACGCGCGGGCTGGCGTCCAGCTCTTGCGCGGCGATCCGCCAGGTCTCCGCCGTGCGCGCGGCGTCGGAGCAGAGCACGAGGTCCGGCTCATAGCCGCTGGTGTGCAGCCACGCGCCCATCTGGGCGGCGTTGGCGCGTCCGCGCGCGGTCAGTTCGCGTTCATGGTCGCGGCTGGCTTTGCCGTCGGGCGAGGCCTTGGCATGGCGCAGGAGAAGAAGCCGCTTCATCAGGCCACTTGGTAGCGGGCCCGCGCCCCGCGCTCCAGCGCCGCGGCCTCGAGCCGCTCGATGCCCAGCGTGCGGCGGATCATCTCCAGGACGCGCACCTCCTCCAGCATGACGCGGGAATCGGACAGCGCGACCTCGAGCGCCAGCCAATAGGCGGTCTCGAAGAGATGGTCGGGCAGCGCCTCCTTGACGAGGCCGAGCACGGCATCGAGCCCGTCCTTTTCCTGCAGGATCGAGGCGCATTCCTGCGAGACATGCACCAGCCGGTGCTCCTCGAAATCCGCGAACACCGGCAGATGCTTCACCAGATCGCCGATGGCGCGCATCTCCTTCTCGCTCATCACCCGGTCTGACGCGGCGATGAGCACCATCACATAGATGAGCGCGGAATGGTGGCTGATGGTCTTCATGAGTCCCAAATCTTAAGCGAAATCGCGCGCGACCTTAATGCGGCTTGACCCCCAGGGGCAAGAAGCGGCAATTGTCGCGCATGGCGACGAACAAGAAGCCCGGCAAATGGCGGGCGCGCACGCAAGCGGTGCGCGGCGGCCAGCAGCGCACGCCGTTCCAGGAGACGGCGGAGGCGCTGTTCCTGACCTCGGGCTACGCCTATGAGGCGGCCGAGGAGGCCGAAGCGCGCTTCAAGGGCGAGGCGCCCGGCTATCAGTACACCCGCTTCGGCAATCCCACCGTCTCGATGTTCGAGGCGCGCATGGCGGCGCTCGAAGGCGCGGGCTTTCCCGAACAGATTGGCGCGCGCGCCACCGCGAGCGGCATGGCGGCGGTGACGGCGGTGTTCCTCTGCGCGCTGCGCACCGGCGATCACGTCGTCGGCGCCAAGGCGATGTTCGGCGCCTGCCGCTATGTAATGGAGGAGGTGCTGCCGCGCTTCGGCATTGCCTGCACCTTGGTCGACGGCGACGACATCGCCCAATGGCAAGCCGCCATGCGCCCCGAGACCAGGATGCTGTTCCTGGAGACGCCGGCCAACCCCACCCTCGCCATCGTCGATCTCAAGGCGGTGGCGGACGTCGCGCACAAGGGCGGCGCGCTTCTGATCGTGGACAATGCGTTCGCGTCGCCGGCCTTGCAGCGCCCGTTCGAATTCGGCGCCGACATCGTCGTGCATTCCTCGACCAAATATATAGACGGCCAGGGCAGGGCGCTGGGCGGCGTCATCCTCTGCCGGCCGGATTTCCTCAAAGACCATCTCCAGGTCTTCCTGCGCAACACCGGCCCCTCGATCAGCCCGTTCAATGCCTGGGTCCATCTGAAGAGTCTCGAAACGCTCGATCTGCGCATGCGCGCGCATTGCGAGAACGCGGCCGCCACCGCCGATTTCCTCGCCGGGCAAAAGCAGATCGCGCGCGTGGTCTATCCCTTCCGCGCCGACCATCCGCAATCGGCGCTCGCCCGCCGGCAAATGTCGGGCGGCGGCGGCGTGGTGACCTTCGAGGTGAAGGGCGGCAAGGACGCGGCCTTCCGCTTCGCCGACGCGCTGGCGCTGATCGACATCTCCAACAATCTCGGCGATTCCAAGAGCCTGATCACCCATCCGGCGACGACGACGCATCAGCGCCTCTCGCCCGACGCCCGCGCCGGACTCGGCGTGACGGACGGGATGCTGCGCCTCTCCGTCGGCCTGGAGGACGTGGACGACCTGCGCGACGACATCGCGCAGGCGTTGAAGGCGGTCTGAATGTCCGAACATCGCGCCGCGATCTCCTGGACGCGCAGCAGCGCCGACTTCACATATGATACTTACAACCGCGCCCATGAGATCCGCTTCAAGGATGGCGGGATCGTGTTGCCGTCGTCCTCGGCGCCCGCGTTCAAAGGCGATGCGGACCGGGTCGATCCGGAGGAAGCATTCGTCGCCGCGCTGTCGTCGTGCCATATGCTATCCCTGCTCGCGATCTGCGCGCGCAAGCGGATCGTCGTGGACTCTTATGACGACGAGGCATCCGGTTTTCTCGAAAAGGGCGAGCACGGGAAGTTGTGGATCGCGCGCGTCACGTTGCGGCCGCGCATCGTGTTCGCAACGCCGGTCGATGCGGCGGTGCTCGACCAGATCCACCACCAGTCGCATGCGGAATGCTTTATCGCCAATTCGGTGAAGACGGAGATTTCCGTGGAACCGCGCGGCTGATGCACCCGCATTAACGCTGCCGATCCTGTCCGCTTGCGTACAATCGTCAATCGCGCGATAGTTCGAGTCATGAGGGGATTGTCGTCGGGCGTGCGCGGGGAAACGCGTTTCCCCATATATGAATCCATCACGCGGGGCATCCGCGTGACGGTGAAGCCGTCTTTCCTGGACGATCAGTCCGATCCGGAAGACGGCCGCTTCCTCTGGTCCTATCAGGTGACGATCGAGAACAACGGTCTGGAGACCGTGCAACTCCTCTCGCGCCACTGGCACATCACCGACGCGACCGGCCACATGCAGGAAGTGCGCGGTCCCGGCGTGGTCGGCGCGCAACCCATCCTCGAGCCCGGCCAGACGTTCCAATACACCAGCGGCTGCCCGCTGCCGACGCCGTCCGGCGCGATGAGCGGGCACTACGATATGCGCGGCTCCTCGGGCGACGGATTCACGGTCGACATCCCGCTCTTCCTGCTCGAAAGCCCGCACGAGCGCCGGCAGATTCACTAGCAGAAACCCATAAAACGTCGCGGGTTGATCCCGGGCGCATCTTGGCGCGTAAATGCGCGAACTCCCCCGCATGCGAGATGCCTATGTCCCAAGCCCCGAAAATGACGTTCTGCGCCAAGCAGCCCGAGCCTGTGGAGCCGCGTCCATCGCGCGAGGATGCCGAGCGCGCGGTGCGCACCTTGCTGCGCTGGGCGGGCGACGATCCGAACCGCGAGGGCCTGCGCGACACGCCCGCCCGCGTCGCGCGCGCCTATGAGGACTGGTTCTCAGGCTACACGGTGGACCCGGAGGAATTCCTGTCGCGCACCTTCGAGGAGGTCGAAGGCTATGACGACATGATCATCCTGCGCGACATCCGCTTCGAGTCGCATTGCGAGCATCATCTCGCCGGCATCATCGGGCGCGCCCATGTCGGCTATCTGCCGACCAGCAAGGTCGTCGGCATCTCCAAGCTCGCCCGCGTGGTCGAGGCCTATGCGCGCCGGCTGCAGGTGCAGGAGAAGATGACGGCGCAGATCGCCCATTGCATCCAGAAGGTTTTGGAACCCAAGGGCGTCGCGGTGGTGATCGAGGCCACGCATCAATGCATGACGACGCGTGGCATCCACAAGACCGGCGTCACGATGGTGACATCCGCGATGCACGGCGCCTTCCGCGAGAACGACGTGACGCGCCGCGAATTCCTCAGCGTGATCGGCAATCCCTCGTCGAAGATGGAGAGTTAGGGCGTTGGTGTCATGGCCCACCGAGTGTGGGCCATCCAGGTGACGCCGCACTACTTTCCACAACCAAACACCGTCATGGCCCGCATGAAGCGGGCCATGACGAGTTGGGTTTGTGTTGGTGAGAGAAGTGCAGCATCACCTAGGCGGCCCGCACTCGGCGGGCCGTGACTCGGGTGTGCAGTTACCGCCGCTCGAATTTCGGTTCGCGCTTTTCGCGGAAGGCGGCGAGCGCTTCCGCATGGTCCGCGCTTGTCACCAGTGCGTCCATCTCGCGGCCGGCCTGGTCGGCACCGTCCTCCGGCGGCAGCGAGGCGACGCGCTTGGTGGCCTCCACAGAGAGCGGCGCGCGGGAGGCGATGCGGCCCGCCATCGCCGCCGCGGCATCGCGCAAGGCATCCGGCGCATGCACGGCGGTGACGAGGCCGAAGCGTTCCGCCGCTGCGGCATCCTGAGGCAGGCCGGTCAGCAGCATGTGCTTGGCGCGGGCCTGACCGATGGCGCGCGGCAGCCGCCACGCCGAGGCCATCAGCCCGATATTCACGCCGGCGCAGACGAACTTCGCCTCGGTCGAGGCGATGCGGATGTCGCAGGCCAGCGCCAGCTCCAGCCCGCCGCCCATGCACCAGCCGTCGATGGCGGCGATCACCGGTGCGCGGAACGCCTCGATCCGCGCCAGCACCTGGGCGAATTCCGCCAGCAGCACCTTGCGCGCTTCGAGGCCCTGGGATTGGGCGGCTTCTTGTTCCTTGAGATCGTCGCCGGAGCAGAAGGCGCGGCCGCGTCCGGTCAGCACCACGGCACGAACGTTCCGGTCCGCCTCCAGGGAGTCGAGATGGGCAAGCATCTGCGCCCGCAACGCACTGCCCAGCGCATTGGCGGGCGGATTGTCGATCTCCAGCAAGGCGGCATGCGCGCCAAGCGGGCTCAGACGAATCGCAGGCATCGGGTTCCTTTCTGTCCCGATCTGGGAACTCCCCGCAACCATCTGTCAATGGCTTCGGAACGCGAGCGCACGCTTGCGCATTAACACGACGTACAGGAACTAGGGCGTCCACAATGCATCATTTGGCAGTCATGGCGGCAGGCGCCGCGCTTGTCATCGGAGCCGGAACAGGCGCGGTGACGACCGTCGGCCCGAGCCCGGCCCAACACAATGAAAGCGACGTGTTGAACCCGATGGTCGACGGCCAGGCGATGTCGCGCGACGCGACCATCCTCGACAACGCCGCGCATACGACCGTGCACAAGAGCTTCGTCGCCGAGATGCGCGCCGCCGGCTACGACGCGGTGCTGAGCCGTGGCGGCTACTACACCGTCTTCGCGCCGACCGATGCGGCCTTCGAGGCCCTGCCCAAGGAGCAGCGCGACCGGCTGACGGCGAACCGCGCCGATGCGGCGAAGTCGGCCGGTTATCTCGTGCTGCGCGGCAAATACGACTCGCAGACACTGCTCAAGCTGATCGACGAGAACGGCGGCAGCGCCAAGCTGAAGACAGTGGAAGGCGGCGTCATCACCGCGATGATGAACGGCCCCACCAACATCGCCCTCATCGACGAGAAGGGCAATGTCGCCGACATCGCGATCTACGACATCTATCAGGCCAACGGCGTGATGCAGGTCGTCGACAAGGTGATGCTGCCCGCCTGACGCGCCACTAGCGCGCCCACTGCGCGATCCAGTCCATGATGGATTGCGGATCCATGTGGCGGGCATCGGCCAGCGCATAGAGATGGTCGCCGCCATCCAGCAGTTTGTTCGTCTGCGGATCGACGATCAGCACCGCCGGCACACCGGCCATCCGCTCGGTGATTCCCCAGCGCGCGGGGATTTGCAGATTCTTGTTGAAGCGCCCGACATCGATCGAGACCACGACGTAGTGGGCATCGAGGAAACGCTTGTATTCCGGCAGCTCCATCAGCGCGGCCAGCACGCGGCAATCGCCGCACCAATTCCCGCCCAGGTCGATGAAGGCGAGCTTGTGCTGGCGCTTGGCGTCGGCCAGCGCGGCGTCGACATGGGCGTCGGCATTGGCGGTCTCGTCATAAGGATAGGGCAGGGGCGTCTGGAGCTGGCCCAGGGATGAAATGCTGGTCACTTTCGGCGCCGGCGCGGCGGAGGCGACGCCGGCCGACAAAACCGCGATTGCCAACAGATAAAGGGGATTGCGCATGACCATGAACTCCACTCGCGAGGGTTGCCCCCGGCCCATCCAAAGTGGGAGTGTACCGCCGGAAACGCGAGCCGGGCAAACCGGACTGGGGATTCATGCGCATTGCGTTGGGCGGCGTCCTGGCCGCGGTCGTTCTCGTCATCGCGATCGTCCTGATCCACACCATCCTCTTGGCCGCGCCGCCGGCCGAGCCTGTCACGGTCGCGCGCATCCAAGTCGATATCCGCAAGGTCGCGCAGCATCTGGGCGAAGCGGTGCGGTTCCAGACGGTGTCCTATGGCGGCGGCGCGCGCGAGGCGGAGAAGTTCGCGGCGCTGGAAGCGATGCGCGGCTGGATGGAGAAGACCTATCCCGCCTTCCACAAGGCCGCCACGCGCGAGATCATGGACCACACTTTGATCTTCACCTGGAAGGGCAAGGATTCGAGCGCGCCGCCCGTGCTGCTGATGGCGCATATGGACGTGGTGCCGGTCGTGCCGGGAACGGAGAAGGATTGGTCGCATGCGCCGTTCTCGGGCGACATCGCCGGCGGCTATGTCTGGGGCCGCGGCGCCATCGACGACAAGGGCTCGTTGATCACGATCCTCGAAGCCGCCAACGCGCTCGCCGCGAAAGGCTTCGTGCCGGCGCGCACCATCATGTTCTCTTTCGGGCAGGACGAGGAGGTCGGCGGCTCCAAGGGCAATGCGCTCGCGGCGCAAGCCCTCGCCAGGCGCGGCGTGCATTTCGCCTGGGTGCTCGATGAAGGGGGCGCCATCGTCAACGAGCCGTTCCCCGGCGTCGAAACGCCCATCGCCTTCGTCTCGGTGGCGGAGAAGGGTTATCTCAGCCTGAAGCTGGTGGCGCATGGCACCGGCGGGCATTCCTCGCGCCCCACCAACGACATGGCCATCGCGCGCCTGTCGCAAGCGGTGCTGGAGGTGGTGCATCATCCCTTCTCCTCGGGCCTCGACGATGTGCAGCGCGAGAAGGCGAGGGTGATCGCCACGCGCGCGCCCTTCGTCACGCGCCTGCTGCTCGGCAATCTCTGGCTCACCGGGCCCATCGTGCAGCACTACATGGAAGCCATTCCGGACGCCGCCGCGCGCCTGCACACGACGATCTCGCCGACGCTGATCGAAGGCGGCGTGAAGGACAACGTGCTGCCGCCCGTGGCGACGGCGACGTTCAATTTCCGCCTGCACCCGCGCGACACCATCGCCGGCGTGATCGACCATGTGACCAAGGCCGTCAACGATCCCAAGGTGCGGGTGATCGCGCTGACCGAGACGCAGAGCGAAGCCTCGAAGGTCTCGGACCTGCACAGCGTCGCCGGGCAATATCTCGTCGCGCAATTGCAGGCATCGTTCGGCGACCTGCCTGTCGCGCCCGACACGACGACCGGCGCTACCGACTCGCGCCACTACCTGCCCATCGCCGACCAGGTCTTCCGCCTCGATCCGTTCCATTTCGACATCGACGATCTCGGCCGCGTCCACGGCACCAACGAGCGGTTGGCGGTCGGCGATCTCGGCCCCGCGGTCGGCTTCTATATGCGCCTGATGCGGAATTTGAAGTGAAGGCACGCAAAAACTCGATTGTCATCCCCGGCGAGCGCCGCGCACTTTGCGCGCCGCGAGGGAAGGGGACCCAGGTCGCAACGTCGACACCGGTGTTGAAATTGCCACCTGGGTCCCTTCCCCTCGCTTCGCTCGGCCGGGATGACAGCGGGGTTGTTTGGGCCGAATATCCCATGCTTCACCGGCTCATCGCCGCTCCGCCCATCGCGCATGCCCGCCCACTAGCGGGAATCAGGACTTTTCACAGGCCAGTGATGGGCAACCCATTGGTGAAAGCCGCACCGCGCACTACGTTCGGCAAGGTTTGAGGGGAGATTTCCATGAAACACATCTGGCTTGCGGCTGCGCTGGCGGCTGCCATCGCACCGGCTTTCGCGGCCGATAGCGGCGCGCCGGAACCCGGCATGTGGGACCTGCGTGACCTCTACCCCACGCCGCAGGCCTGGCAGGCCGAGCACGACAAGGTGCTGGCCGACGCCAACAAGCTCGACCGCTTCAAGGGCACCTTGGGCAAGAGCGCCGAAGCGATGCTGGCCGCGTTGTCGGCCCTCAGCGATGTGCGCAAGGCGGCGGCGCGGCTCGGCGTCTATGCCTCGCTCAAGGGCGACGAGGATGTGCGCGTCGCCGAGAACCAGGAGCGCCAATCCTCCGCGCAGGCGCTGGCGACGGTGATCGGCGAGAAGACCTCGTGGCTGACGCCGGAGATCATCGCCGCCGGCTCCAAGAAAGTTCTGGGCTTCGAGGCGAAATCGCCCGAGCTCAAGAAGCGCTTCGGCTTCTTCCTCGACAATGCGCTACGCTATGCGCCGCACACGCTGAGCATCGAGAGCGAAGGCGTGATGGCTTCGGCGGGCGATCTGCTCGGCCAGCCCAATGCGATCTACAGCCAGCTTGCCAATGGCGAGTTGCCGCGCCCCACCGTCACGTTGTCCGATGGAACGAAAGTGACGCTCGACCAGGCGGCGTACACGAAATACCGCACCGCGCCCAATCGCGACGACCGCAAGAAGGTGTTCGACGCCTTCTGGCCGTCCTTCACCGCGATGCAGGGCACGTTCGGCGCGACGCTCACGACGCAGGTATTGGGCGAGGTGTTCGACGCCAAGGTGCGCCACTTCCCGGATTCGCTGGCCGACGCGACCTTCGCCGACAACATGCCCGAGAGCGTCTATCGCGAGCTGGTGGCGGAGGCAAACAAGAACCTGCCGACCTTGCATCGCTATCTGGCGCTGCGCAAGAAGGCGCTGGGGATCACCGGCGATCTGCACTATTACGATCTCTACGTCCCGATCTTCAACCCGGAGAACCCGCCGAAATTCTCGGTCGCGGACTCCGAGAAGATCGCGCTGGACGTCGATTCCATCTACGGCCCCGAATATACCGGCTTCCTGAAGAAGGGCTTCGCCGGCAGTTGGATGAACGTCTATCCGCACACCGGTAAGGCCAACGGCGCCTATATGAACGGCTCGGCCTACGACGTGCATCCCTATCTGCTGTTCAACAATTCGGACGACTACGAGTCGCTCTCGACCTTCGTGCATGAATGGGGCCACGCAATCCACACCCTGCTCGACGACGAGACGCAAAATTTCGAGAACTCCAACTACTCCACCTTCATCGCCGAGACGGCATCCATCGGCAACGAGATGTTGCTCAACGACTACATGGTCGCCCATGCCAAGGACGACGCGGAGAAGGAGTATTATCTCGGCCAGGGCCTGGAGCTGATCCGCGGCACCTTCTACCGCCAGACCATGTTCGCCGAATTCCAGCTCGCGCTGCATGAGCAGATCGAGAAGGGCGACACGCTCTCCGGCGCCAAGATGACGGACATCTATTGCGGGCTTCTCAAGAAATATTACGGCGACGCGCAGGGCGTGATGAAGGTCGATCCGGCCTATTGCGTCGAATGGGCGTTCATCCCGCATTTCTACTACGGCTTCTACGTCTACCAATACGCGACTTCGATGGCGGGCGCGGCGCAATTCGCCGACGCCATCGAGCATGAGGGCGCGCCCGCCCGCGACCGCTACATCCGCATGCTGAAGGCCGGCGGCTCGGACTATCCCTACACGCTCTACAAGCAGGCCGGCCTCGATATGGCGACACCGGCGCCCTACGAAGCGCTCGTCGCGCGCATGAACCGCATCATGGACCAGATCGACGCAATAGAAGCGAAGAAGAAGTAGCGTTTTACCCTCCCCTTGAGGGCAGGGGAATCGCATATGGCTTTTTGATCGGTATTGCGTGTTGTTAGGAGTTGGATTCTGAAGAGGTCTCCTGATTTGCAAGGAGGTCTCGATGCGCAAGTTCCGTCGCGTGTTCAAGGGCTTGGCCGATCCGCGGGCG
>DASXCJ010000027.1:0-29983 GCA_036491175.1 Rhizomicrobium sp.
GGCCGGCCTCGGCCAGGCGCCCGCGCGCCAGGCCGCGGTCTATGCCGGCGTGCCGTTCGACGTGCCCGCCACGACCGTCAACAAGATGTGCGGCTCCGGCATGAAGGCGGTAATGATGGCCGCCGACCAGATCGCGGCGGGGCGCGCCACGCTCGCCATCGCGGGCGGGATGGAGAGCATGACGAACGCGCCATACCTTTTGCCCAAGGCGCGCGGCGGGATGCGGCTCGGCCATGGCGAGGTGAAGGACTCCATGTTCCTCGATGGGCTGGAGGATGCGTACGAACACCGCCTGATGGGCACCTATGCGGAAGACGCGGCGCGGCACTACCAATTCACCCGCGCCGAGCAGGACGCCTACGCGACGGAGTCGCTGGCACGCGCGAAGCGGGCGCAGGACAGCGGCGCATTCGCGGGCGAGATCGTGGCGGTGAAAGTGCCGGGCCGCGGCGGCGAGACCACCGTCGCGACCGACGAACAGCCGCGCAAGGCCGACCCGTCGAAGATCCCGACGCTCAAGCCTGCCTTCGCGAAAGACGGCACGGTGACGGCGGCGAACTCCTCGTCGATCTCCGATGGCGCGGCGGCACTGGTTCTGGCACGCGCGGATGTCGCCAAGGCGAAAGGGTTGAAGCCGATCGCGCGAATCGTGGCGCAGGCGAGCAATGCCGGTGAGCCGCGCTGGTTCACCACCGCGCCGGTGGGCGCTATCGAAAAGGTTATGAAGCTCGCAAACTGGACGAAGGACGATGTCGATCTCTTTGAGATTAATGAAGCTTTCGCCAACGTCGCCATGATCGCCATGCGCGACCTGCAGCTCGATCATGCCAAGGTCAATGTGAACGGCGGCGCGACTGCGTTGGGTCATCCCATCGGCGCCAGCGGCGCGCGAATCATCGTGACGCTGCTTAATGCGCTGAAAGCTCGCGGCAAAAAACGCGGCATCGCCTCCCTCTGCATCGGCGGCGGCGAAGCGACGGCGCTGGCGGTGGAGTTGCTGTGAGCGCTCTGAAGTCTGCGATCTCCGCCAACACGCCCGCCTTCAAATCCAATGCCGAGGCGATGGGGAAGCTCACCGCCGAGTTGAAAGACAAGATGGCGACCGCCGCGTTGGGCGGGGACGAGAAGAGTCGCAAGCGGCACACCGACCGCGGCAAGCTGTTGCCGCGCGCGCGTGTGGAGCAGTTGCTCGATCCGGGTTCGCCGTTTCTCGAACTCTCGCCGCTCGCCGCGAACGGCATGTATGACGGCGATATCCATGCCGCGGGCGTTATAACCGGCGTCGGGCGTGTCGAGGGCCGTGAATGCGTGATCGTGTGCAACGACGCCACGATCAAGGGCGGCACCTACTACCCAATGACGGTGAAGAAGCATCTGCGCGCGCAGGAGATTGCGCAAGCAAACCAGTTGCCTTGCATTTATCTGGTCGATAGCGGCGGCGCGAATTTGCCGAACCAGGCGGAGATATTCCCCGACCGCGATCATTTCGGCCGCATCTTCTTCAACCAGGCGAACATGTCCGCTGCCGGCATTCCGCAGATCGCATCCGTGATGGGCTCCTGCACGGCGGGCGGCGCCTACGTTCCGGCGATGAGCGACGAGACGATCATCGTCAAAGGGCAGGGCACGATCTTCCTCGCCGGTCCGCCGCTGGTGAAGGCGGCGACCGGCGAGATCGTGACGGCGGAGGAACTGGGCGGCGCGGACGTGCATGCCAGGATCTCAGGCGTCGCCGACCACTACGCCAATGACGACGTCCATGCGCTCGCAATCGCACGGCGCATCGTCTCCCATCTCAATCACGAGAAGCGGCCGGACATTCCGCTGCGCACGCCCCGCCCGCCGGCCTGCGACATTGCCGAGCTCGACGGCATCGTGCCGCGGACGCTCGCCACCCAGTACGACGCGCGCGAGCTGATCGCGCGGCTGGTCGACGGCTCGGAGCTGGACGAATTCAAGAAGACCTACGGCACGACCATCGTCACCGGCTTCGCCCATATCGAGGGCATGCCGGTGGGCATCATCGCCAACAACGGAATCCTGTTCAGCGAATCCGCGATGAAGGCCGCGCATTTCATCGAGCTATGCTGCCAGCGCCGCGTGCCGCTGCTGTTCCTGCAGAACATCGCCGGCTTCATGGTCGGCAAGAAGTACGAAGCCGGCGGCATCGCCAAGGACGGCGCCAAGATGGTGACCGCCGTAGCCTGCGCCCAGGTGCCCAAGATCACGCTGATCGTCGGCGGCTCCTACGGCGCCGGCAATTACGGCATGTGCGGGCGCGCCTACTCGCCGCGCTTTCTCTTCTCCTGGCCCAACAGCCGCATCTCGGTGATGGGCGGCGAACAGGCCGCTTCGGTGCTGGCGACGGTCAACCGCGACGCCGACAAATGGACTCCCGAACAAGCCGAAGCCTTCAAAGCCCCGATCCGGAAAAAGTACGAGGAAGAGGGCAACCCCTACTACGCCACCGCGCGCCTGTGGGACGACGGCATCATCGCTCCCCGCGATACGCGACGCGTGCTGGGTCTGGCGCTGAGCGCATGCCTGAACGCGCCGGTCGCGGAGACGAAGTTTGGCGTGTTCAGGATGTGACGCGGCTTGCGGGGGACGAAGCCAAGAATGCAAGCACTCGCCGGGAGCGCGGCTTCGGGTTCGAAGCGGCGGCACGCGTCTTCGATGGTCCGACCGTCGAATGGTGCGACATCCGCGGGCACTGGGGCGAAGAGCGCGTCGTCGCCATCGGTGCGGTGAGACTGCTGATCCTCGCGGTGGTTTATACGAACAGGGGTGCAGCGCGCCGCATCATTTCGGTGCGTGTCGCGCGAAAGAAGGAAGCCGAACTATGGCAGTGGTCCGCAAAACTCTAGAGCAGAGCAAGGCGGAAAAGCTCGACATCGACTGGAAGAGGGTGAACGCCACGACGGAAGAAGACATCCGCCGCCACATGATCGAGGACGGCGAGGATCCCGGTTTCGGTCCGACGCTCGAAGACATCTTCACGCCGCAGGTCATCCGCAAACGCCTGAAGATGACACAGGAGGAATTCGCCCATGCGCTGCGCATTCCCGTGGCGACGTTGCGGAATTGGGAGCAGGGTCGCAACGCGGTCGATCCCGCGGCGCGCTCGCTTCTGATGGTTGTGGCGAAAAACCCCGAGCTTGTTCTGCCCGTTCTCGCGCCGGCGGCGGAGTAACCGCCGTCCTCGTCTCCTTCACGCCCGCAGACAGCTCCGTGAAGAATCCTGCCAAACACGTTTCCCCGATTTCCAAAGTCCGCCGCTTCCTCGAGCCCGGCCCTGTGGTGCTGATCAGCCCGGCAGGAAACGCGCAAATGGCGCAGGCTCTTCCGGCCCGATATGCTGGAGTGAGAATCCGACCGCCGAGTCCGCTTCCATGATCCTCGTCACCGGCATCGTCACGGCCAAGCCTGACACGTTCGACGCGATGCTCGACGCCGCGCGCGCACATGTTCATCGCTCGCGCGAGGAGGACGGCCGCATCAGCCATCATGTCTCCATCGATGCGGACGATCCGCTCACTCTGCACTTCGTCGAGCGCTGGCGCGATGCGGCGGCGTTGAAGGCGCATTTTCGCGTGGCGGAGAGCCGGGCGTTCTGGGCGCTGCTGCAGGCGTTGGCGGCCGATCCGGGCGCGATGCATCTCTACCAGGCCGAAGAGACGAAGCTTTGACGATCCGCGACGCGGAGCGGCGGGACTGGCCGGCAGTGCTGGCGCTGAACGCTGCCTCGGTGGAGTTGCTGTCGCCGATGGATGAGGCGCGGCTGGCGAAGCTCGCCGTGGCCGCCTGCTATTTCCGCGTGGTGGAGAGGAGCGGGCGCGTCGCCGCCTTCCTGCTCGCGTTCCGCAAAGGCGCCGACTACGACGGTGAGATCTTCGGGTTTTTCGATTCCGGCGCCGAGGACTTTCTCTATATCGACCGCGTGGCGGTGGACGAGGCCGCGCGCGGACAAGGGCTCGCGGGGCGGCTTTACGACGACATCTGCGCCTTTGCGCGGGACTTGAAGATCAGGCGGTTGGTTTGCGAAGCGTATGAAACGAACGCGACGTCGCTCCGCTTCCATGCCCGGCAACGGTTTCAGGCCTTTGGACGCCACGTGCTCGCGGGTGCCGGCAAAGCAGTTACCCTCCTGGCGCGGGAAATTCCCGTTTAATAACACTCTCTATAATATGTTGAAATAAAGTTGCAATCCGTTGCAATGCAACAGGTCGATTCAACCGGAACGATGGCATTTTAACCACACTGCTCTGTCACAACCCCTAACGAATTCTTTATCTCCACTTTTTCCGTTGACCTTTCATTAACTTAGGCAGATATGTTCCCACAGCACCTGACCGTAGGGAGAGTGTGTGCATGTACGCGTTGGAGAATAAGGCCGGCTGCATCATGGTTTCGCGTGCAGACGCCAAGGCCGGTTGCATCATGGTCTCGCAGGCCGATGCCAAGGCTGGTTGCATTATGGTGTCGAGCGCAGAGGCGAAAGCCGGCTGCATCATGGTCTCCAGCGCCGAAGCAAAGGCTGGCTGCATCATGGTCTCGCAGGCCGACGCGCAAGCGGGCTGCATCATGGTGTCGAAAGCCGGTTGCATCATGGTTTCGAGCGCCGAAGCGAAAGCCGGCTGCATCATGGTTTCGCAAGCCGACGCGAAGGCGGGCTGCATCATGGTCTCCAAGGCCGGCTGCATCATGGTTTCAAGCGCCGACGCGAAGGCCGGTTGCATCATGGTTTCGCAGGCGGACAGCAAGGCCGGCTGCATCATGGTCTCCAAGGCTGGTTGCATCATGGTTTCGAGCGCCGACGCGAAGGCCGGTTGCATCATGGTTTCGAAGGCCGGGTGCATCATGGTCTCCAAGACCGGCGTCGACGAGACGCGTCTTCCGGAATCCAAGCGCCTCTTCGAGCGCGCCTCCGCCTGGGACATGAGCCAGGTCAAGACGCACGCCGTGAAGAAGGGCTTCTTCGCCGCCGACGAGATCGATCAAATCCACGCCGCTTACGTCCGCTTCGTGGCGCTCGCCGCCTCGCATGACGACGGCGCCATCGAGCTGTCGCAGAAGGTCGACGATTTCTGGCACGCCCACATCCTCTTCACCGAGGATTACGCGGCGTTCTGCCAGGCTGTCGCGGGCCGTTTCCTGCATCACCGCCCGACCGTCTAAGACGTCTCGGACGACTAGAATTCGAACCGGCCGGTGCCCAAGCACCGGCCGGTTTCGCTTTGGGGGCACGCGAACTCAGATCGCGCGGCGCATTCCCAGCACGCCCATCAAGAACGCCCAGAGCGTGACCACGGCGACGCCGCCCATCAGGACGAGCGGGTTCATCGGCTGGAGCGCGAGGCCGGCCAGCAGCGCGGCGCTCGCCAGCAGCCCGACGCCGCCCGCGATCCGCGCGGCGCGGCTTTGGATCAGCGCCCAGCCCCAGGCGGCGATGCTCGCGGCCTGGAAGCCCAGGCCCAGCGGCATCAGGAATTGGATGAGGATTCCGCAAAGCGCGAACAGGCTCCTGGCCGCGTCGTATTTCGCGGGCACGGGCAGATATTTCGCGGCCAGCGCCGGGATCACCAATCCGTCGAGCACCATGGAGGCGCAGAAGAACGCCGTGCCCATGGCGAAGAAGATCAGCGCCGCGAGCGACGAGGTGCGATCGACGCGCCGCGCGAAGACGGCGTAGCCGACAAGCTCGACCGCCAGCACGACGATGACGCCGCCATGCACCAGCGCGTCGAGCGCGCGGTTCGCGGTCTCCTCCTGCAGCAGGCTGGGGAAATCCTGCGCCGCGCCGCCGGGATGGATGGCGAGCAAACTGGCGGAGACGAGGGCGGCGAGGACCAGCGCGGCGCCGGTGACGGGCTTGCCGGCCTGGGGCGTGGTAACGGCTTCGGACATGGGATGCTCCGGGAAATACGGCCGATGCTGGCTTATCCGGTCTGTCCGTTGTTGGCGGCAGCGGCGCTTGCGTCCATTTCCGGACACGCCGGGCGATTTGTCTGGCAATGGACAGGCGAAGACCGGCATCTTCCGCCCATGGCGGGCGCCAAACCGGACAGGCGGACTGAGCGGACGAAGGCGGCATTGATGCAGGCCTTCGTCGATCTCGTGCTGACGCAAGGCTACGGCACTATCGCGGTCGAGGACGTCGCCGCCCGCGCCAATGTCGGCCGCTCGACCTTCTACATGCACTACCGCAACAAGGAGGCGCTGCTTTCGGAGAGCCTGAAGCGGCCGTCCTCCGCGCTCGCCCTCATCGTCGGCCACGATGTGGGCAGCGACATGCTCGTGCCGCTGCTCGCGCATTTCCGCGAGGCGCGCGCCGTCAATCGCGTATTCTTCACCGATCCCATCCGCGCCATCTGGGTCAGGACGCTCGCGGGAATGATCGAGCCGCGACTCGCTGCCGTCGCGCGCCAGGCGCGGGCGCATCCCGTGTTACCCCTGCCGCTCATCGCGACCCAGATCGCCGAGGCGCAGATCGCGCTGGTCACCCATTGGCTTCAGGGGCGCGCCCAGGTGAAGCCGGCGGCGCTGGCCGAGAGCCTGGTCGCCTCGACGCGGGCGCTGATGACGGCGCTGCTGCGGACCCCGCCCGGCGCGACGCTCGTCCTTCCCGGCGAAAAGCTGCGTGTCATCCGGTCCTAGGGCGCAATCCCGCGAAGTGGAAACCGGTTCGCGTCGGATTGCTCGGCAAACAAGGAATCCAGAGCCCGATCCGACTCCATCAACCCTGAGATCGGGCTCCAGGCCTGCAACTTCGGCGTGAATCGGAGCAAATAAGGGCTTCCGCGATGGAAACCATCACATGTTTATGCGTTGTTAAGCATCATTTGTTGGGGGAAAGCCATGGATGGATTTCAGCATCTTCTGAACACGATCATCGACTTCTTCCGCGACGGCTTCCAGCACGTCAACGCGGTGTTGGGCCTGCTCATCGCCGTCTATTCCGCCTACAAGCTGCACGCATGGAAAGAGCTGTGGAAGCTCGCGCTTACCGCGGTGCTGATCCATGTCATCGCCATGGTGCTGATCCCGGTCATCGACCACGACGCGCCGTTCCGGCTGCCGCCGCTGCTCGATGTCGAGTACTGGAAATTCCTCTTCGCCCTGTTCCTGGGCTACCTCGTCGCCATCGCGGCCTTCTTCTTCGTGAAGACCAATGTGCTGTCGGGCGGCGGCGGCGGACACTAGGGAATCGTCCTGTCCGAAGAGTGGGTTATCATGCGCGGGAAACTCGCGCATGGTTTCCCGCGTTTAACCATTGTTACGATCGACGCCACGCTTCTCAGGGGGACCCCATGGACTTCGCCCATATGCTGAATGCGATCTGGAATTTCTTCGAAGCCGGATTCGAGCACGTCAACGCGGTGGAGGGGCTCGTCATCGCGCTCGTCGCCGCTCTTCTCGTGCCGGCCTGGCACCGGCTCTGGGCGGTGGCGCTGGGCGCGACCATCGTCAACCTGGTGATCGACACGCTGATCCCGGTGGTCGCCTATCACCAGAACTTCCAGCTTCCGCCGAACCTGCTGATGCCGTCCTATTGGATCCACGCGGCCGTGCTGTTCGTGGGCTATGTGGTCGTGATCGGCGTGTTCTTCTTCATCAAGCGGCTCTTCCTGCGCGGCGAATAATTGTCCACAGGGCCGCTTTGCCGCCTCCCAATGCGGCGGCTATAAGCGGCCCCATGTTCACCAAGCTCCTCATCGCCAATCGCGGCGAGATCGCGTGCCGGGTCATCCGCACCGCGCGACGGCTGGGCATCGCCACCGTTGCGGTCTATTCCGACGCCGATGCCGGCGCCGCCCATGTCGCGCTGGCGGACGAGGCCGTGCCCATCGGGCCGGCGCCAGCGCGCGAAAGCTATCTCAAGGGCGGCGCGATCCTCGCCGCCGCCAAGAAGACCGGCGCGCAGGCCGTGCATCCCGGTTACGGCTTCCTGTCGGAGAACGCCGAATTCGCGGAGGCCTGCGCGGAGGCCGGCATCGTCTTCGTCGGTCCGCCGCCTTCGGCCATCCGCGCGATGGGATTGAAGGACCGCGCCAAGGCGCTGATGGCCAAGGCCGGCGTCGCCGTGGTGCCTGGCTATCTGGGCGAGGACCACGCGCCCGATCATCTGGCGCGGGAAGCGGACAAGATCGGCTATCCGGTGCTGATCAAGGCCGTGGCGGGGGGAGGCGGCAAGGGCATGCGCCGCGTCGATGCGGCCGGCGAATTCGCGGCGGCCTTGGAAGGGGCCAAGCGCGAGGCGCGTTCGTCTTTCGGCGACGACAAGGTGCTGATCGAGAAATACATCAACCGCCCGCGCCACATCGAATTGCAGGTCTTCGCCGACAATCACGGCAATGCGGTGCATCTATACGAGCGCGATTGCTCGCTGCAGCGCCGCCATCAGAAAGTGATCGAGGAAGCGCCCGCGCCCGGCATGCCGGATGCGATGCGCGCGCGCATGGGCGAGGCGGCGGTGAAGGCGGCCAAGGCGGTGGGCTATGCGGGCGCTGGAACGGTCGAGTTCATCGTCGATGCTTCCGAAGGGCTGAAGGAAGACCGCTTCTGGTTTATGGAGATGAACACGCGGCTGCAAGTCGAGCATCCGGTGACGGAGGCAATCACCGGCCTCGATCTCGTCGAATGGCAATTGCGCGTGGCATCGGGCGAGACGCTTCCCGCCGCGCAGAAAGACATTGTCGCGCGCGGCCACGCCGTCGAGGCGCGGCTCTATGCCGAGGATCCCGACAAGGGCTTCCTGCCTTCCACCGGCAAGCTCGAGCGGCTGCATCTGCCCGAGGGCGTGCGCGTCGACACCGGCGTGCGCGAAGGCGATGTCGTGACGCCGTTCTACGATCCGATGATCGCCAAAGTGATCGCCTGGGCGGGAACGCGCGAAGCGGCGATCGCCAAGCTCGCCGATGCGCTGTCGACGGCGCAGATCGCCGGCGTCCACACCAACAACGCCTTCCTCATCCGCGCGCTGCGGCAGAAGGATTTCATCGCCGGCGACATCGACACCGCGTTCATCGTCCGCCATGAAGCCGAACTGCTGCCGCATGCGGGCCTGCCCGACTGGGTGCTGGAAGCGGCGGCGCATCACGTCCGCGGCGAGTTCGCCGGCGCCGGCGGCGATCCGTGGGGCCGGCAGGATGGGTTCAGGCTCGCGGGCCGCGCGGAGCAGACGGCGGAGTTCGTGGTGGACGACAAACGCGTCGCCGTGCCGTTCCCCCAGACGGCTTCGGCACGAACGTTACGCCTCGCCAACGGCGATATCGCGGTGATGGAATCCGGCGCGACCTACACGGTGCGGCCCTACGACCCCTTCGCGGCGGCGGAGGCCGCGGGGTCGGCCAGCGACCGCATCGCGGCGCCCATGCCTGGCAAGGTGGCGCAGCTTCTGGTGAAGAAAGGCGAGGCGGTGAAGAAAGGCCAGCCGCTCGCCGTGCTGGAAGCGATGAAGATGGAGCACACGCTGGCCGCGCCCGCCGACGCGAAGGTGGCCGGCGTCGAAGTGTCGCTTGGCGATCAGGTCAACGAGGGCGCGATCATATTGAGGTTCGAAACGCCAAAAGAAGTTGCGGCATGATGTTGCATATCATCAAGCTCTGCGTCGGCGCGGAGTCCATCGAAGATCTCGCGCACTGGCAGGCGGGCCGCCTCAAGGAGCAGAAGAAGCGCAAGGCCAAGAAGCTCGAGCTGGTCCATGTCACGCGCATGATGCCCAAGCGCAAGGACGAGGTGCTCGACGGCGGCTCGCTCTACTGGGTGATCAAGGGCCAGATCGCGGTGCGCCAGAAGCTGCTCGACATCCGCGAGGTGACGAAGAACGGCACGCCGCATTGCGGGCTGGTCTACGACGCCAAGCTCGTGCCGGTGCAGCGCCGCGCGCACCGCCCGTTCCAGGGCTGGCGCTATTTCAAGCCGGAAGATGCGCCGCCCGACGCGCGCGGCGGCAAGGGCGGGCAGGGATTGCCGGAGGCGTTGCAGAAGGAATTGGTGGAGCTGGGGTTGTTGTGAGGGAGCGCAGCGATCGTGCCACGAACACGCCTGTCATCCCCGGCGAGCGCGAAGCGCGAGGGAAGGGGACCCAGGTGGACCGCTCAACACCTGCGCCAGCCGTTCTACCTGGGTCCCCTTCCCTCGCGGCGCGCAAGTGCGCGGCGCTCGCCGGGGATGACAACAATTACCAAATCCGCTCAAACGCGCTTACGGAATTCGCGCCCAGCACCTTCTCCGCCGCGCTCGCCTTGTAGCCGCGCTTGAGCAGCGCGTCGGCGATCACTTCGCAGCGGCGCGGGGTGTTCAATCCGATGACGTAGTTGGGGCGGTCTTCTTCCGGCGCGGCGACTCCTGCCTTGTGGCGGTTGTCCTCGTCCTTCTGGAACGCGGCCAGGCTTTCGGGCGAGGTGTCCCAAGGCGCGATGGAGGAATCGCTGCCGATTCCGACATGGTCCTCGCCGCAGATCTTCAGCGCGTGGGTCATGTGCGCCATGTAGTCGTCGAGCGTCGGCTGCTTGGGGCTGGCGGTGAGATAGCAGAGATCATAGATGCCGACGACGCCGTTCTTGTCGGCGATGGTGCGCAACATCGCGTCGCTCTTGTTGCGCGGATGGTCGTGGATCGCCTTGCAGCCGGCATGGGTGATCAGCACCGGCTTGGTGGACGCCGCCGCGGCGTCCATCGCGGTCGCCTCGTTGGAATGGCTGAGGTCGAGCGCCACGCCCTGCGTGTTCATCGCCTCGACCGCCTTCTTGCCGAGATCGGTGAGGCGGCCCTTGGGATCGCCCAGCACACCGGTCCCGAAGGGCGATTCCTTGTTGTAGGAGAGCTGCATCACCCGCACGCCGAGATCGCGGAACAGCTCGATGCGCTCCACCTTGCCGTCCAGCGCCGTCACCTGCTCGAAGGAATAGAGGATGCCCATGCGGCCGCTCTTCTTGCATTCCGCGAAATCGGAATGGCGGCGCACCTGCATGTAGAGATCGGGATATTCCTCGATGATGCGCGCGAAGAAGGCGAGCTCCGCCATCGTGTCCTCGAAGCTGTCGTTGAAGCCGCCGAGCGAGCATTTTATCGCGTTGACGCCGCAATTCTTCGTCATGGCGATCATGCCGGGCGGGAACGGGAATTTGTCCTGAACCGGCGGAAACCCGTTGCCCTCGTAGACGAAAGACTTCTCGTAGAGCGCGTGCGCGGCCGGCGCGACGTTGTCGCCATCGGCCGCGAAGGCCATGCGCGGCATCGCCGCGGTCGCCGCCATCGCGGCCAGGACGGTTCTGCGGTTCACGTCACACCCCCATATTGTCGATCAGCCTTGTGGAGCCGGTCTTCACCGCCGCCAATATGCGGGCGGGACGCGCAAGGTCCAACAGTTTGCCGAGCGTTTCGGCGTCGCGCACGGCGGCATAGTCGACGGAATCGAAGCCCGCTTCCAGCAAAGCCGCCCTAGCGTAGGTCTCCGCGACCTCGACGGGATCGCCATGCCTGAGGCGCATGGCCGTGTCCCGCAGGATCAGGTTCATGCGGCCCGCGATCTTGCGCTCGTCCGGCGAGAGATAGGCGTTGCGCGAGGACATCGCGAGCCCGTCCGCCTCGCGCAGGATCGGCGCGCCCACGATGGCGATGGGCAAAGCGAGATCGGCGACGAGACGGCGGATGACGAGGAGCTGCTGATAGTCCTTCTCGCCGAAAATGGCCGCGTCCGGCATTGCCGCGATCAGGAGCTTGGCGACGATAGTGGCGACACCCGCGAAGAAATGCGGCCGGAAGTCGGTCTCCAGCCCGCCGCTCGGTCCGCCGACCTCGATCCTGGTCGCGAAGCCTTCCGGATAGATCTCGCGTGCGCTCGGCGCGAAGACGATGTCGGCCAGGTCGCCCAGCCTGGCGAGGTCGGCGGAAAGGTCGCGCGGGTAGCGGTCGAAATCTTCGTGCGGCGCGAACTGCGCCGGGTTCACGAAAATGCTCACCCCAACGCGCTTGCACGTCTTTCGTATCGCGCGTGCCAGAGACAGGTGGCCCTCATGCAGCGCGCCCATGGTGGGCACGAGGCCGACGCGTTCGCCCCCCGCCCGCCATCCCGCCACGCGCGCCCGCAATTCCGCAATGGTGGCAATGGTTTCCATGAGCCGAGATTAGCGTCGCCCGCGCTGGAATTGCACCACCTTTTGCGCCATATACCGGCCATGGACTCTTCCCCGCTTCGCCAGGCCATTTCCGGCGCGTTCCTTGCCGAGGAGGACGCGGCCGTCGACCGTCTCATCGCCGAGGCCCGCCTCACCCCGGCCGAGCGCGCCGCGACGGAGCGGCTGGCGCGCGACCTCGTCATGCGCATCCGCCAGACGCGGGGCGAACACGGCAGCGTCGACGCGCTGATGCAGGAATATGCCCTGTCGAGCCAGGAGGGCGTGGTGCTGATGTGCCTCGCCGAGGCGCTGCTGCGCGTGCCGGATGCGGCGACGGCGGACAAGCTCATCCGCGACAAGATCGGGAATGCGAACTGGTCATCGCATTCCGGCAAGTCGGACTCGTTGTTCGTCAATGCCTCCACTTTCGCGCTGATGCTGACGGGGCGCATCGTCAAGCTCGACGACGCGGCGAAGTGGGATTTCGAGGGCATCTGGAAGCGGCTGGTGTCGCGCACCGGCGAGCCGGTGATCCGCCAGGCGGTGACCTATGCGATGCGCATCCTCGGCCGCCAATTCGTGCTCGGCCGTTCGATCGAGGAAGCGCTGAAGAACGCGCGCGACTATGCCGACAAGGGCTACCGCTTCTCCTTCGACATGCTGGGCGAGGCGGCCTACACCGCGAAGGACGCCGCGCGCTATTACAAATCCTATCGCGATGCGCTGGCCACCTTGGCGCGCGTGCAGCCGGATGCGGACAAATCCATCTTCGAGCGGCCGTCGATCTCGGTGAAACTCTCCGCGCTGCATCCGCGCTATGAATGGGTGAAGCGCAGCCGCGTGATGGACGAGCTGGCGCCCAAGCTCGTCGCGCTGGCGGCGGAAGCGCGCGGCAGCAATCTCGGTTTCACCGTCGACGCCGAAGAGGCCGAGCGGCTCGACCTGATGCTCGACATCTTCGAGGCGCTGGGCGAGGCGCCCGATCTCGCGGGCTGGGACGGGCTCGGGCTCGCGGTACAGGCTTATTCCAAGCGCGCGCTGCCGGTGGTGGATTGGCTGGCCGATCTGGCGCGCCGCCAGAAGCGCCGCATTCCCGTGCGCCTGGTGAAGGGCGCCTATTGGGACACGGAGATCAAGCGGGCGCAGGAGCTGGGGCTGACGGACTATCCCACCTTCACCCGCAAATCCGCGACCGACACCTCCTATCTCGCCGCAGCACGTTCGTTACTGGCGGCGCGGGACGCGATCTATCCGCAATTCGCCACCCACAACGCCCACACGCTCGCCGCCATCCAGACCTTCGCCGGCGACCGCACCGATTTCGAATATCAGCGGCTGCACGGCATGGGCGAGCAGCTTCATGCGCTCTATCGCGAGATGAACCACGGCGGCGGCACGCGCATCTACGCCCCTGTCGGCACGCATGAGGACCTTCTGGCCTATCTCGTGCGCCGCTTGCTCGAGAACGGCGCCAACACCTCCTTCGTCAACCGCCTGGCCGACGACGAGGCGCCGATCGCGGACATCATCGCCGACCCGGTCGAGCAGATCGCCGCGCTGAAACCGCACCGCAATCCCGCCATCCCATTGCCGGTGGACCTCTTGCCCGACCGCAAGAACTCCGCGGGCTTTACTTGGAACGATCCCGTGATCACAGATCCTCTGCTCGCCAAGATGCAGGCCTCGCTGAATGCGCCGCAGCGCGCCGCGCCCATCGTCGGTGGTGACGAACGTTCCGGAGAGGCCGTCAAGCTGCGCGATCCGTCCGACAGAACGCGCGTCGTGGGCGAGGTGATCGAAGCGAGCGCGGCCGACGCCACCGGCGCGCTGGCGCGCGGCGACAAGGCCACCCGCGATTGGGACGGCGTGGGCGGCGATGCCCGCGCCGCGATCCTGGAGCGCGCCGCCGATCTGTTCGAGCAGGACGCGCCGCATCTGATGGCGCTGGCCGTGCGCGAGGCGGGCAAGACCTTGCCGAACGCGTTGGGCGAAGTGCGCGAGGCGGTGGATTTCCTGCGCTATTATGCCGGCCGCGCGCGCGCGGAGTTCGAGGGCGCGCTGCGTCTCCCCGGCCCGACCGGCGAGGAGAACGACCTGTCGCTGCATGGCCGCGGCGTCTTCGCCTGCATCGCGCCGTGGAATTTCCCGCTGGCGATCTTCACCGGCCAGGTCTCCGCCGCGCTTGCCGCCGGCAATGCCGTGCTGGCCAAGCCCGCGGAGCAGACGCCGCTGATGGCCGCCGCCGCCGTGCGCCTTCTGCACCAAGCCGGTGTGCCGAAGGACGTGCTGCATCTTCTGCCGGGCGACGGACCGCGCATCGGCGCTGCGCTGTTCTCCGATCCGCGCCTTTCCGGCGTCGCCTTCACCGGCTCGACCGATGCCGCGCTCGCGATCAACCGCGCGCTCGCCGGACGCACCGGCCCCATCGCCACCCTGATCGCCGAGACCGGCGGACAGAACGCGATGATCGTGGATTCCACCGCATTGCCGGAGCAGGTGTGCCGCGACGTGCTGGCGTCCGCCTTCGACAGCGCCGGCCAGCGCTGCTCGGCCTTGCGCGTGCTGTTCCTGCAGGAGGACGTCGCGCCCAAGATGCTCGACCTCATCCTCGGCGCGATGGACGAACTCAAGCTCGGCGATCCGATGCTGCTCTCCACCGATATCGGCCCGGTGATCGACGAAGAGGCGCGCGACAACCTCCAGGCCCATGCCGACAAGATGACGGCGCAGGCCAAGCTGTTGCGCAAGTTGCCGGTCGGGCCGGAGCTCGCCAACGGCGTGTTCTTCCCGCCGCATGTGTTCGAGATCGGCGCGATCACGGACCTCAAGCGCGAAGTGTTCGGGCCGGTGCTGCATGTCGTCCGTTACAAGGCGGACGCGCTGGACAAGGTCTGCGACTCCATCAACGCCACCGGCTTCGGCCTCACGCTCGGCGTCCACAGCCGCATCGAGGAGACGGCGCGGTTCGTGCGCGAGCGCGTGCATGTCGGCAATATGTATGTGAACCGCAACCAGATCGGCGCGGTGGTCGGCGTCCAGCCCTTCGGCGGCGAAGGCCTGTCGGGCACGGGCCCCAAGGCCGGTGGCCCGCACTATCTCGCCCGATTCGCCCATGAGCGCACCTACACCGTGAACACCACGGCCGCGGGCGGCAACGCGTCGCTCCTGGCGGGCGGCGGCGGCACGGACGGGACGTAGAATCGCGCTAAGCTTGGGCGCATGAGCGCACACATCATCGTCTTCGGGAATGAGAAGGGCGGATCGGGGAAATCGACCGCGGCGATGCATGTTTCCGTCGCGCTGGCGCGGATGGGGCTCGGCGTCGCCGCCATCGATCTCGACACAAGACAGCGCAGCTTCTCGCGCCAGCTCGAGAACCGCGGCGAATGGGCGGCGCGGAACGGCGTCGCGCTGCCGATCCCGGAGATCTTCCCGATCCCGCGCTCCGTCTCCAAATCGCTGGACGAAGCGGCGGCGGAGGAATCGCAGAAGCTCGCCGACGTGCTCGCCGCCACCGAGCAACGCTTCGACTATGTCGTGATCGATACGCCGGGCGCCGACACGCCGCTGAGCCGCGCGGGCCATGCGGCGGCCAACACGCTCGTCACGCCGATGAACGACAGCTTCGTCGATTTCGACCTGCTCGCGCGCATCAATCCGGCGAGCTACGAGATCAAGGGTCCGAGCCTCTACGCCGATTTCGTCTGGGATTGCAGGAAGCGCCGCCTGATGGCGCGCAAGCCCGCGCTCGACTGGGTGGTGATGCGCAACCGCGTGGCGACCGCGCAAGCCCGCAACAAGCAGCGCGTCGGATTGGCGCTGGAAACCTTGGCGCAACGCATCGGCTTCCGCCTCGCGCCCGGCTTCGGCGAACGCGTGATCTTCCGCGAACTCTTCCCCATGGGCCTGACGATGCTCGACCTCCCGCAACCCGCCATCGGGTTATCGCTGACGATGTCTCATGTGGCCGCGCGCCAGGAAGTGCGCGAACTGCTGCTGACGCTGAAATTGCCCGGCGTGGATGTGAAGGCTGTGGCGGCTTAACGCCCTCGCTGTCATCCCCGGCGAGCGTCGCGCAATTCGCGCGCCGCGAGGGAAGGGGACCCAGGTGATAGGATGCGGACGGTCTCGAAGGTTTGTGCGCGTTGTTCTGCAGTGTATGGTCGTAGCTATCCGAATCCCCTTCCCGCGTTTCGCTCGGCCCGAGGATAACAGCGGGGTTTTGAATGAAGCAGCATTGTTACTTCGTTTATATTCTCGCCAGCCGCCCGAACGGCACTCTGTATATCGGCGTGACCAATGACGTGATGCGCCGGACTTGGGAGCATAAAAGCGACCTGCTCGAGGGTTTCACGAAGAAATACGGCGTGCATATCCTCGTCTATTACGAGCTCTATCCGGACATCGATGTCGCAATCGCGCGGGAGAAGCGGCTCAAGCGCTGGGACCGGGCGTGGAAGATCAGGCTGATCGAGAAGAATAATTCCGGCTGGAACGATATCTACGCGCGGCTTCTGGGCGAGATCGCGTTGCCGGATTTATAACTCCCTGTCATCTCCGGCGAGCGCGTAGCGCGAGGGACGGGGAGCCAGGTGGAACGGCTGGCACCGGTGTTGATCGTTCCACTTGGGTCCCCTTCCCTCGCGGCGCGCAAGTGCGCGGCGCTCGCCGGGGATGACAGGGGTGTACTGCTACCGCGCGCCCGTGGCCGCGAAGCAGGTTTGGCCGCGTTCGGTCAGGCGTTGGCAGACGGCGCGGGCTTCGGCTTCGACGAAGGGGCCGAAGCGGGCGCGGTAGAGGGTGTGTCCATCCAGGGATTGGAACGGGGCGACGATGCGTTGCGCCTGGCCGAGCACGTCGAGCGAGCGTTCGGCGTAAGAGGCGAGCTGGGCCTTGGCGGATTGGGCGTCGACGAAGGCGCCGATCTGGATCGTCCAGTCGCGCGTGCCGTTGAAGGCCTGCACCGGCGGCGCGGGGCGGCGCAGCACGATGGGCGCGCTGTCGATGTCGCCTTCGCCGAGCGAGGCGGCGCGCGACGCGGGGCGCACGTTGAGCGCGACGGCGGTCGGCTTCGGCGGGGTGTAGTTCGGGCGCGGGATCGGGCGCGGGACATTGGCGGCGACGGTGGTCGGCACGGCCGGGCGCTGCTGCGGCACCACCGGCGGCGGCGTCTGCTGCGCAACGACATTGGGCGCGGGGCGCGGCGGCGGCGCGATCACGTTGGCTTTGGCTGGTCCTTGGGGCGGCGCGGCCGCCGCGTCGTCGCCGGGATCGTTGCGGCTCTCGGCGCTGTCCTCATCCTCGACATCGCCGTTGGGCTGGATGCGGATCGGGCTCTGCAGCGCGTTCAGGTCGGCCACGGTCTGCGGCTGCGCCGAGCGCCACGGCACGCGCGCGGCCACGGCCAGCGACGGATCGCCGGCGATGCGGGTGAAGGTGTCGTCGAGCAGGCGCACCATCTCGCGGTCGCGCATATGCGCGGTGCGGCCGCCCATGACGACGCCGACGATGTGATGACCGTCGCGCACGATGGACGAGACGAGGTTGAAGCCCGAGGCCTCGGTGAAGCCGGTCTTGATCCCATCCGCGCCCGCGTAATTGCCGATCAGGTTGTCGTGCGTGACATAGGTCTCGCCGCGGAACGAGAAATAGGGCGTGGCGAAATAGGGGAAATATTGCGGGAAGTCGTACGCCAGGTGATGGGCGAGGACCACCAGGTCGTCCGCCGTTGTGACCTGGAGGTTGTCCGGCAGGCCCGAGGCGTTGTGGTAGAACGTGTGGTTCATGCCGAGCTGGCGGGCCTTGGCCGTCATCAGCTCCGCGAAATGCGATTCGGTGCCGCCGATCGATTCGGCGATGGCGACGGCCACGTCGTTGGCCGAGCGCACCACGATGGCCTTGATCGCCACCTCCACCGGAATCGTCGTTCCGGGGCGCAGATGCAGCTTGGTCGGGTGCTGCTCGGCCGCGTGCTCCGAGACCGGCAGGTCCGTCGCCATGGTCATCTGCCCGCTGCGCAGCTTCTCGAACAGCAGGTAGAGGGTCATCATCTTGGTGAGCGAGGCGGGGTGGCGGATCTGGTCCGCATTGCGGGCGTACAACACGCGGTTGTTGGCGCCGTCCACGATCAGGGCGGCGTCCTTGTCCGGATCGGTCAGGCCCACCTGGCGGCCACCCCAGAGGTTCACCCGCGGCGGGCCGAGCGCGACAGGGCGGCCATGGGCGCTACGGCCATGGCCGGAATGGGCTGGGGCGCGGTTCTGGTGATGGCGGGCCAAGGCGGGAACGGAAAGGGCGAGCAGGAGGGAGGCGGCCAATACCCCCTTCGCGATCGCGCGAATCCGCGGTCGTCCCAACATGTACACCCCTAGATTCGAATACCCGGCCCCCCGGCGGCAACAGACCAAATTGTCGACGCCGCCGCAAGGAGAAATCGAAATCCACCATACTTTACCGGTGTTTACGAAGCGTTAACGGATCATGAAAGGTGAAATTTCATGAGACCGTCATAGATATTTTGTGCAGTGCAGCAATTGTCCTTGACAACCGGGATGCTGCACCGCATATAAGTCATGTTGCACCGCAGCAATGGCCTCTGGCCCCCGGAAATGCGGCGCTTAACGAGAAAAGGACCAGAACCATGGCGAAGAACACCAAGACGACCGACAAGGTCACCGACACCGCGGAAACCGCCGTCAACAACGGCGCGGCCGCTTTCAAGAACGGCTTCGAGAAGGCCGCGAAGGGTTACGATCACTTCCTGACCTACGGCAAGGACACGGCTGAGGCGTATCTCAAGGCCGCCAACGTCGCCGGCAAGGGCCTCGAGACCCTCCACCACGAGATTTACGGCTTCTCCAAGCAGTCGATCGAAGATTCGCTCGCGGCGACCAAGGCCGTCCTCGGCTCCAAGTCCGTCCACGAGGCGTTCGAAGTCCAGACCGATTTCGCCAAGACCGCGTTCGACGCCTATGTCGGCCAGATGACGCGCCTCTCGCAAATCGTCACGGCGACGTCGAAGGAAGCCTTCGCGCCGCTCCAGAGCCGCGTCCAGGCCTGGGTGGATGTCGTGAACTCCTCGCGCGCCGCCTAATACCGAATAGATCGTTCCGCGGCTCCTCCCCCAATGCGGAACGGCTTTGAAAGGGCTCGGCGCGCAAGCGCCGGGCCCTTTCTCCTTTTTGTCACTGCACCCGCCCCTCGTGGGCGGGTCGAAAAATGCACTTCGCATTTTTCGAGGAGGGGGCCGGAACAGACGTTTGGTTTGGCCCCTCCCCGAAATTTGCTTCGCTGCGCTACGCAAATTGTCGACCCGCCCACGAGGGGCGGGTGCAGCGACGTAACGGGGGCGGTAACTTTTGTCACTGGAACATTGCGCGCACACCCCCCATATCCGTTAGACTGGTGGCAATGAGCGATGACGGACATGACGGGCAGGGCGGCGCGGGCGGCAACGGTTCTGGAACCGGCGTCGTCACGAAGACGCGCACCAAGACCAAGAAGCCCAGCCTCTACAAGGTCCTGATCCTCAACGACGACTACACGCCGATGGAGTTCGTGGTCCACATCCTGGAGCACTTCTTCAACAAGGGGCGCGAGGACGCGGTGACCATCATGCTGCATGTCCACAGGCACGGCGTGGGGATTTGCGGCGTGTTCACCTACGAAGTCGCCGAAACCAAAGTGGCGCAGGTTATTGAATTCGCCCGCCGCCACCAGCATCCTCTGCAATGCACGATGGAGAAAGAATAGCCAGATGCCATCATTGTCGCGAACGCTGGAACAAGCGCTGCACCGGGCGATCAAGCTCGCCAGCGATCGTCATCACGAATACGCGACGCTCGAGCACCTGCTTCTCGCCCTGACCGACGATCCGGACGCGCAGCAGGTGATGAAGGCCTGCAACGCCGACATCGACGGCCTGCGCAAGTCGCTGCAGAAATACATCGACGAAGAACTCATCACCCTGGTGATCGAGGACGGCGAGGACGCCAAGCCGACCACCGGTTTCCAGCGCGTGGTGCAGCGCGCGGTGCTGCATGTCCAGAATTCCGGCCGCGACGAGGTGACGGGCGCGAACGTGCTGGTGGCGTTGTTCACCGAGCGCGAGAGCCACGCCGTCTATTTCCTGCAAGAGCAGAACATGAACCGGCTCGACGCGGTGAGCTTCATCAGCCACGGCATCGCCAAGCGCCCGGGCATGAGCCAGCAGAAGGCCCCGCGCGGCGCCGAGGAAGAGGAAGAGGGCGCCGAGAAGACCAACAAGCAGGGGACAGAAGCGCTCGAAGCCTATTGCGTGAATTTGAACGAGAAAGCCAAGGCCGGACGCATCGATCCGTTGATCGGGCGCGACCAGGAGGTCGAGCGCACCATCCAGATCCTGTGCCGCCGCCAGAAGAACAACCCGCTCTTCGTGGGCGATCCCGGCGTCGGCAAGACGGCGATCGCCGAGGGCCTGGCGCGCAAGATCGTCAAGCATGAAGTGCCCGACGTGCTGAACAACGCCGTGATCTATTCGCTCGACATGGGCGCCTTGATCGCCGGCACGCGCTATCGCGGCGATTTCGAGGAGCGGCTGAAATCGGTCGTCAAGGAACTCGAAGCGATCAAGGGCGCGGTGCTGTTCATCGACGAGATCCACACCGTGATCGGCGCCGGCGCCACGTCCGGCGGCGCGATGGACGCGTCGAACCTGCTCAAGCCCGCGCTGCAGGCCGGTACGCTGCGCTGCATAGGCTCGACCACCTACAAGGAATACCGCCAGCATTTCGAGAAGGACCGCGCGCTCGTGCGCCGCTTCCAGAAGATCGACGTCGTCGAGCCGACGGTGCCCGACACGATCAAGATCATGAAGGGGATCAAGAGCTACTACGAGGACTTCCACAAGGTCCGCTACACCAGCGAGGCGATCAAGGCCGCGGTCGAGCTCAGCGCCAAATACATCAACGACCGCAAGCTGCCGGACAAGGCCATCGACGTGATCGACGAGGTCGGCGCGTCGCAGATGCTGCTGCCCGAGTCGCGCCGCAAGAAGGTGATCGGCGTGAAGGAGGTCGAGGAGGTGATCGCCAAGATGGCGCGCATCCCTCCGAAATCCGTGTCCAAGACCGACGCCGAGCAGCTGCGCAACCTGGAAGACGATCTCAAGCGCGTCGTCTTCGGGCAGGACGCGGCGATCCACGCGCTGTCGTCCGCCATCAAGCTCGCGCGCGCGGGCCTGCGCCAGCCGGAGAAGCCCATCGGCTGCTACCTGTTCAGCGGCCCCACCGGTGTCGGCAAGACCGAGGTCGCCAAGCAGCTCGCCTCGATCATGGGCGTGGAGCTGATCCGCTTCGACATGAGCGAATATATGGAGCGCCACACGGTGAGCCGGCTGATCGGCGCGCCGCCGGGCTATGTCGGCTTCGACCAAGGCGGCCTGCTCACAGACGGCGTCGACCAGCATCCGCATTGCGTGCTCCTGCTCGACGAGATCGAGAAGGCGCATCAGGATCTGTTCAACATCCTGTTGCAGGTGATGGACCACGGCAAGCTGACCGATCACAACGGCAAGAAGATCGATTTCCGCAACGTGGTCTTGATCATGACCACCAACGCGGGCTCCAGCGACGCCGCCAAGGACGCCATCGGCTTCGGCCGCGGCAAGCGCGAAGGCGAGGACGAAGAGGCGATCAAGAAGCTGTTCACGCCGGAATTCCGCAATCGCCTCGACGCAACGATTGCTTTTGCTCCCCTCGGCCGCGCCGTGATCGACCGCGTGGTGGAGAAGTTCGTGCTGGAGCTCGAAGCCCAGCTCACCGACCGCGACATCGCCTTCGACCTCACCCCCGAAGCGACGCGCTGGCTGGGCGAGAAGGGTTATGACGACGCCTTCGGCGCACGCCCGCTCGCGCGGGTGATCCAGGACGCGATCAAGAAGCCGCTCGCCGATGAGATATTGTTCGGCAAACTCAAGAACGGCGGCACGGTGCGCGTGTTGCTCGACCGCGAGACCGACAAGCTGGTGTTCGAGTTCATCACGGATGAGGACCTGAAGCCGAAGGCCCTGCCGCCGCCGAAGAAGCCGAAAGCGGAAGAGAGTGTGTGACTTTTCACCCTCCCCTCGAGGGAGGGTCGAAATCGGCCCTCGCGGATTCCCGCCTACGCTAAAGCTTCGGCGGGTCAGGTGCGGACTCCCAGTCCGCCGTGGCTTTAGCGTAGGTGGATCGGGAAGGGGCTCACTCCGAAATCTCGCCGCTTGGGAGACGCATACCCGGATATATCCGGCGTGAGCCCCTCCCCGAAATTTGCTGCGCAAATTGTCGACCCTCCCTCAAGGGGAGGGTATAAGTGCATATGACCGACAGCATCACCGGCGGCTGCCTGTGCGGGGCCGTGCGTTACGCGGCAACCGGCGCGCCGCGATATGCGGGGTATTGCTGCTGCGACGATTGCCAGAAGGCGTCGGGTTCGGGGTTCATTCCGTTCATGGGTTTCCCGGCGAGCGCGATGACGATCACGGGCGCGGTGCTGCGGCATCGGCACAGGCTCGCGGACGGGCGCGAGGCGGTGCGCAATTCCTGCGCGGTGTGCGGCAGTCTCGTCTATGGCGGGATCGTGGGGGTGGATGCCTCGCATACCATCTATGCCGGGACGCTGGACGATGTGTCGGTGTTCAAGCCCGCGGTCGCGATCAACGTCCGTTACAAGCCGGATTGGGTGATCCTGCCCGACGGGTTGCCACGCTTCGAGGGCATGCCGGGATGATATCTGAGGACGGCCGCGCGCCTCGCCCACTGTGTCACGGCCCGCGAATGCGGGCCGCCCAGGTGACGCTTGCTGGATTGTGCAGAACCAAACTGGGTGGCCCGCATTCGCGGGCCATGACACGGAGTTTTGAGGATTGCCAATGACCGACGCCGCGATTTCCGCCGCGCTGCGCTGCCTCGACGACTTCATGGCCGCGTTCAATGCGCGCGATCTGGCTGCATGGGAGAAGACGTTCAACTTCCCGTCGGTGCGGCTGGCGTCGAACAAGCTGGTCGTCATCGACGGACCGGGCTGGCATCCGCCCGACACCTTCACGCGCGGCGCGCTTGCCGAGTGGCATCATTCCGCCTGGGAGCGGCGCGCGGTGATCCATGCCCGGGCGGACAAGGTCCATTTCGACACGCGGTTCACCCGCTACCGTACCGACGGCAGCGTCATCGGCGGGTTCGACTCGATCTATGTCGTCACCCGCGAGGACGGGCATTGGGGCGTGAAGTGCCGGTCGAGCTTCGCGCCTTGAAAGACCTCCCCGCAGGGGGAGGTGGACGCGGTGCTCACGCTTTGTTGAGTGCGTGTTGTCCCTGTCCTCCGCCATGCTCCATCCCAAACGAGGGGGCTCGCATGGAATACCGGATCGGCCGCGTCATCTTCGCGCTCGGCATCGTGGCGCTGGGGATCGAGAGTCTGGTGCTCGGCATTCCCGTGCAGCGGCTGGAGGCCTATCAGAAGGACTGGCCTTACTACGCCGAGGCGGGGCGCGCGGTCGGCGCCGTGTTCGTGCTCGTCGGCGGCGCGTTGTTCGTCGACCGCGTGGCGAAGGCGGCGGCGGTGCTCCTGGCGCTGGTGCTGCTCGGCTGGGATATCGGTTTCCATCTGATCAAGCTCTTGCCGACCGTGAGCGTCGGCGATCATTGGGGCGGGTTCGCCGAGACGCTGGCGGTGTTCGCCGCGGCCTGGGTGTTGGCGGCGCTGCTGCCGCCGCCGGACTCGCGCGGATGGAAACGGATCGCCGCGTGGGGCGTGCCGTATGGGCGCATCTGCTTCGGCGTGGCGCTCATCGTCTTCGGCGCGGTCCATTTCATCTATCTGGACTTCACCGCGAAATTCATTCCCGACTGGGTGCCGTATCGTCCGTTCTTCGCCGAATTCACGGGCTTCGCGCATATCTTCGCAGGGCTGGCCATCCTCACCGGCGTGCTGGGGCGGGTGGGCGCGATCCTGGCGGGCGTCATGTATGCGAGCTGGGTGGTGATGCTGCACATCCCGCGCGCGCTTCACGCGACGGAGCAGGCGCCGTTCGAATGGAACGCGGTGTTCGTGGCGTCGATCCTGGCCGCCGGCGCATGGCTCGTGGCGGCGAGCTTCAGTCGAGATTCCGGGCGGGATGCTGGGCAGAATCCTGGGCGTGCATGACGCGCCGGGCGCGGCGGTCCGCCCGTGCATTGTCGATGCTCATCACGGCATGCGCGAACCCAATGGCCCAGAGGACGAAACCGGCGGAATGCAGCACGATGGTGATCCAGCACACGATCGACAGGATGTAGATCGCCAGGTTGGCAAGCGCCTGGAACGGCTTGCCCGCGAGGAGCAGGGCCAGAGGCGAGCAGAAGGCGGCGAGTAGGTACAGCATCGCGCACCAGACGTAGGCGCGCGAAGCGGTGGGTTCAAGACCCGCCGCTAAAGCGCCGCCCGGATCCGGGCCGCCACGGCTTCGAGCACTTCCGGCTTCTTCATCTCGCGGCCATGGAGTTGGAGCTCCAGCCCGTTTTCGCGCGGCAGGATGTGGAAGTGGATATGCGGGATGGATTGCCCCGCCGCCGCGCCGTTGAGCTGCACCAGCATCACGCCGGAACAGCCGAGGCCTTTCTTCACCGCCTTGGCGATTTTCTGCGTGGTGCGGATCAGCGCCGCCGCGCCGTCCGGCGACAGGTCGAGGATTCCCTCCGCCGGCTCCTTGGTGATGACCAGCGCATGGCCCTCGACCGACGGCATGATGTCCATCAGCGCCAGCGTGAGATCGTCCTCATACAGCGCGATCTTGGGCAACTCCCCGCGCAGGATGCGGGCGAAAATGTTGTTGTCGTCGTAGGCCAAATCGTGCTCCGCGTCCGCTACTGCCGGCGGCGAATGTATGGGAATCCCGGCGCGGCGGGAAGCGGGCCTAGGAGGTACAGCCGCCGTCGGGGACCTTGAAATCGTCGGCGACGCGCTGAAGCCGCCAGGTCAGATGCGTGACTTCGTCCGTCATCACGACGAGGCCGCCGTCCATGCGGCCGATGTCGAATGTTCCACGATAGTAAGGGTCCGCCATGCTGGTGGAGTGGCCGTTCACCGTCAGGGTCTGCTCGAAATAGCGCGCGCCCGTGAGCTTCCAGGCGCCCGTCTCCGCGGAGCGGCGCTGGTCGACGCAGGTGTCGAAGTAGCGGAAATGCTTCTCGAACGTGTGGTCGGGCTTGTTGGCGATCACCACCAGGAAGTGGTGGTGGTTCTCCGTGCCCTCGGTGAACCAGGCTCCGACGAAGGGCGCCTGTGCGCCCGCGGCTGAGGCCAGCAGCATCGACAGCGCCAATACGGATCGTGTTGCGCGCCGCATCGTCGCTCTACCCGCCCGCCTTCTTGAACGGCGCGCGTTCGGTGAGTTCCTCGATGTGTTCGGCGACGGCTTCGCGTTCCTGCGCGAGATAGTCGGCAACCGCGCGGCGCAGGCCCGGATGGGCGATGAAATGGGCGCTGTAGGTCGGCGCCGGCATATAGCCGCGCAGGAATTTGTGGGCGCCCTGGGCGCCGGCCTCGACCTTGGAGAGGCCGTGGGCGATGGCGTAGTCGATGGCCTGGTAGTAGCAGGTCTCGAAATGCAGGAAGGGGATGTATTCGGTGCAGCCCCAGTTGCGGCCGTAGATGACGCCGCCGCCGGCAAAGTTGAGCGCGCCGGCGATGGCGCGTCCGTTACGCCGCGCGAGGATCAGCACCACCTGTTCGCCCATGCTCATCCCGACGCGGGAGAAGAACTCGCGCGTCAGATAGGGATGGCCCCATTTGCGCCCGCCGGTGTCGGTATAGAACGCGAAGAACGTGTCCCAATGCGCCTCGGTGATGTCCGCGCCGGACAGCCAGTCGAATTCCACGCCCTCCGCGAACACCGAAGCGCGTTCCTTGCGCAGGTTCTTCCGCTTGGAGGAGGACAGCTCCGCCAGGAACTGGTCGAAATTCGCATAGCCGCGGTTCTCCCAGTGATATTGCTGGTCCATGCGCTGCAGATAGCCGAGCGCGCCGGCCTCTTTCCACTCCGCCTCGGTCAGGAAGGTGATGTGCAGCGACGAGGCTTCGAAGTCCTTGGTCGCCGCCGCGCCCGTCATCAGCAAGGCGGTGCGCGTCTCTTCGCTCGCGGCGAGCAGGCGCCGCCCCGTCACGGGGGTGAACGGCACGGCTGCTTGCAGTTTCGGATAGTAGTCGCCGCCGGCGCGCGCGAAGGCGTCGGCCCAGGCATGGTCGAAGACGTATTCGCCCTGCGAATGGCTCTTGAGATAAAGCGGCATCAGCCCGTCGACCGCGCCGTCCTTCTCGATCACGAGGTGGCAGGGCTGCCAGCCTTCGGACGGAGATGCCGAACCGGATTGCTCGCAGGCCGCGAAGAATTCGTAGCGCGTGAAGGGATGTTCGATGCCCGCGCAGGCGTTCCACGCCGAGGCCCCGATCTCGGCCGCCGAACTCGCGACGCGGGCGGTGATCTTGCTCACACCAGCTCGAAGACCGCCTCGACCTCGGTGGCGACGTTGCGCGGCAGCGAGCCCGCGCCGACCGCCGCGCGCGCGTGGCGGCCCGCATCGCCCAGCACCTCGACGAAGAGGTCGGACGCGCCGTTGGCCACTTCGGGATGCTGGGTGAAGCCCGGCACCGCGTTCACGAACACCGTCACCTTCACGCAGCGCGCGATCCTGTCGAGGTCTCCGCCGCACGCGGCCTTGGCCTGCGCCAGCACGTTGATGGCGCAGAGCCGCGCCGCCGCCTTGCCGTCGTCGAGCGTAACGTCCTTGCCCACGGCGCCGACATATTTCAGCGCGCCGTTGTCCATCGTCACCTGGCCGGAGATGAAGACCTGCTTGCCGCTCACCACATAGGGGACATAGGACGCCACCGGCGCCGGCGGCGTGGGCAATTCGAGGCCGAGTTCCTTGAGGCGGGTTTCGATCTTTCCGGCCATGCGGGTCTCCTCATTCGGATACGACCTCCCCCTTGCGGGGAGGTCGAAAAGTGCGAAGCACTTTTCGGGTGGGGCAGTGCGGCGACGCCCCCACCCGAAAAACGTTTCGCTGTGCTCTGCGTTTTTCGACCTCCCCGCAAGGGGGAGGTCGGCTTTACAGGTAGAGGATTTCCCCATGCCCACGCAACCGGCTATACAGCCACCATGACGCGAACGCTCGACGCAGACGATCCGTGCCCCGCGCGCGACGGGTTTTCCATGCCGGCGGAATGGGCAAACCATGCGCGGACCTGGATGTGCTGGCCCTCGCGGCTGGAAGTGTGGGGCGGGCCGGACGGGATGCTGCGCGCCAAGCAGGCTTACGCGCGTGTCGCCCGCGCGATCTCCAGCTTCGAGCCCGTCACGATGGTGACGAATCCGCGCGACCATGCCGAGGCCAAGCTCGCTTGCGGCGGCAAGGCCGCGATCCTCGAGGCGCCGCTGGACGACAGCTGGGCGCGCGACATGGGGCCGACATTCCTGACCGGCGTGGCCGGCCGCGCCGGGGTGTCGTGGACGTTCAACGCCTGGGGCAACAAATATCATCCGTATACGAACGATGCCGCGCTGGGCGGCCGCATCCTGGCCGAGGCCGGGGTCGCGGCCTATGCCGCGCCGCTGGTCTGCGAGGGCGGGGCGATCCATTCGGACGGCGAGGGCACGATCCTCACCACCGAGCAATGCCTGCTCAATCCCAACCGCAACGCGAGCCTCACGCCGCAGCAGATCGAGGAGCGGCTGGCGCTGTTCACGGGCGCGCGCCGCATCGTCTGGCTGGGCGACGGCTTCTCCGACGACGAGACCGACGGCCATGTCGACAATATCGCCTGCTTCGCCGCGCCCGGCCGCGTCATCGTCGGCGTGCCGCAATCGAAGTCGCATCCCGATCGTGAACCGGTGATGGAGGCGATCCGCCGCCTTCGTGCCGCGCGCGACGCGGAGGGCCGTGCGTTCGAGATCGTGGAGCTGCCGCAGCCACTGCACGCCGGCGCCGACTGGCAGGGCCGCCTGCTGCAGGCGAGCTACATCAATTTCTACCTGCCCAACGGCGGCGTGGTCATGCCGGGTTTCGACGATCCCGCCGACGAGCAGGCGCGTATGATCCTCGCCGAATGCTTCCCCGGCCGCGACATCTTGCAGGTCGACGCCCGCGACGTCGTCGAAGGCGGCGGCGGCATCCACTGCATCACGCAACAGGAGCCGGCATGATGTTTTCGTTCACCTTCCCTGTCATCCCCGGCGAGCGCGAAGCGAAGCTTCGTGTGAGGGAAGGGGATCCAGGTGGTAGTTTCAGCACCGGTGCCGACGTTGCGACCTGGGTCCCCTTCCCCTCGCTTCGCTCGGCCGGGGATGACATGGAAGTTTGAGGTCGCACCATGCGCAACGTCACGCTCGCCGCAACCCAATTCGCTTGCTCTTGGGATGCGCGCGCCAATATCGACAAAGCGAAAACGCTTGTCCGTGCCGCGGCGGCAAAGGGCGCGAACGTGATCCTGATCCAGGAATTGTTCGAGACGCCCTATTTCTGCCAGGACCAGTTGCCCGAGCATTTCGCGCTGGCCGCGCCCGCCGAGGGCAATCCCTTGATCGCGGAGATGAGCGCGCTGGCGAAGGAATTGGGCGTGGTGCTGCCGGTCAGCTTCTTCGAGAAGGCGGGCTTTTCGCATTTCAATTCGCTGGCGATGGTGGACGCGGACGGACGCGTGCTCGGCATCTACCGCAAATCGCACATCCCCGACGGTCCCGGCTATCAGGAGAAATACTACTTCACCCCCGGCGACACCGGATTCAAAGTGTGGCGCACGAAATTCGGCGCGGCGGGCGTCGGCATCTGCTGGGACCAGTGGTTCCCCGAAGCCGCGCGCGCGATGGCGCTGATGGGCGCGGAGATGCTGTTCTATCCGACGGCCATCGGCAGCGAGCCGCCGCCGGCGCCGCCGGTCGACAGCCGCGACCACTGGCGCCGCGTGATGCAGGGCCATGCCGGCGCGAACTACATGCCGCTGGTCGCGAGCAACCGCATCGGCGCCGAGCAGAGCCGCGCGGGGGCGGGCGAGATGACGTTCTACGGCTCGTCCTTCATCGCCGGCCCGACCGGCGAGCTTGCCGCCGAACTCGACCGTACGCATGAAGATGTCGCGACCGCGACATTCGACCTCGACGAGATCGCCAGGATGCGCGCGAGCTGGGGGCTGTTCCGGGACCGGCGTCCGGAATTGTATGGGCCGATCGCGGGACATCACGCGTAGAGCATCTGCGGGTGGACGATAGCGTCCGACGCGTCGGGTTAAGAACTCTTCTTCCCAATCAACCCAAGCACCGCCATCGCCAGGCCGATCGCGCCGACAACGCCGGAGGCTTCGCCGACCGTGGCCATCATCGCCGCCGGATCATTCGATTTCGGCGCCATGCCGAGCATCACGGCGAAGAAGAGCGCGGCCAGCACGACGAGGCCGAGTCCGGTGATGATGAACCGCGTGTTTCGCATCCGGCGAGTATAGCTGAGGGTGAGAGCTGGTCTTCCTCCTCCGCTTTGCGGGGGAGGTGTCGGGCGCGGGCATCGCCCGCGACGGACGGAGGGGGTGGCTGCGGCGGTGCAAGGCTAGTTCTTCTCGGTCCCACGCACCCCCTCCGTCTGTCGTGGCTTCGCCGCGCCATCCACCTCCCCCGCAAAGCGGGGGAGGAAGACGAAGCGCAATCAAAGACTTACGGAAATTCCCATCTTTCTCGCAAATACCGCTTGCAATCCTGAGATGCGGGTTCTACTTCTAGGCGCGGAATAGAACAAAAGGTGAAATCTGTGCTTTGACGCCACCGCAAGACCATACAGGTGAGGGTGCAAGCTTGCGTGCATCCGCGCTTCGGACGGAAA
>DASXCJ010000028.1:0-66390 GCA_036491175.1 Rhizomicrobium sp.
CCCTCCCCCGCAACGGCGGGGGAGGAAATCATTGCGGTTCCAGCACCGCGCGGAAGTGCAGCGTGGCGCGATAGGTTTCGCCGTCGGTCTCGCGGCCGTAGTCGGCGCCCTGGTAGCGGATGCCGATCAGCGTCTGACCCGGCGGCGCGAGCGCGGCGTCGTCGAGGGCGGAGCGGATCGCATCCGCGATCAGCTTCGTCTCCTTGAAGCCGCCCGCGCGCGACCAGATGTCGACGGCGGCGATATGCGCGCTGCCGCCTTCCGTCGCCGTGTTCCAGTTGGTCTCGCTGTCCGCGCCGATCACGGCATAGGGAAAGGCGCAGTCGCGCGGCACGGCGTCGAACAGCCGGCCGGCGATGAGGGACTGCACCACGCTGTCGACCGACAGCGCAGCGTAAAGCGCCTGCTGCAGGGCGAAGCTCGCGCTCATGGCGACACCTCCTCGCAAACCAGCGCGACGAATTGCGACGGCGCGCCGTCGTCCAGCACCGCATGGATGCGGAACGTTCGTGACGACACGGCGAGCCGCCGCCCCGCCCGCAGTTCGGCGTTGCGCCGCGCGGCGAGTTTGTGGCGGATGCGGGATTCCTCCGCGTCCGGCCCGTAGACGTCGCCGCCGGTCTGCGCGTCGATGCGCAGCCAGATGGTGGCGACGATTGTCCAGTCTTCGCCGATGCCTCCCGCGCCGTCCGCGACGGCGGCGCGCGCGAGCACCTGCGCGCGTTGATTGAGTAGTCCGAGCATGTTGTTTTCCTCTTCCTCCCCCGCCGTTGCGGGGGAGTGGATGGCGCGCGCGAGCGCGACAGACGGAGGCGGTGCGTGGGACGGTGAAGAGCTGGTTCTTCACCGTCCCACGCACCCCCTCAGTCATTCGCGGCTTCGCCGCGTCTGACGCCTCCCCCGCAACGGCGGGGGAGGAAGATCAGAGTTTCAAGATTCTGTACGGCGCCAAGAGCGCCAGTGCTTCGATCGGCAGCGCCTCGCCGCCGTCGCCGCGATGGGCGTAGAGGTCGGCGGCGATGTCGAGCACCGCCTGGCGGATCAGCGCCGGCACGTCGTCGGCCGCGTCGCCATAGCCGGCGGTGAAAGCAATGCTCACCGCGTTGAGGCGGCGCAGATCCGCCGGAAGCGCCACGCCCGGTTTGAGCGCGACGCGGCCGCCCGGCGCATCCACCTGGTATTGCGACGGATCGAGCGCGCTCGCCGTATCGTTCGTGCCATAGGTCGTGACGGCGCCGACGCAGATGAGCGGCGGCAGCGGCATGTCGATGGGCGCGCACCATAGATCGAGCCAGAGGACCCAGCTCTGCGTGATGAAGGCGCGGCCCGTATGCCATTCGGCGCGGGCGCGCGCGGCGCCGATCAGCCGCGCGAGCATCGCGTCGTCGTCGGTTGTATCGAGCTTCAGATGCGCCTTCGCCTCGTCGAGCGTGACGGGCTCCAGCGCAGGCGGTGTGACGAGTTCGAGGGGCATGTTGGGTATCCTGAAGAGCATGACATTTCCTCCCCCGCCGTTGCGGGGGAGGTGGATGGCGCGCGACGGCGCGACAGACGGAAGGGGTGCGTGCGGCGGCGAAGAATTAGGTCTTCGCCGTTCCACACACCCCCTCCGTCATTCGCGGCTTCGCCGCGTCTGACACCTCCCCCGTAAAACGGGGGAGGAAGACAGTGTTACGACGCCGCGAACTTCATCAGCTTGATGGCTTCGAAGTTCTGCACGCCGCCGCCGACGCGCTTGGTTGTGTAGAACAGCACGTAGGGCTTGGCGGTGAACGGATCGCGCAGGGTGCGGATGCCGACGCGGTCGACGATGAGATAGCCGCGGGCGAAATCGCCGAACGCGATCGAATAGGCGTTCGACGCGATGTCCGGCATGTCCTCGGCTTCCGCCACGGGGTAACCCAAGAGGCTCGCCGGCTGGCCGACGCCAAGGCCCGGCTGCCAGATGTAGTTGTCGTTCGCGTCCTTGAACTTGCGCACGACGCTCTCCGTCTTGCGGTTCATCACCCAGTTCGCATTGGCGCGATAGCCCTGCTTGGGCGCATAGGCGAGGTTGATCAGCGCATCGGCCGGATCGGAGGACGCGAACGCGCCGTCCGCGCCCGACGCGATATAGCCGATCTTGCCCCACACCCAGGAAGCATCCGCCGCCGTGGTGTAATGCAGGAAACCGGTGGGCTTGTTGGAGCCGTCGCCGCTGACGAAGGCCGCGCCCTCCTGCTCGGCGAAGACGATCTGCACTTCGTTGGCGAGCCACGCCTCGATGTCGACCTGCGCGTCGTCGAGCAGCGGCTGCGTCGCCGCCGGCATCGCGTAGAGCTCCATCGCCGGGAAATCGATCGCGGTGATGGTGGGCGTGGTGGTCTGCGAACGCGCATCCGTCTCGCCCACCCAGCCGGACGCGGCTTCCACCGTCGTGATCGGCTTGCGGTACACCGACGATCCGATCTGCTGCACCGTGGCCAGCGCGCGGATCGGCGAGGCTTTCGCCAGGATGCGGTCGATCGTGTCGGCGATCTCCAGCGGCACGACATAGCCGCCGTCCGGGTTGGAGCCTTCCGAGAGCGCCTTCACTTCCAGCGCGGCGAAGCCCGAGGCGTCGCCCTTGCGCATGTAGCGGTCGAACGCCGCCTTGCGCTCGCGTTGCCCCCGGTCCAGCGGCTTGGTCTCGCCGAGAAGCGGGCGGTGGGCCGCGAGCGTCAACTCGTCCAGCGCCTTCTTCTGCTCGTCGAGCGCGCGGTTGATGCGGTCGACCTTCTCTTCGGTGACGACGTCGGCGCCGCCGCGCTTCTCCAGCGCATCGAGGCGCTCGTCGTTGGCGCCCTTGAACGCCTCGAAGGCCTGGCGCAGATCGGCATAGGCCTCCTTGATCTCGCGGCCGCCCGGGCCGTCCTTGGTCTCGAGCGATTTGGTTTCGAGTTGCATGGGTATTTCCTTTCTTGGTTCACGCGCGCAGCACTTGCGCCGCGCGGCGCATTTCGGCGGCGAGGCCGTCGCCGACATTGGTGATCCGGCTTTCGCCGAGCAGCGGGAACGTCACGATGGAGATTTCCCAAAGCTCGATGTCGAGAAGCAGCCTGAGCCCGCTTGCCGGGTCGCGGCGCGCCCGCTGGGTGCGAAAGCCGATGGAGAGCCCGTCGAGCGCGCCGGCGCGGATCAGCGAGAGCACCTCGCCCCCGCGCTGAACGTTCGTGACGATGCGGCCCTTGACGTAGAGCCCGGCAGCGTCCTCGCGGATCGCGCGCCAGGTCCCGAGCGGTTCGTGCGACTGGTGCTGATAGAGCATGCGCACGCGCGGCAGCTTGTGCGGCGCGAGCGAGGCCTTGAACGCGCCCGGCATGACGACGTCGCCGGACGAATCCGGCACGCCGAACAGCGAGGCATAGCCCTCGAATTCGTCATGTTCCAGCGCGGTCAGCCGTGCCGGCGCCACGCGATGCACAAGCCGCCGCCGCATGCGGTGGATGGTGTGTGTCATGTTGCTTTTCTCTTACGTGTCATGGCCCGCGAATGCGGGCCACCCAGGTGACATCGCTCCCGGCTTTTGACGGCCGAGCGCGAATGCATCTGCGCTTTGCTTGCGAAGGCGCGCTGTCCCACCTGGGTGGCCCGCATCCGCGGGCCATGACACTTATGTTGTAACGAACGCTGCGGCGCAGCCGGTCAGGGCCGCGCCTTGTCTCCGTTCATCCGGTCGAGCTTGCCCTCTATCCGGTCGAGCGATTGCTTCATCTCCGCGCTCTGCTCCTCGAGCACGGCGACGCGGGCTGCGAGGCTCACGGCTCTCCCCCCACAGGCGAGTACCCCGCCGCGACGCGCTTCTCGTCGCGCGAGAGGAAGTCAGCCGCATTGAGCCGGTCCCACACGCTTTCGCGTTCGACGGCCAGCGCGTCGACCGCGTCGGCGTCGTAGCCGATGCGCAGGCCGTCGCCGAAGCGCGGCGCGAGCCAGCGGGTGAGATCCTTGGCGGTGCGCGCGACCAGAGGCATCACCGTCTGCCTCCAGAAGGCGAGATTGGCCTCACGGTAGTTCGCGTAGGTGTTGTCGCCCGGCAGGCCTAGCAGCATCGGCGGCAGCCCGAAGGCGAGCGCGATCTCGCGCGCCGCGGCGTTGCGCATCTCGGAGAAATCCATGTCCTGCGGCGCGAAGCTCATCGCCCGCCAATCGAGCCCGCCTTCGAGCACCATGGGCCGTCCGGCATTGGCCGCGCCGGAATAGGATTCCGCCAGCTCGTTCTTCAGCCGCGCGAATTGCTCCTCGGAAAGGCCCGGCGCGTTGTCCGGTCCCTTGTAGACCAGCGCGCCCGACGGCCGCGCCGCATTGTCGAGCAGCGCCTTGGTCCAGCCCGCGCCGGCATTGTGGATGTCGAGCGCCGAAGCCGCGGCCTCGATCGGCGACAGCCCGTAGCAATCGTCCAGCGGATGGAACAGCTTGCCGTGCAGCACATCGGTCAGCCGCGCGCTCTGGCCGGCGACGGTGTAGTCGTAGGCCGCCGCCCATCCGCGCGCGTCCTGCACCACGCGCACGCGGTCCGGCCGCAGCACATGCAGCTCGCGCACCGCGCCGCCTGCGGAGACGCCTTGCAGATAGGCGTTGCCCGCGCATTCCAGGAACGCGTACCAGCGCTCGAACAGCGCCGTGCCGCTTTCGCCGGCGTTGGGCGCGGCCAGGAGCGTGAGCAGTGGGCCGCTGCTCACTTCGATATCGCCCTCGTAGAGCAGCCACGGCACGGAGGCCGCGGATTCGGCGATCACGCGCACGCAGCGATAGGCGATGGCGTTGGCCATCACCCCTTCGCGCGCCAGGCTTGCGAAATCGCGTCTGCTCCACGAGGGCCGCCCCGCGAGAAGGGCGATCAGCGGAGCGCTGACGCCTTTCGTCTCGGGAGGCCGGACGGCCGGGGGTTGAACACCGTCCAGCGCCCGCGCTCTCGCGGGGCGAAACCAATTGTCGAACATTGTTTTGATCTTTCTCTTGTCGATGGGTGTCATGGCCCGCGACTGCGGGCCACCCAGGTGACATTCGTCCGGCTGGTTACAGCCAAGTGTGAATCCCTCTGCGTCTCTGCGGCTCTGCGTGCAAAAAAGGATTCACGCAGAGCCGCAGAGACGCAGAATGATCGCGTCCATTCTTCAAGCCCTGCTCGACCTCACCTGGGTGGCCCGCAGTCGCGGGCCATGACACAGATGATGAGCGGGCGCTTACGCGCTGCGCACTCTCGGCTCCGCGCCGCCCTGTTCCGACAGGTGCGACAGCGCCCAGACGAGTGCGTCCATCCTGTCGGGTGACGAACCTTTGCCGTCGAACTGGCACATCTGGTCCTCCAGCTCCGGCATGAGGCCGACATGATGCACGCGGCCCTGCTCGTAGAGGGCGGACACCGGCGTCGCCCGCGTGCGCTTGTCGCGCGTGGCATGGGCCAGCAACACCGGCGCGTTGGATTTCGCCTGGCGCAGCAGGCTCATCACCATCTCGCCGCCCTGGTTGGCTTCGGCGACGATGCGGTCGGCCTTGAACTCCGCGAACACGGACGTGGCGCGCGCCGCCCATTGCGTGGCGGTGAGCCCGCCCAGCGAACGGTCGGCGAGGACGTAGTATTGGCCCTCCCCATCCGCGCCCGCGACGACGATGCCGCATTCCGCGCCGCCGACGCTGGCCGGCGGATCGACCGCGACCACCACCCGCACCAGGCCGGACGGCGGCGCGCGCAGCCGCGCCCGCTCGATCCAGTCGCGCCGCCACAGCGCCAGCTCATTGTCCTCGATCAGGTCGCCGTCCAGTTCCTGGCGGCCGAGCCGCGTGCCGCCGTAACGCTGCTCCAGCGCGTCCACGAATCCGGGCGCGAGATTCGCGGCGTTGTCGGCGGTCGTGCTGTGCGTGAGCGCGGTGTCGCGCGCCTCGATCAGCTTGATCAGCGGCGCGATCGCGCGCGGCGTGGTCGTCACGCAGAGCCGCGGATCGGCGCCGAGGCGCAACGCCATCAGCAGCATGTCGAGCGCGCCCTGCGGATCCGGCCATTTGCAGAACTCGTCGGCCCAGGCCGCGTCGAACTGATGACCACGGATCGAATCCGGCTCGTCGGCGGAGAGCACCGTCGCCTTCGCGCCGCCAGGCCAGATGATCCGGCGGTTGGACGACTCGTAGGCCACGCCCGAAGAAACCGAGAGCAAGCCCGACTCGCCTTCGATCATCACCGCACGGGTCTCGGCATAGGTCGCACCGATCAAGGCGATGCGGCGCATCGTGCCGTTTCGGATTCCTTCAGCGATCCATTCCGCGCCGGCACGAGTCTTTCCCGAACCCCGCCCACCGAGGAATAGCCAGATGCGCCAGTCGCCGTCGGGCGGCAGTTGCTCGTCGCGCGCCCAATAACCCCAATCCTCGATCAGGAACGCGGCCTGCTCCTCGCTGAGCTGCGCGAAGAACTCATCCCGTTCGTTTGGCGGCAGCGCGTTGATCTGAGAGCAGCTTAATCTCTGTGCGCGAATCGACATATTTGCGCGCCTTTCGGGTTTCGAGTTTCACTTCGTGCAGCGTCTTCATCCGCATCAGCTCCTTCAGCGTGCCTTGCAGCGATGCGAGCGTTCTGGCGTTGGTCAGGCGGTCAACGGCGGCGGGTTGCGCGGTCGCGTTGTCGTATTTGATCGCTTCCATCGCCGCGATCTGCCGGTTCATTTCCTTGAGCAGGCGTTTGGTCATGACATAGGTCCAGTCATCTTCGATGTCCTCGAGCGTGATGCTCCAAATCTGTTCGAGCGCGACGATCACCTGTTCGAGGGCGACGGGCGCGTTGGGGGCGACCGCGGTCATGGCGGCCCCACCCCGGGGCTAAACCCCTGGTTGGTCATAGGAATTCCTCCTGATTCGTGAGTCGGGCCGCGGAAAGGCGGCTTTTGTCCCCAAGAGGCCGAAATCCACGAAAGCCATGCGGGATCGCGCCGTCGCGATAGGGTGCGGCTGCGGAGAAGGCGCAAATTGGGGAATACTGAGAAACTATCCCAGCAGCGTCACCCCGTCAAGGCGATGTAGGAAAAATTCTCAAAGAATCTTCTCGATTTGTGCAGATATTCGAATCGCCGCGACCACCTACCAGATATGGTAGGCTTAAAGCTTAGGATTTCCCGGATTTCCGGGCTTTTATCCATAACGAACGTTACGAAGTTCACCCCTGGGTTGTCCTGCTCGGCGTTTGTGAGGGGTCGGGGGCGCGGAGAAACCCACCCATCCTCCCTGTCAGGCCCGGCCGACCTCGGACTTCTTCCGGGGGCGGGGAAGGTCCCCTTTCCTTCGCGCGCGAAGAGCGCGCTCTCGCGGGGATGACAACCGAGGCGGGTAAGCCGCGTGGGATGACAATTGAGGCGAGTCGCATAGATCCGAACGACAGCAATCCCGACAGGACACTGGCGAAGATATCGATTGTAACCCTCGTGCCTTTGCCTTTTGATAAGGGTTATCAATTCGGGGGAATTCCAGATGGCCGCGAACATCGTGACGGGCACCGCGGGCGACGACACGCTCGGCGGGCTCGATGGCGTCACCAATTATTTCGATGTCTGGCAGGGCGGGGCCGATACGCTGACCGGCGGCGACCAGGCGGACGTCTTCATCTTCCGCGACATGCTCAATCCGGAGGACCAGATCGACGGCGGCGCCGGCAACGACATCCTGCGCCTGCACGGCGACACCTATTCCGACGGCCTCACCTTGGGCGACCATTCGCTCACCAGCGTCGAGAACATCCAGTTCGCGCCCGGCGCGAATTACAGCCTGACCACCGCCGACGGCAATGTGTTGAATGACGACATCCTCACCATCGACGGCGCGGCGATCGACGGCGAGCACAGCCTCACCTTCGACGGCTCGGCCGAGACCGACGGCGTGTTCCACATCGTCGGCGGCCATGGCGACGATTTCGTCACCGGCGGCGCGAGCAAGGACATCTTCGACATGCGCGACGGCGGCGAGGATGCTGTCCATGGCGGCGCGGGCGGCGACACCATCTTCATGCGCGGCACCGCCGATGCCGGCGACGTGCTCGACGGCGGCACGGGCAGCGACACCGTCGTGCTCGACGGCATCGACGCGGTCGACACCCTCGCCTGGAGCGCCACCAGCCTGACCAGCGTGGAGCGGCTCTATCTGCAGCATGGCAACGATTATTCCATCGTCGGCGACGATGCGAACATCGCCGCCCACAAGGCCATGATCGTGGAGGACAACGACCGGGATCCCGGCTCCAACACGCTGTTCTACGACGGCTCGGCGGAGACCGACGGCCACTACAACTTCAAGCCCGAGACCGCCATCGCCACGCTGATCGGCGGTGCGCAATCCGACCGCTTCGACGGCTCGCAGACCACCGGCATGACCGTCACCGGCGGCGGCGGCGCGGATTTGATCATCGCCGATGGCGGCAATAGCGGCGCCACCGACACCTTCATCTACAACGCCGCGTCGGAATCGACGAGCACGCATCACGACACGATCCAGAACGTGGATTTCCAGAACGACACCTTCATCGCGCCGTGGGGCACGATGGGCCCCGTGGAAGAATTGCCGGACCACGCGATGTCCAAGGCGAGCTTCGACACCGACCTCGGCAACGCGATAAGCGATTTCCTCGCCGCGCACGGCGCGACCGTGTTCACCGCGAACGCGGGCGATCTGGCGGGTCATTCGTTCCTGGTGATCGACGTCAACGGCGCCACCGGCTACCAAACCGGCGCCGACATCGTCATCGACGTCACCGGCTTCACCGGCCTCAATACCTGAGGGAACTTCGCCGCACCCGAGGAAACCTTGCCGGACGCATGATTTCGGCCACGAAATAGGCATGCTTTCAGCCGCGAAATAGGATAATACGTCCCCCATAAAATGGGGGGATGCGACATGGGCACGTTCAAGGGCACGTCGGGAGACGACAATCTTTCCGGCACGAGCGGCAGCGACCAGTTCAATCTCATCCAGGGCGGCGAGGACACCGCCGGCGGCCTCGGCGGCAACGATACGTTCACGATGCATGGCACGCTCGACGCGGGCGATGCGATCGACGGCGGATCGGGCTCCGACACGGTCAGTCTGAGCGGCGATTATTCGGCGGGCGTGACCTTCACCGCCACCACCATCGCCAATGTCGAGCGCATCCTGCTCGGCGCCGGCTTCGACTACAAGCTCACCTCCGACGACGCCACCGTGGCCGCAGGGCAGACGCTGACCATCGACGGCGCGCATCTGGGCGCGGGCGACACGCTGAACTTCGACGGCTCGGCCGAGACCGACGGCAAGCTGGTCATGACCGGCGGCGCGGGCGACGACATACTCAAGGGCGGCAGCGCCGGCGCGGTGTTCGACCTGCGCGCGGGCGGCGAGGACACCGCCACCGGCGGATCGGGCAGCGATCTTTTCATCGTCGGCGGCAATCTCGACGCCGGCGACCGTATTGACGGCGGCTTCAGCATCGTCGGCGCGCATGACGTGCTGCGCATCGCCGGCGATTATTCCGCCGGCCTCACCTTCGGCGCGAACACGATCCAGAACATCGCTACGCTGCAGTTCGGCGCGGGCTTCGACTACAATTTCACCGTCGACAACGCCAATTTCCTCTCCGGCCCCACGGCGCTCATCAATGCGGGCGGCCTCGGCGCCGGCGATAGCCTCGGCTTCGACGCCTCCGCCTCCGACGCCAATTTCCACTTCATCGGCGGCGCCGGCAACGACGTGCTCAAGGGCGGCACGGCCGGGGCCTATTTCGATCTCTCCAAAGGCGGCGACGACACCGCCGTGGGCGGGGTGCGCGACGACCACTTCAACCTCGGCGGCACCTTCAATGCGGCCGACAGCATCGACGGCGGCGGCGGCAACGACCGCGTCGACATCACCGGGCTGGACGGCACCGACACCGTCACCTTCACCGCCACCACCATGACCAATGTGGCGTCGCTCGTCCTCGGCGCGGGCCACAATTACGACCTCGTCACCAATGACGCGACGGTGGCGGCGGACGCCACCATGCTGATCAACGGCGCCGGACTCGGCGCGAGCGACGCGCTCACCTTCGACGGCACGGCGGAGACCGACGGCCACTTCCTCATCCGCGGCGGCGCCGGCGACGACAGCCTCACGGGCGGGCAGGACGGCGACACGTTCAACCTCACCAAGGGCGGCGCGGACACCGCCACCGGCGGCGCCGGCAACGACACCTTCAACATGGGCGGCGCGTTCGACAGTGACGATCTGATCGACGGCGGCGGCGGCACCGACACGCTCAGCCTCAACGGCACCTATGCGACCCCGATCGCGGTGTCGGGCACGATGGTGCAGAATGTCGAGACCGTCACGCTCGCGGGCAGCGGCTACAATATCGCCTGGCAATCGGCGATCGCATCCACCCTCACGGTCGATGCGTCCACGATCGGCAGCGGCAACAGCGTCATCTTCGATTCCACCTCGCTCGCCACGGGAGACGTCCATTTCATCGCCGGCGCCGGCGACACCGAGTTCAGCGGCGGTGGCGGGGACGACGTCGTCGATCTCCAGAACAGCGCGGACGGCTATCGGATATCCGCCGGCGGCGGCGACGACACGGTCAATTTCGGCGCCAGTTACGGTGCGGGATTGCCCCTCGTGGACTTCGCCGACGGCAACGCGGGCAGCAACACGGCGACCTTCGATGGCGATTATGCGGGCGGCCTCACGCTCGGGGTCGAGTCCTTCATCATCTTCACCTTCGGCCTGGCCGACTTCCAGACGGTCGAGCTGCTGGGCGATCACTCCTACACCGTCACCTTCGACGACACGCAAGTCGGCGGCGCGACGCTGACCGGCGGCGCGGCACTGACCGTGGACGCAAGCGCGCTGGGCGCGGGCGATCATGCCAATCTCGATTTCTCACTGTCCCAAGCCCCCGGCTTCACCGTCACCGGCGGCGCGGGCGACGACACCCTCACCTTCGCCGGAAACTTCTCCGCCTCCGATGCAATCAACGGCGGCGCCGGCAACGACACGCTGGAGCTGAACGGCGACTATTCCGCCGGCCTCACATTCGGTGCGGCCACGATGACGAACGTGGAAACCCTGAAGCTCGATGCCGGCGACAGCTACGATCTCGTCACCAACGACGCCACTGTCGCATCCGGCCAAACCCTGACGGTCGATGCCTCCGCGCTCGGCGTGGGCGAGGCGCTCACCTTCGACGGCTCGGCCGAGACCAACGGCTTCTTCGCCATCACCGGCGGCGCGGGCGACGATGCGGTCAAATTCGGCAGCCATTTCTCGGTGGCCGACAGCGTCGACGGCGGCGCGGGCAACGACACGGTGACGCTGAACAATGTCAAAGGCACCTACAACTTCACCGACACCACGATGACGAACGTCGAAACGCTCGCCGTCAACACAGCCTTTTTGCAAAATATCGCCATCACCACGACGGACGCCAATGTGGCTGCGGGCGCGACACTGACCGTCGATTTTTCTCCGACTAACATTGCGCTGAATATTACGTTCGACGGCAGCGCGGAGCAGGACGGGCATTTCGCTTTCATTGCCCCGGGTATCGCGAATGGCGTCGTCACACTGACCGGCGGCGCGCTTTCGGACAGCTTCGCCCTCGGGGCCGACTCCGCGATCAGCAACCTTTTCAATGGCGGCGGCGGCGACGACACGTTGAACACCATTGCCCTTGCGAGCAGGGCCGATTTTGACGGCGGCACCGGCAACGACACGGTCGCGCTGACCGGCGGCGGCACCGAGAGCGACACAGGTCTCGTTCTCACCAGCGTCGAAAACATGACGCTGGACGACAACGGCTGGAACGTCACGATGGGCAACATCGCGTCCGGCGACACGCTGAACGTCAATGCCACCACGCTGTCCGGCAGCCACACGCTGACATTTGACGGCTCCGAGATAACGAATGGCGCGAGGTTCGTCTTCAGCTTCGCCGGCAATTTCGTGACCGCCGACAGCCTCACCGGCGGCGTGGGCAACGACGTGCTGGCGCTCAACGGCGACTATACCAACCCGCTTGTCATGGGCGCGAGCACGATCAGCGCTATCGAGACCATCACGGTCGCGGACGGTCACAGCTACGATATCGTCTCCAACGACGCGAACGTGGCGTCCGGCGCGACCTTGACGGTGGATGGCTCGGCGCTGACCGGCGGCAACACGCTCTCCTTCAGCGGCTCGGCGGAGCTGGACGGCCATTTCGCCTTCATCGGCGGTGCGGGCGCGGATGTGCTGGAGGGCGGATCGCAATCCGACACGTTCGATCTCAGCCTGTCGGACGGCGCGTTCGTCAACGGCGGTGGCGGCAACGATACGTTCACCGTGACGTCGCGGGCGTTTCTGCTGGACGATTTCATCGACGGCAGCACGGGCAGCACCAACACGCTGGTGCTGAACGGCAATTTCTCCACGCTGACGGCGATCACGGGATCCAATGTCGAGAATATCGAGGCGTTGACGCTGCTGGGCGCGGCCAACAGCTATGACATCGTCTTTACCGACGGCATCACGACCGCGCTCACCGTGAACGCGAGCGCGGCGGCCAGCCTCACCTTCGATGCCACCGGCGACACGAGCACGGCCTTTGCGATCACCGGCAGCGCGGGCAACGACACGCTGACGGGCGGCGGGAAGAACGACAGCTTCAACCTCACCGGCGGCGGCAACGACACCGCCCATGGCGGCGCGGGCAACGACACCTTCTCGTTCGGCGGCGCGTTCACGACGGCGGACACGGTCGATGGCGGCGCCAATTCCGACACGATCTCGCTCTCCGGCGACTATTCCGCCGGCCTCACCTTCAGCGCGACGAACATGACGAGCGTCGAGACGCTCGTCCTCAATCCCGGCCACAGCTACAACCTGACCACCAACGACGCCAACGTCGCCGCCGCCGCGACCCTGAACGTCGTCGCCTCGTCGCTCGGCGCGGGCGACACGCTCACCTTCAACGGCGCGGCGGAGAGCGACGGCCACTTCGCCATCACCGGCGGCGCGGGCAACGACACGCTCACCGGCGGCGCGCAAGCCGACAGCTTCGACCTCACCACGGGCGGCGCCGACACCGTGCATGGCGGCGGCGGCAGCGACACCATCACCTTGGGCAGCAATTTCTCGGTGTCGGATGCCATCGATGGCGGCACGGGCAGCGACACGGTGAATCTCGTCAACATCACCGGCACCTACGCCTTCACCGCCACGACGATCCAAAACGTCGAGGATTTGGTCATCACCGTCACCGACGGACGCGACGCGTCCTTCACGACGAACGACGCCAATGTCGCGGCGGGCGCGACCATGATCGTGGATTTCTCATCTACGGGACCGGTCTTCGGCAACGGCAATCTCACCTTCGACGGCAGCGCCGAAACCGACGGCCATTTCGCCTTCGTGGAGCCCGCCAATATCCTCATCATGACCCTTACCGGCGGCGCGCTGTCGGACACACTCTCCCTCACCCATGGCGACACGGCCAACAGCAACAATTTCAACGGTCTTGGCGGCGACGACACGGTCACGACGACAGGGAACGCAAGCTCCGTCACCTTCGACGGCGGCACGGGTAACGACACGCTCGCCTTCACCGGCGGCGGCACGGAGAGCACGGTCGAAGGCCTCACCAGCGTGGAGACCGTGACGTTCGACGACAACGACTGGAACGTCGCACAGCGTTTTCTCACCGCGGCCGCGTCGCTGAATGTGGATGCGACGGCGTTGAGCGGCGGCCACACACTCACCTTCAACGGCGTGGACACCACCGACGGCCCGGGCTTCGCGGACGAAAGCTTCGTCTTCGAATTCGCCGGCAATTTCATCGCCGGCGACAGCCTGACGGGCGGCGCGGGCAACGACACGCTTTCGCTCAACGGCGATTATTCCGCCGGCGCCGCCTTCGGCGCGGCCCAGCTCACCAGCATCGAGGCCATCACCGTCGCCGCCGGCCACAGCTACAGCCTCACCACCAACGACGGCAACGTCGCCTCGGGCGCGAGCTTGACGGTGGATGCCTCGGCGCTGGGGTCCGGCAACACCCTGACTTTCAACGGCTCGGCGGAAACCGACGGCAGCTTCGTCATCACCGGCGGCGCGGGCAACGACACGCTGCAAGGCGGCAACGGCGCCGATACGATGACGGGGGGCGCGGGCGCCGACGCCTATGTGTACAATTCCGCGTCGGCCTCGCCGTCGGACACCGCCGCGCATGTCGATCACATCACCGATTTCAACGGCGCGGCGGACAAGTTCGATTTTTCCATCGCAGTCCACTTTCAGGGCGGGGACACCGTCAGCGCGGCCAACGATATCGGCGACCTGACTTTCTCCACTGTCGTGAACGGGGACTTCGGGCTCGGGTTCACCAACGATGCGATACTGGTCCTGGTGCAGGGCGGAGCATTGGCCGGCCACACCTTCCTGTGCGTCGACTGGAACAACAGCCACCACTACGACGCGGGCGACCTGACGGTCGACATCACCGGCGTTACGAACGAGGGCTCGATCTCGGCGTCCACCTTCATCTGAGCGCGCGCCCCGCAAAACAACAAGCAGGGGTTGCGGACACGGATCGTGTCGCGTCGTGGCTGCGCTTGCTCCCGCGCCGCGCATGCTTTCCGCCGCGAAATGGGTTAATACGTCCCTCATAAATTGGGGGGATCGGCCATGACCACGTTCAAAGGCACATCGGGCAATAACGATTTCACCGGCGGCAGCGGCCGGGACGATTTCAACCTGGTGCAGGGCGGCGAGGACACCGCCAGCGGCGCCGGCGGCGGCGACATCTTCCACATGGGCGGCGCCTTCGACGCGGGCGACACGCTGGACGGCGGCGCCGGCTCCGATTCGCTCTTCCTCAACGGCGATTATTCCGGCGGCGTCACCTTCACCGCGACCACGCTCGTCAATGTCGAGCGCATCCTGCTGGCCGACGGCTTCGACTACGTCCTGACCACCGACGACGCGACGGTCGCGGCGGGCGAGAAGATGACGGTCGACGCCTCGCGGCTCGGCGCCGGTCACGCGCTCACCTTCGACGGCAGGGCGGAGACCGACGGGCGCTTCTATCTCATCGGCGGCGCGGGCGACGACGTGCTCAAGGGCGGCAGCGCGGGCGATGTCTACAATCTCACCCATGGCGGCGAGGACAGTGTCACCGGCGGCAGCGGCAACGACGTCTTCTCCGTCGGCGGCGCGCTCGACGCGGGCGACAGGATCGACGGCGGCTTCAGCTTCGGCAACGCCCATGACGTGCTGCGCCTCAACGGCGACTATTCGGCGGGGCTGACGCTCGGCGCCGACACGATCCAGAACATCTATACGCTGCAGTTCGACGCCGGCCACAGCTACAAGATCGTCGCCGACAACGCCAATTTCCTCTCCGGCCCCACGGTCTTGATCCGCGCCGACGGATTGGGCGCGGGCAACTTCCTCAATTTCGACGGCTCCGCGTCGGACGCGGATTTCCATTTCGTCGGCGGCGCGGGCAACGACGTGCTCAGCGGCGGCACCGCCGCCGACCTCTTCGATCTTTCCCACGGCGGCAACGACACCGCCCATGGCGGCGATCTGGCCGACCGCTTCGTGCTGGGCGCGACGTTCAACGCCTCGGACAATATCGACGGCGGCGCGGGCAACGACCGCGTCGACATCACCGGCATGGACGGTGTCGACAACATCGCCTTCACCGCCACCACCATGACCAATGTCGAGGACCTCGTCCTCGGCGCGGGGCATTTCTATACGCTGGCCAGCGCCGATGCGACGGTCGCGAACGACGCCACCATGCTGATCAACGGCGCGGATCTCGGCGCGGGCGATCCGCTGTCCTTCAACGGGTCGGCCGAAAGCAACGGCCATTTCATCCTGCGCGGCGGCGCCGGCAACGACATCCTCACCGGCGGCGCGCAGTCCGACACCTTCAACCTCACCAAGGGCGGCGCCGACACCGCCAATGGCGGAACCGGCACCGACATTTTCAACATGGGCGGCGCGCTGACGGCCGCCGACACGATCGACGGCGGCGGCGGCGCCGACACGCTGACGCTCGACGGCGACTACAGCGCCGGTCTCACTTTGGGCGCGGCCACGATCACCAGCGTGGAGACGCTCTTCTTCGACGGCCCGGGGCATTCCTACAGGCTCACCACCAACGACGCGATGGTCGCCGCGGGCACGACCCTGACCGTGGACGGCAGCGCGATCGACAATATCGATGCGCTCAACTTCAACGGCTCGGCAGAGACCGACGGTCACTTCGCCTTCACCGGCGGGTTGGGCGACGATCGCTTCATCGGCGGCACGCTGAGCAGCACCTTCAACCTCACCGAAGGCGGCAACGACACCGCCACCGGCGGCGCGGGCAACGACACCTTCACCCTGGGCGCCAAGCTGAACGCCGCCGACAGGATCGATGGCGGCGACGGCAACGACTCGGTGATCGTGAGCGGCAATTATTCCGCCGGGCTCACCTTCACCGCCACCACGATGGTCAATGTCGAGAACCTCACCCTCGGCGGCGGGAACGACTACACATTCACCACCAACGAGGCGACGATCGCATCGGGCGGTTCGCTCACCGTCAACATGGTGGCGCTCGGCACGGGGCACACGCTCACCCTCGACGCCTCGGCGGAGACGGACGGCGCGATCGTCGTCACCGCGGGCGCGGCGTTCACGGCGGACGACAGCTTCATCGTCGGCACGGGCCAGTCGGCGCTGATCCTGAACGGCGACTACAGCGCGGGCCTCGTCTTCGAGGCGACGACGGCGCAGAACCTGGGCGACATCGAGCTCGGCGGCGGCCACAGCTACAACATCACCCTGAACGACGCGACCGCGGCCGCCGGCATGGCGGTGGACGCATCGGCGCTCGGCGCGGGCGACACGCTGACGGTCAATGGCGCGGCGGAGACCAACGTGACGCTCAACATCTTCGGCGGCGCCGGCAACGACACCATCACCGGCGGCCAGGCCGGCGACTTGATCAATATCGGCCAGGGCGGCAACGACACCGTCCATGGCGGAAGCGGCGCCAACGAGATCGACATAGGCGGCGCGCTGACGGCTGCGGATTCCATCGACGGCGGCGGCAACGGCGGCACCTACATCGCGATGGCCGGCAACTATACCGGCGCCAATGCGCTGGTACTCGGTGCGACCACCGTCACCCATGTCGCCCAGCTCCAGTTCGGCAGCGGCGACAGCTACGACATCACCACCAACGACGCGACGGTCGCGAGCGGGGCTGAGTTGAGCGTCGCTGCCGATTCGCTCGGCGTCAGCGATGTCCTGATCTTCAACGGCGCGGCCGAAACCGACGGCACGTTCAGCATCGTCGGCGGCGCGGGCGACGACACGCTCACCGGCGGCAACGGCGCGGACACCTTCACCGGCGGCGCGGGCGAAGACACGTTCAAATATACCGCCGCCGCGCAGTCCACCAACACGAGCTATGACCACATCGCCGACTACGCCGCCGGCACCGACGTGTTCAACTTCGGCGGCATCGTAGGCGGCTTCGACGGCACGATCGGCGCGACGGTCGACGCGGGGGCGAACTTCAACACCGATATCGGCAATGCCTTCAGCGACAGCACCCTGCACGGCAACCACGCCTGGGTCGTCTTCGCCAACAGCGGCACATTGAGCGGACATTCCTTCCTCGTCGTCGACACCAACAACAACGCCCATTACGACGGCGGCGCCGACTACGTGATCGACATCACCGGCTTCACCGGCACGATCACGGCGGGGGATTTTATCTAACCCTCCCATGTCATCCTCAGCCGGGGATGACATGGGAGGTTGTTCGCTTCGCGGGGATGACAATCTTTTTTGTCGCCCTGCTATATTCCCCCCATGACACGGATTGGGACGGGTCTGGAATATTGGGACGCGGCGGGTGCGCCCGAGGCGCTGGCGCGCATGACCTTCCATCCCGCGCGCGCGAACGCGATGCGCCATTCGGTGCGCGGCGGGCTGTCCTTCTTCGACGCCGAGCCGCAGGCCAATGCGCTGTTCCTCGACGTCGGCAGCTTCGCGCTCGGCATCATCGCGCTTTATCTCGATGCCACCGGCGGCGTCTCGCATCGCCATCTGAGGCAGATGAGCCAGTCCTCCTCCATCCTCTCCGGCGGGCGCGCCTCGGCGATGCTGGCGACGATGCGGCTCAAGGGTTTCATCCGCCGCGACGCGGGCGAAGGCCGCCAAGTCCTCTATCGCCCCGAGCCGCTGCTGAAGACCTTCTTCCGCGGCCGCATGCGCATCGAGATCGAGGCCTGCGCGATGATCGAGCCCGCGATCGCGCCCTTCCTCGCGCGTTGGGACGAGCCGGCGGTCTGCGAACGCTTCTGGAGTCATTTCGGCGCGCAGATGATCCGCGCCGGGCAGAACCGCTTGCCGGAGCTCGAAGCCCATAGCCGTATCGGCGCGCGCCGCGCCGGCTCGCTCATCCTCTACCAGATCCTGGCCGATGCCGACCGCGGCGGCGACTTCCCCGCTGTCGCGCCCTTCGGCCTCTCGGTCTCCGCCACCGCGCGGCGCTTCGGCGTCTCGCGCTCGCAGGTGCTGCGCAGCGTGCGCGAGATCGCGCGTGAAGGCCTCATCGCCCGCGGCGGCCACGAAGCCGACGGCACGGTCTTGCCCGCGCTCGCCGCGACCTTCCCCTCGTTCTGGGCGCATGGCCAGATCGGCATCCTCGCCAGCGCCCACCGCGCGATGCTAGAGACGGGCGCATGAAAGCGCTCACCGGCATCCATCCCCTCCTCTTCCTGATCGTCGCCACCATCGTCGAAGTGAGCGGCGACGCCGTGCTGCGGCTGGCGCTCTACGGCCATCCCGGCCTCACGCCCGCACGCGTCGGATTGTTCGTGGGCGGCGCCGCGCTGCTCTTCGCCTATGGCACGTTCCTCAACCTCGCCCCGCTCGAATTCCGCCAGGTCGTCGGCCTCTATATCGCGACCCTGTTCGTCGTCTGGCAGGTCATCAATTTCGCGTTCTTCCGCACCTTGCCCACCGCGCCGATCCTCGCGGGCGGCGCGCTGATCGTGTCGGGCGGATTGATCGTGACGTTCTGGAAGGCGTGACGGGCTGGAAGGCGTGACGGGCTGGAAGGCGTGACGGGCTCGCGCAACGTTCGTGACAATTTTTCGTTCCGGGACATTTCGTGACGCGAGGCGCGGCCGGCACACCGACGACGGCGGATTTCGCGTAGTAACGAAGAGTACGTCCCCCGTGTGGGGAGGTGGACGCGGTATTGCCAGCGCGGCCGCGCACGTTACAGTCGGCGCTCCAACAGGGAGACCCAGGTCATGGCGAATTTCACGGGTACATCGGGCAACGACACGCTCACCGGCACCAGCGGCAACGACAAGTTCGACCTGAGCCAGGGCGGCGAAGATGCGGTGCAGGGCCTGGCGGGCCGCGATCTCTTCAGCATGGGCGCGGCGTTCGACGCCGGCGATTCCCTCGACGGCGGCACGGGCAGCGACGTGCTGCGACTGAACGGCGACTATTCCGCCGGCGTCGTGTTCAACGCCAACACCATCGTCAACATCGAGCAGATCCAGCTCGATTCCGGCCACGGCTACAACCTCATCACCGACGACGGCAACGTCGCGGCGGGCGCGACGCTCATCGTGGCGGGGGGCGCGCTGACCGACAGCCTGGACTTCAACGGCTCGGACGAGAGCGACGGCGCCTTCGCCATCACCGCCGGCGCGGGCAACGATACGCTATGGGGCGGCTTCGGCAACGACAGCTTCGACATCTCCACCGGCGGCAACGACGAAGTCTTCGGCGGCGCCGGAAACGACACCGTCACGGTCAGCCAGGACCAGCTCACCGTCGACCAGATCGATGGCGGCGCCGGGACCGACACCGTGATCGTCACCGGCAATGGGCCGCATAAGAAGATGCTGGGCTCGGCAAATCTCTTCCGCGTGGAGGCGATGAAATTCGCCGCCGGCCACGATTACGCGGTCGTGCTGGCGAACACGGCGATCACCGCCGCCGGTTTCACCGTCGACGGCAGCGCGCTCGGCACGGGCGACACGCTCTCCTTCGACGCGCGCGCCTCGACCAACAGCGCCATCAGCTTCATCGGCGGCGCGGGCAACGACACGCTGCTCGCGGAGGCGAACAGCACCCCCGCGCAGTTCGATCTTTCGCATGGCGGCCACGACATCGCCATTGCCGGGCTGGGCGCGGACACCTTCACCATGGGCGGCGGCCTCGACGCGCGCGACCAGATCGACGGCGGCGGCGGCGCGGACGTGCTGCTCCTCAACGGCGATTACGGCGGCGCCAACGCCGTGGTGCTGCGCAATTCGACGGTCTCCGAATTCCCCACGATCAGGCTCGCCGACGGCCACGACTACGACCTGACATTCGCGCGCGGCACCACGCTGGGCATCAACCAGGCGCTCCTCGATGCGACGGCGGTGGGCGCGGGCCACAACGTCACTATCGACAACACGCTCGGCCGGGAGGAGCTCCAGTTCCACTGGACCACGGCGAATGTGACCTACTTTGCCAGCAACAAGGGCGACTTGATCGTCGGCGGCACCGGCGGCGCCTACGCGATCCATGGCGGCGACGGCGACGATTTCGTCCAGGTGAGCTCGTTGACCGCTTCGGATTCGATCGACGGCGGCGCGGGCATCGATTCGGTGAGCCTCCTGGCATCCAACGTCGCCGTGACGTTGACGCCCGATGTGATGGCGAATGTCGAGACCTTCACGTTCGGCTCCAACGACAGCATCACGACCACCGACTCGACGGTCGCCGCCGGCGAGACATTCACCGTCGCCTTCGGCACCGGCGCGTTCGACGGGTCGGCCGAGACCGACGGTCATTTCGACATCATCGGCAGCGGCACGGTCATCGGCGGCGCGCTGTCGGACACACTCCAGGTCGGCGCCGACACCGCGGTCACCGGCGGCGGCGGCACCGACAGGATCAAGATCGGCGCCCACCAGCCGGGCGTGACGCTCAACTACGACGCCGTATCGGATTCGACCGGCGTTCACTACGACATCGTTTCGCGCTTCGTCGGCGACGGCAGCGACCACTTCCATCTGAGCCCGATCACCACCGTGACGGGTCTCGATACGACGGTGGCGGCGGGGGCGCTCTCCACCGCGACGTTCGACAGCGATCTCGCCGCGGCGGTGGGAGCGGGCCAGCTCGCGGCGCAGCATGCGGTGCTGTTCACGCCGACGTCCGGCACGCTCGCGGGCCAAGTCTTCCTGATCGTCGACGCCAACGGAACGGCGGGCTATCAGGCCGATGCGGATCTGGTGATCGACCTTGCGAGTCTGTCGCACGGCCTCACGCTCGCAGCGTTCTCGTGATCGGCGGGCCAACCCAAGACGGCCACGCCAAAACAAAAGCGGCGGGATCGCTCCCGCCGCTTCTTCTCTTCGCGAGACCAACGCTTAGAGCGTCTTGAGATTGGACGCCTTGGAGCCGCGCGCGTCCGGCACGATGTCGAACGACACGCGCTGGCCCTCATTGAGGGTGCGCAGGCCCGAGGCTTCGAGCGCGGTCGCGTGCACGAACACGTCCTTGCCGCCGCCTTCCGGCGCGATAAAGCCAAAACCCTTGCTCGTATTGAAAAACTTCACAGTTCCGGTAGCCATTTAGTTCAGTTCCGTCTTCAGGTTCCCGCGCCGGCGATATGCCGAAGCGGACGCGGGGGCGCAAGCCGGATCAGGAAGGGTCGTCGTATCGTCCGGGCGCGCATTTTAGGCGGGCAGGGATCGGCGCGCTTCTTGACGGACAAACGTCGCGTAAGCCCTCCTATAATCCAACCCGGCCCCGTTGAACAGCGCCCACCGGCGCCCGCACCGGAAAATTCGGAAATTATTGTTTGATATCAGATTGTTACGCGGCCATGCAGGCGCCGATTCGGGCTCGACGCGCCGTGCTTGCGCCATGTGCGCCTAACATAAGGCGTGGATTGCGGGACACGCCCATTTTATCGCGCGAGATCGCTGCCGCGATGACGCGCGCGCGGCGGAACGTTCTGCGCTTCCCGGCCATTGTCCGATCAGCCGGAGAACGCGATCAACGGAAATCGCGGTGCCGGATGTAGTGGTGGGCGGCGGATACGACAAAGAGAGGCCGCCGCAAGAAAAGCGAGGCGGACATGGCCGACTTTATTGGAACATCCGGAGACGACGACTTCACCGGCACTTCGGGCGACGACAGTTTTAACTTGCATCAAGGTGGCGAGGACACCGCCACCGGTCTCGGCGGCAACGACATCTTCGCGATGGGCGCCACGCTCGACGCCGGCGACAGTCTCGACGGCGGAACCGGCAGCGACGCCGTATTCCTGCGCGGCGACTATGCCCATCGCCTCGTCTTCGGCGCGGACACCATCACCCATATGGCGCGCCTCGCGGTGGGTGCGGGCTTCGACTACAACCTCGCCACCAACGACGGCGCCGTCGCGTCCGGCGGCAAGATGGTGATCGACGCCTCCAAGCTCGGCGCAGGCGACACACTCACCTTCAACGGCGCCGCGGAGACCGACGGCCATTTCCACATCTTCGGCGGCGCGGGCAACGACGCCGTCACCGGCGGCAACGGCGGCGATGCTTTCGACATGCGCTTCGCCGGCGGCGAGGACCGCTTCGTGGGCGGCGGCGGCGACGATCTCATCCTGGGCGGCGCGAATTTCGATTCCGGCGACGAGATCAACGGCGGCGGCGGCGCCAAGAACATCCTGCGCCTCGACGGCGATTATTCGAGCGGCATCGTCTTCGCCGCCTCGACCATGCACAATATCGACGTCATCCAGCTTCGTGCGGGCAACGACTACGACCTCACCTTGGCGGGATCCTCCCTGCCCGCCAACCGGCTCCTTATCCGCGCCGATCACATGGGCGCGGGCGACACGCTCACCTTCAACGGCGAACACGCCAAGGGAAGGCTGCATGTCGACAGCGGCGCGGGCGACGACACGCTCACCGGCGGCGCGTTCCACGACGTGCTGCAAGGCAATCTCGGCGCCGACACGATGACCGGCCGCGGCGGCCCGGACAGCTTCGTCTACACCGCCGCCGCGCAGTCCGATCTCACCAGCCTGGACCACATCACCGATTTCGACGCGGACCAGGACAGTTTCGTGTTCCCGTTCCAGGTGACGACGGTGATCGCGGCGCAGACCACGGCGAACACGGTCGCCGACCTCAGCGTCAGCGGCCTGTCGGCCCATGGCGCCGCGGTGGTTTCGGTCACGGGCGGGCTTCTCGCCAACCACACCTATCTGGTGGTCGACGGCAACGGCAGCGCGGTCTTCGATCTCGGCGATTACGTGATCGACATTACAGGTGTGAAACATATCGCCGACCTCGGCGCCGCCGACTTCACCACCTCCTGACCGGCGCTCGGACGATGGCGGATTTCCCGGAGTTCCAGATGCTTATCCGGAACTCCGGGAACCGGCTGCGGTCGGAACGCCACGGGGTGTTCCCTCCGGGCCACGCCAAATCCGCGGCGGACTCGTATAGGATTACGCCCGGTTCATTCGGGGTCCGGTTCAAATGTCCATCAAGGGCACGTCCGGTGACGACAATCTTGTCGGCACGTCGGGCAACGATGCGTTCGATCTGACGCAGGGCGGCAACGACACGGCCCAAGGACTGGCCGGCAACGATTCCTTCTCTTTCGGCGCCACCTTCACCGCCGCCGACGCGGTCGACGGCGGCGACGGCGCCGACGTCTTGAAGCTCGCGGGCGATTACTCCGCCGGCGTCACCTTCGGCGCGGCCACGCTGATCAATGTCGAGACCGTCAGCCTCGCCGACGGTTTCAGCTACAAGCTGACGACGAACGACGCCACCGTCGCGACCGGCCAATCCATGACCGTGGACGGCTCCGCGCTCACCGGCGCCAACACGCTCACCTTCGACGGCTCGGCGGAGACCGACGGCACGCTCGCGGTGCATGGCGGCCTCGGCAATGACAGCTTCACGTCATCGACCCTGCATTCACCGCGACCGGCTTCGCCAGCACCCTGGAACTCAACGGCGACTACTCCGCCGGCCTCGCCATCGGCGCGTCCACGTTCAGCGGCATCGGCCACATGGCGTTGGACGCGGGCCATTCCTACAAGCTGACCTTCAACGGCTTCACCATGCCCGCGAACCAGGCCTTCGTCGTCGATGGCGGCACGTTGGGCGCGAGCGACGTGCTCACCTTCAACGCCTCGGCGCAGACGCATGGCCTGTTCTATGTCGTGGGCGGCGCGGGCGACGACGTGCTGACCGGCGGCGGCGACGCGACCTTCTTCGACCTCAGCCACGGCGGCGACGACAGCGCCACGGGCGGCGCGGGCAACGACGTCTTCTATAACCTCAACGGCGGCGACATAAGCGGCGGAGCGGGCAACGACACGCTGCTCATCGACGGCGATTTTTCCAGCGGCTACTTCCTGGGCGGCGGCCTCACCAGCATCGAGACGCTGGCGATGCTGGAATCCGGTTTCACCTACGACATCGCCGCGTTCAACTCCGGCATACCGGCGAACACGACTCTCGCCATCGACGGCGGCAGGCTCACCTCCGCCCTCACCTTCGACGCATCGCAGGTGACCCAGGGCCATTTCACCGTCACCGGCGGCGCGGGCGACGATGTCCTCACCGGCGGCAGCCTGTCGGACAGCTTCGACCTGACCAAGGGCGGCAACGACAGCGTCACCGGGGGCGGCGGCGCGGACACCGTCACCCTGGGCGCGACACTGACCATTGGCGACCACATCACCGGCGACGGCAACGACGTGGTGAGCATCAGCGGCGACTACTCCGCCGGCCTCGTCATGGGCGTGCACACGCTCCTCAATGTCGGCGAGTTCGATCTCGGCGACGGCTTCGCCTACAACATCGCCTTCAACGACGGCAGCATGTCCGGCACGGCCCAGCAACTTCACGTCGTCGGCTACGGCACGACCGTCATGCACATGGACGCTTCGGCCGAAACCAACTCCCAATACGATTTCTACGCGGGCGCGGGCGACGACGTGCTCATCGGCGGCGGCGGCACGGACTTCTTCGATCTCAGCCTGAACCAGAGCGGCATGCTCAGCGGCAACGACACCGCCCAGGGCAACAGCAACCGCGACGTCTACCAGGCGAGCGACAACGCGCAGGATCACGACACCTTCGTCTACAAGCTCGTCAGCGACTCCACCAGCACGACGCTCGACCAGATCCTCAGCATGAATTTCAGCAGCGACACGCTCAGCATCAGCGCGATCGGCGCCGTGACCGCCGTCGATCCTCATGCGGTCGGCGGCACGCTGTCGGATGGCTCCCATTTCGACACCCAACTCTCGGCCGCTGTCGGCGCGGGCCAGCTCGCCGCGCATCACGCGGTGTTGTTCACGGCCAATGCCGGCGGGGATTCGGGCCACTCCTACGTGGTGATCGACGAGAACGGCACGGCGGGCTACCAGGCCGGCGGCGACATCGTCATCGAGGTCACAGGCTTCACCGGCACGCTGGCGCTGTCGGATTTCTCGTGACGCATGCGGCTTCGTGACGGGCCCGAAGGCCGGGTGGAGGCGCTTCTCGCAACCCGAGGGTGACAGGAAATTCATCGTACTTTGCCTCCCGCGACATGATTGGGCGGAAAGCGACACAATCGTGTCGCGGCCGGCGTGTCGCGAAATCCGCTAAAATCGGCCCCGCTTCTCCTGGGGACGATCCATGACGACGATCAAGGGCACGGCGGGTGACGACAGTCTCACCGGCACCTCCGGCAACGATTCCTTCAACCTCAGCCAGGGCGGCAACGACACCGTCCATGGGCTGGGCGGCAACGACGTCTTCTCCTTCGGCGCGACCTTCACCGCCGCCGACACGATCGACGGCGGCGATGGCGCCGACACGCTGAAGCTCGACGGCGATTATTCCGCCGGCGTGACGTTGGGCGCCGCCACGCTTGCCAATGTGGAGAGCATCGATCTCGCCGCGGGCAACAGCTACAAACTCGTGCTCGCCGCCGCGACCGTCGCGGCGGGCCAGTCGCTCACCGTCGACGGCTCGGCGCTGGCGGCGGGCCAGACGCTCTTCTTCGACAGCGAAGCCGCGGCGAACGGAACGGTCGGCGCGCGCGGCGGACTGGGCAACGACACCTTCTCCCTGGGATCGCGTTTCAACGCCAATGACCGCTTCGCGGGCGGCGGCGGCGACGACACCATGTTCCTTTCCGGCAACTACAACGTCGCCTTCGGCGGCTCGACCATCCGCGACATCTCCGATCTCGTGCTCTTCGGCGGCCACAACTACCGCTTCACCGAGAACGACAACAACGTCGCCGCCGCCGCGACGATGAACATCGACGGCGGCAACATCGCCGGTTCCAACACGCTCTATTTCAACGGCAGCCACGAGACCGACGGCAGCTTCAACCTCGACGCCGGCTCCGGCCAGATCGCCTTCGCCGGCGGCGGCCAGAGCGACGTCTTCTTCATGGGCGCGAACCTCACCGCCGACGACCGCCTCAACGGCGAAGGCGGCTCCGATGTCGTCTATCTCGGCGGCGCGGACTACAATGTCGCCCTCGGCAAGCCGACCTTGGTGAGCATCGAAAACGTCCATCTCGGCGGCGGCTTCGACTATCACATCACCTCCGGCGGCGGCATCGCCACGAACGCCACCCAGGTGTGGGACGCGACCGCGCTCACCGCGTCCGACACGCTGTCGCTCAACTTCGTCAAGGAGACGGCGGGCAGCGTGATCGTCGACGGCGGCGCGGCGGCCACCACCATCATCGGCAGCCAGCAAGGCGACGATTTCGACTTCTCCGTCACCGGCCAGGGCGGCTTCACCGCCGCCGACCACATCAACGGACAGGACGGCTATGACCGCCTCCAACTCGGCGGCGACTATACCGGCAGCCACGCGGTGGTCCTCGGCGCCAACACCGTTACCAATGTCGAGGAATTCGATTTCGACGCCGGTCATTCCTACGCCATCACCATCGCCTCCAAGACCGTCGCCGCCGGCCAATCGCTGACGGTGGACGCAAGCGCGCTCGGGGCCGGCAATGCGCTGACCTTCGACGGCGCGGCGGCGGGCGCCACCAGCGCGCTCGTCATCACCGGCGGCGCCGGCAACGATGTCCTGACTGGCGGCGCGGCCAGCGATCTGTTCGATCTCAGCAATGGCGGCAACGACACCGCCCTTGGCGGCGGCGGCGACGATTCCATCCTGCTCGGCGGCGCGCTGACCGCCGGCGACCGCATCGATGGCGGCACGGGCTTCAACAGCGTCGAACTCAGCGGCGACACGGCCGTCACGCTCGGCGCCACCACGATGCTCGACATCCAGCAGATCGCGCTGACCGGCGGCGCCAGCTACAGCCTCACCACCAATGACGCGACCGTCGCCGGCGGCTCGAGCCTGACCGTCAACGCCGGCGACCTCGGCGCGGGCGACACGCTCACCTTCGACGGCTCGGCGGAAACCACCGGCGCGTTCTTCATCCGCAGCGGCGCCGGGTCCGACGAACTGACGGGCGGCGCGGGCGCGGACTCCTTCATCTACGACAACGGCATCGCGCTCTCCGCCGCCACGCGCGACATCATCCACGCATTCGACTTCGCCAACGACCACATCCAGTTCCACACCGTGACGGGCATCGCCGCCGCCGTGAACGCGGGCGGTGTCAATGCCGCCACCATCGACGCCAACATCGCCAGCATCCTCAACGCCGCGAAACTGCCGGCGAACGAAGCCGTGCTGCTGACGCCGCAGAGCGGCAATCTGCAGGGCCATGTGTTCCTGGTCGTCGACGGCAACGGCGTCGCCGGCTACCAGGCCGGCGCGGACCTCGTCGTGGAACTCCAGGGCGCGCTCCATACCGGCAGCATCGGCACGGCGAATTTCACCGGGTGAACACAACACCGTAACCTGGGGCACGATCCAATCGCATCGGGTCCGATCGCGTCGGGATTGAATCGTGCTCCAGCGCCGTTTGGCGATGCGGGCTACCGCGAATTTCTCCTAGCGGATTAACGCCCGTTCATTCTTGCGGCGGCCCCGAGCCTTGAATTTGCCCAAAATCCCAGGCACTTAGCGGGCCCATGGATCATTGGCAGGAGAATTTCGAGGCGGCGGCGCGCGCGGTCGCAGCCTTCTTCCGGCGCAATCGCGGCTGGCTGACCAAGCTCGGCATCGCGCTCGGCGTGGTGCTGATCCTGCCGATCCTGGCGATCTACATGCTGCCCGTGGTGCTCGGCTGGTTCGCGCCGCCGATCGACAACACCAAGGATCTCTATTCGGTCAACCGCCCCATCGCCTTCACCTTCCTCGACGCGGACGGGCGCGAGGTCGGCCATCGCGGCGCGCTCGTCGGCGACCGGCTCACCTTGGAGCAGATGCCCGCCTACCTGCCCGCGGCCTTCATCGCGATGGAGGACCGCAATTTCTACCATCACAACGGCATCGACCCCAAAGGGCTGATGCGCGCGATCTATCTCGACATCCGCGCCCGCCACATGGTGGCCGGCGGCTCGACCATCACCCAGCAGACCGCCAAGATCATCTACACCTCGCAGGAGCGCACCTTCTCGCGCAAGATGCAGGAGCTGATGGACGCCGCGCGGCTGGAGAAGTCGCTCTCCAAGAAGCAGATCCTGGAGCTCTATCTCAACCGCATCTATCTGGGCTCGGGCGCCTACGGCGTCGACGGCGCGGCGCATGTCTATTTCAACAAGAGCGCGCGCGATCTCACCCTCTCCGAAGCCGCGATGCTGGCGACGCTCACCACCGCGCCGTCGGTGTTCTCGCCGCGCCGCGATCTCGCCAAAGCACAGGCGCGCGCCCGCATCGTGCTGCACGCCATGGTCAAGGACGGCGCGATCACCAAGGAGGACGCGGCCAAGGCCGACGCCGCGCCCGCCGCCGTCGCCGATCACACCCAGACCGACGCGCGCAACTACTATCTCGACACCGCCGCCGACGAGGCGACCAAGCTCATCGCCGGCGCGGGCGGCAATCCGCCCACCTCCGACCTCGTCGTCCACACCGCGCTCGAGCCGCAGCTCGACGAGGCGGCGCGCCACGCCGTCGCCCGCGTGCTGAACACCAAGGGCCCCAAGGCGCATGCCGGCGAAGCCGCCGTCGTCGTGATGAAGACCGACGGCGCGGTCGCGGCCCTGATCGGCGGGCGCGACTACGACGAGAGCACCTTCAACCGCGCCACCCAGGCCCATCGCCAGCCCGGCTCGGCCTTCAAGCCCTTCGTCTATCTGGCGGCGCTGGAGAACGGCATCTCGCCCTGGGACGTGCGCGACGATGGGCCCGTGGACATCGACGGTTGGACGCCCACCAATTTCGGCGGCCGCTCCTATGGCTCGCTCACGCTTGCGTCGGCGCTGGCGCATTCGGTGAACACCATCACCGCGAGCCTCGCCCAGGAAGTCGGCATCTCCAGCGTGGTGGAAGCGGCGCAGCGCTGCGGCATCACCTCGGCGCTGGAGCAAAACGCGTCGCTCGCGCTCGGCACCAGCGAAGTCACGCCGCTGGAATTGACGACGGCCTACGGCACCTTCGCCAGCGGGGGGTTGCGCGTCTATCCCTATCTCGTCACCGAGGTCGACGATTCCAACGGCCATCCCATCTATCGCCGCAAACCGCCGGAGCCCAACCGCGTCGTCGCGAGCCATGTGAACAAGGACCTGGTGATGATGCTGAACGGCGTCGTCATCGGCGGAACGGGGCGCGGGGCCGCGATCCCGAACCATCCCGCCGCCGGCAAGACCGGCACGACGCAGGATTATCACGACGCCTGGTTCGTCGGCTTCACCGCCGATTACGTGACCGGCGTGTGGGTGGGCAACGACGATTCCTCGCCCATGCGCAACGTGACGGGCGGCAGCCTGCCGGCCGACATCTGGAAAGGCGTGATGAGCTTCGCGGAGAAGGACCTGCCGTCCAAGCCGCTCGACATGTCGCCCGCCACGCCGCCCGTGACGGACGATACCGACCAGACCATCTATGGCGGCTCCGGCGACGACGAGAACGCGATGGGCGGCGACGACGAGCGCGCCACCGGCGGCGGATCGTCCGTTACGGGAGCCGCGGTGGGCGACGACGAAGCCCCCGCGCCGCGCCAGCGCCCGCCGCAGCAGAAAGGCGGCTTCTTCGATTGGCTGTTCGGCGGCAACGGCCAGCCGCCGCAACAGCAACCACCCCCGGCCTACAATTCCGGCCCGCCTTCAGCCTACACAGCGCCGCAGCCGGGCTACGGCCCGCCGCCCGCCACGCAGCCGCAAACCGGCTACGGCCCGCCCCCGGGTTACGCGCCCGCGCCGCGCCGCCCCGCCGTCACCCCGCGCGACAACAACGACCAGCCGCCGTCGGATCCGAGCGACCAGAACAACAACGACCAGGCCCCGCAGGACAACGGCGATCACAACTAAACCTGCACCTCCCCCTTGTGGGGAGGTCGAAAACGCGCAACGTTTTCGGGTAGGGGGCGGAACGCACCGTCCGCAGCGGCCCCCTACCCGAAAAATCTCTTCGCTGCGCTACGAGATTTTGTCGACCTCCCCACAAGGGGGAGGTGCAGGAATGTGCTAAGCTCCGTCGAGGGGCCCGCGCATGAACATCGTCGTCAAATCCACCGTTGCGGTCGCGATCGGCATCCTGCTTGGGCTCGGGCTCACCTGGCTTGCCGTGGTGAAGGGCGCCATGCCCGGCGGCGTCCAGGACGGTCCCTGGCGCAGCAGCCTCGCCATCGGATCGGCGAACGGCAATGCGCTCACCCGGGCGCGCGTCGCGCTGCACGGGCTGCTCGCGCTCAACCGCACCGAGACGCTCTATTACACCGCGAGCGAGGACAGCGCCGGCGCGCCGCTCGACGGGGCCTGCGCCTATGCGCTCGGCGGCCGCGACCCCGATGCGCGGTGGTGGAGCATCACCGCCTACGGCCCCGACGACTACCTGATCCCGAACGTGGCGCATGCCTATTCGGTGTCGCGGAATTCCATCCAGCGCGCGGCGGACGGTTCGTTCCGCGCCACGGTCTCGATGCGGCCGCCCGAGCGCGGCAACGAGCGCAACTGGATCGCGCTCGCGCCCGGCCGCTTCACGCTCACACTCCGGCTCTACAATCCCGGCGCGAAGATCGATCCCGTGCATACCCCGCTCCCCAGCATCGCCAAGGAGAGCTGCTCATGATGCGCTGGCTCGGCTGGATCGCACTTGTGCTCGCCATCGCGACGGTCACCCATCTGGCGAGCGTCCACCATCTGCCCCATGTCGTCATGAACCGGGCGATGGCGCGGATGGGCGACGTCAACACCATCCATCACGGCGCGCGCGCCAGCGCGGAGAAACAGGGCGTGGTGCGCCCTTCGCCGGACCTGCTCTATTCGGTGTGCCCGTTCGACCTGTCGAAAGGCGCGCTGCATGTCACCGCGCCGGTGCCGCCCGGCACATACTGGTCCGTGTCGATGTTCGACAGCGAGACGAACAATTTCTTCGTCCTGAACGACCGCCAGGCGAAAGGCAGCGTCGATCTTCTTGTCGTGCCGAAGGACTGGGAGAAGCCGATGCCGGGAACAGTCGTCCACGCACCCAGCACCCGCGGCCTCGTTCTCTTCCGCACCTTGGTGAACGACGAGAAGAACCTCGCCGCCATCGACGCGGCGCGAAAACAAGCGAAGTGCGGAACGCTAGCCCACCTCCCCCTTGCGGGGAGGCCGTAACGCGCAGCGTTACGGGGGGGCGGCACGCGTGGCCCACCCCCACCCGATAAATCTCTTCGCTGCGCTTCGTGATTTATCGACCTCCCCTCAGGGGAGACGTCAATGCAGATACGCCAGTCCCGGCGCAAGATTGGGCATGTGGTCGCTCAGCAGCAGCGGCGGCTGGCCGATGCCGCGCAGGACGCCGTCCATCGCGGTGATGAGGCGCGAGGGCTCGATCGGCTTCACATAGAGGCCGGCGAAGCCCACCTGGCGGTAATCCTCCTCGCTCCAGCGCGCGTCGTTGTCCGTCACCGCCAGGATCGGCACGCGCCATTGCGGCGTGGCCTGCATCGCCTCGAAGGCGGCGAGTTCGTCGGCGGTGTGGAGGTCGAAATCCATCAGCACGATGTCGACATCGCAGCGCCGGAACAGCGCCAGCGCCTGGGCGGCGGTGGCCGCGAACAGGGCCTCGGCGCCGACCACGTCGAAACAGGCTTGCAGCAACTTGCGTTGCACCGCATCCTCTTCGACGCAGAGGGCGCGAAACGGTTCGGCGCGGGCGGCGAAGTGCAGCATCGGCACAATCCTTCAAGTTGCCATAAACGCAAGCGATCCCGACCAGCGGTTGTTCCCCGCTTCCTTGCATAGTCAGAAAGCGTACCTAATAAACAGTTTCCGGATTCGCTCGCATTGAAGGGGATGAAGATGCGTTTCGTCACGATCGCCGCCGCCGCGTTCGCCTTGGCCGCGCAGGCCGCGCCGCTCGTCGCGCCGGCACACGTCACGTTCGTGACGGACTGGAAGGCGCAGGCCGAGCATGGCGGCTTCTATGAGGCGCAGGCGCTCGGCCTCTACGCCAAGGCCGGGCTCGACGTGAAGATCCTGGAAGGCGGGCCGAGCGTGAACGTGCCGCAATTGCTGGCCGGCGGCGCGGCGGATTTCGGCATCGGTTCCAACGGGTTCATCCCGCTCAACATGGTGCGCGCGGGCGTGCCGGTGAAGGCGGTGATGGCGGTGTTCCAGAAGGATCCGCAGATCCTGATGACGCATCCGCGCGGCGACGTGCGCTCCCTCGCCGGCATGAAAGGCAAGCCGATCATGATCGCCGACGCCTCGGTCACCGCCTTCTGGCCATGGCTGAAAGCGCGCTACGGTTTCGCCGACACGCAGATCCGCAAATACACCTTCAACCTCGCGCCCTTCCTCGTCGATCCGAACGCGATCCAGGAGGGCTATCTGACCAGCGAGCCCTACACGGTGGAGAACACCGCGCATTTCAAGCCGCAAGTGTTCCTGCTCGCCGACAACGGCTATCCCGGCTACGCCAACATGGTGATGGTCCCGCAGAAGTGGATCGATGCGAACCCGCGCGCCGTGCAGGCCTTCGTCGACGCCACGCGCGAAGGCTGGAGGCAATATCTCTTCGCCAATCCCGCGCCTGCCAACGCCCTCATCAAGCGCGACAACGCCGAGATGACCGACGGCCTGATCGCCCAAGCCATCGCCAAGATGAAAAGCTACGGGTTGGTGACGCCGGACCACATCGGCGCCATGACCGGCGCCCGCTGGAAACTCTTCTTCGACGCCATGTCGAGCGAAGGCCTGTACCCGAAGAACCTCGACTACAAGAAGGCCTATGATTTAAGATTCGCGCGGTAGCTCTGGACACCAACCTCTGTGTCATGGCCCGCGAATGCGGGCCACCCAGGTGACACAATGAAAATGCCAAAGGCCTATTATGTCTACATACTTGCAAGCCGCAGGAACGGCACCCTCTACATCGGCGTGACGGGCGACCTGCGCAAACGCGTCGGCCAGCATCGCGAAGGCCTCGCTCCCGGCTTTACCAAAGACCACAACGTCAGGCTGCTCGTCTACTACGAGGAATTCCGCAACATCGACGATGCCATCCGCCGCGAAAGCCGCCTGAAAAAATACAAGCGGGAGTGGAAAATCAATCTGATTCAGGAGAAGAATAAGGAATGGGCGGATTTGTTCGAAGGCTTGCCATATTGAGTCTGGCGTCACCTGGGTGGCCCGCATTCGCGGGCCATGACACGGTTTTCTGCGCGGCGCGATGACCCTCCTCTCCCTCTCCCATATCGCCAAGACTTTCGACAACGGCGTCGAGGCCGTCGGCGGCGTCACGCTTTCGGTGCGCGAGGGCGAGTTCCTCTCGCTCGTGGGACCGAGCGGGTGCGGGAAGTCGACCGTGCTGCGCATCGTCGCGGGGCTGCTCAAGCCGGATGCCGGCGCGGTGGAGTTTCCGCAAGGCCGCCCGGAGATCGGCTTCGTGTTCCAGGAGCCGACCTTGATGCCGTGGGCGCGCGTTCATGCGAACGCGCGGCTGCCGCTCGACCTGAAGCACGCGCCGGACGCCGGCGCGCGCGCCGCCGCGGCGCTGGCGCGCGTGGGGCTGTCCGGTTTCGAACGCGCCTTTCCCCGCGAACTCTCCGGCGGAATGAAGATGCGCGTCTCCATCGCCCGCGCGCTCGCGGCGGGGCCGAAGCTGCTGTTGATGGACGAGCCCTTCGCGGCGCTGGACGAGATCACCCGCCAGGCGCTGAACGACGACCTGCTCAAGCTCGCCCGCGAGGACGGCATCACCGTCATTTTCGTCACCCATTCGGTCTATGAGAGCGCCTATCTCTCCGACCGCGTGGTGGTGATGACACAGCGCCCCGGCCGGGTGGCGGCGCAGATGGCGCTCGCCCCGCCGTCCACGCGCGACGCGCAATACCGGCTCACCCCGCAATTCGCGCAGAGCGCCGGGCGCATCTCCGCGGCGATGGCGGACGCCGCGCGGGTGGCGGCATGAACGCGCTGCGCATCGTCATCCCGCTGGCGCTGGGCGTGGCTGCCATCGCGCTGTGGCAATTCCTCGTCCGCCACTACGGCGTCGCCGAATATCTGCTGCCCGCGCCGAGCGCGATCTGGCCCGGCTTCACGGAGAGCTTCGCCGAGCTGATGTCGGCGCTGTGGACCACGCTCCAGGTGACGTGGCTCGCCTTCTTCTTCGCCTTCGCCGGCGCGATGCTGCTGGCCATCGTCTTCAATCTCAGCCGCACGGTGGAGATGGCGCTGTTCCCCTACGCCGTCGTGCTGCAGGTGACGCCGATGGTCTCCATCGCGCCCTTGATCCTCATCTGGGTCGGCTATGAGCGGGTGGAGGCGGCGGCGGTGCTCATCGCCACCATCGTGGCGTTCTTCCCCATCCTCTCCAACGCGACGCTCGGCTTGCGCGCGGCGGACGCCAACCTCAACGACCTGTTCCGGCTCCATGGCGCTTCGCGCTGGCAGCGGCTGGTGCGGCTGCAGCTTCCCGCGGCGCTGCCCTACATCCTGTCCGGCGTGAAGGTGGCCGGCGGGCTGGCGCTGATCGGCGCCATCGTCGCCGAATTCGTGGCGGGCTCCGGCACGGCCACGGGCCTGGGCTGGGTCATCACCGAGACCGGACGCAACCTCCAGATCGCCAAGATGTTCGCGGCCTTGGCGCTGCTTTCCGCCGTCGGCGTCGCCAATTTCTACCTTCTGACCTTCGTGGAATGGCTGCTGCTGCATCGCTGGCACGAGAGCGCGATTAAAACGCAGAATTAGTGTATAATTTCACGAATAACATATCGGCCATGTGATCTATTGAATTGCCCGGTGGGAATTGCGACTTTCCCTCCATGGCCACGCTCCCGCTCCAAGCCCTCACTGCCAATCGCCTGCGCGACGGCGAGGTCGTCTATTGGCGCGATGGCGGCTGGGACGAAACCTTCGTGACGGCCGAGGTCTTCGCCAGCAAGGACGAGGCCGATGCGGCGCTGGCCCGCGCGGCCGCCGACGTGAAGGCGCGGCTGATCGTCAGCCCCTATCTCTTTCCCGTGCGCTTCGAGGCCGAGCGGCTGCGCGCCGTGGAAGAGCGCGAGATCGTGCGCAGCGAAGGCCCGAGCGTGCGGCGCGATCTCGGCAAGCAGGCTTCGCATGTATAGGTATGACGAGTTCGACGCCCGCTTCGTGCGCGAACGCGTGGACCAGTTCCGCTATCAGGTGGAGCGCCGCCTCTCGGGCGAATTGACCGAGGACGAGTTCAAGCCGCTGCGCCTGATGAACGGACTCTATTTGCAGCTCCACGCCTATATGCTGCGCATCGCCGTGCCCTACGGCACCTTGTCGTCGCGGCAATTGCGCCGCCTCGCCCATATCGCGCGCAGATACGACAAGGGCTACGGCCATTTCACCACGCGCCAGAACCTGCAATTCAACTGGATCAAGCTGGTCGACGTGCCGGACGCGCTGGCCGCGCTTGCCGAGGTGGAGATGCACTGCCTGCAGACCTCCGGCAATTGCATCCGCAACGTCACCGCCGATCATTTCGCCGGCGCCGCAGCCGACGAGATCGAAGATCCGCGGCCGCTGGCCGAGATCATCCGCCAATGGTCGAGCCTGCATCCGGAATTCACCTACCTGCCGCGCAAGTTCAAGATCGCGGTGGGCGGAGCCGCGCATGACCGCGCCGCGCTGAAATTCCACGACGTCGCGGTCGAGATCGTGAAGAACGACGCAGGCGAGACCGGCTATCGCGTGATGGCGGGCGGCGGCATGGGGCGCACGCCCTATGTCGGCCATGTCGTCGGCGAATTCGTGGCGCGCGCGGACATCCTCGCCTTCCTCGAAGCGGTGATGCGCGTCTACAACCAGTCCGGCCGCCGCGACAACATCTACAAGGCGCGCATCAAGATCCTCGTCAACGCGCTGGGCGTGGACGAGATGAAGAAGCTGATCGCGCGGGAATTCGCCGAGATCAAAGAGGCGGGGACTTTGCAGCTTCCGCGCGAAGAGCTCGACCGCATCGCGGCCTATTTCGCGCCGCCCGAATTCGAGGCGCTCGCGGACGAGACGCCGGTCTCGGACGACCCGGATTTCGCCGATTGGACGCGCAACAACATCGCCAAGCATCGCACCTCCGGCTACGCCATCGCCACCCTCTCGCTCAAGCCCATCGGCGGCGTGCCGGGCGACGCCAGCGCCGGGCAATTGGACGCCATCGCCGATCTGATGGACGAATACGGCATGGCGGAAATCCGCGTCAGTCACGAACAGAACCTCGTCCTGCCGCATGTGAAGAAGCGCGACCTGCCCGCGATCCATGCGCGGCTGAAGGCGCTGGGGCTCGCCACGCCCAATGCCGGCCTCGTCACCGACATCATCGCCTGCCCCGGCCTCGACTATTGCGACCTCGCCAATGCGCGCGCGATCCCCGTCGCGCAGGCGATCTCCGAGCGCTTCGCCGATCTCGACCGCCAGCATGAGATCGGCGAGCTGAAGATCAAGATCTCCGGCTGCATCAACGCCTGCGGCCATCATCACGCCGGCCATATCGGCATCTTGGGCGTCGACAAGAAGGGCGTGGAATTCTACCAGCTCCAATTGGGCGGCTCGGGCGCGGAGGATGCCAGCATCGGCGAAATCCTCGGCCCCGCATTCGCCGCGCACGAGATCGTCGACAAGGTCGAGGAGGTGATCGGCGTCTACCTCGCCCGTCGCGAGCACGACGAGCGCTTCCTCGACACCGTGCGCCGCATCGGCATCGTCCCCTTCAAGGAGCGCGTCTATGCCGCTCATTAAGAACGGCGCGGCCGCCGACGACACGTTCGTCACGATCGCCGACGACGCGCCCTTGCCCATCAACGGCACCATCGTCTCGCTTGCCCGCTTCCAGAGGGAGCGCGACACGCTGCTCGCCCGCAACGCGCCGCTCGGCGTGCGCCTCAAATCCGCGGAATCGCCGGAAGAATTGGGCGACGACGTCCACCGCCTGTCGCTGATCGTGCTGGAATTTCCGATCTTCCGCGACGGCCGCGCCTTCTCCTGGGCGCGGATGCTGCGCACCCGGCTGGGCTTCACCGGCGAGATCCGCGCGGCCGGCCACTTCCTCTACGACCAGCTCGCCTTCATGACCCGCGTCGGCTTCGACGCCTTCGAGGGCGACTTCACGCCGGCGCAGCTCGCCCGCGCACTCGGCGAGATCACCGACGCCTACCAACCCAGCGCCGATGGGCGCCGCACGATTCGCGATTTGCGGGCAAATTGACCTCGGTGTCATGGCCCGCGAATGCGGGCCACCCAGGTGACGCTATGTTCGTCGTGTCAGAAATTGACCGAGTCTGTTCAAAGCATCTTGCGACAAATATGGGCTTGCCGGATTTTCGCTCGACTCTACGGCGTGGGATCGTGCATTCGCGCTATGGCCCTTTGAACGGAAGCAGCATCCGGGAATGCAAGTGGCGCTACAAAAAGTTTGTATCCCCCGCTTACGTTTAGCAACACGACGGGCGCACGCTCCAGGTCTCCGACATAGGCTGGCGGAGGAAAGTGGAGATTGAATAGACCGGGCCCGGTTGAGAGAACCTCGGCATCGGCGGGATGAACAGCTCCGCTGCGTTGCCGCCAAAACTTTGCAATCTCGCTGGTCATCGGATTCCTTGCTGCACCAAAATCGACATTGGGCTACACTGAAGCCGACAACGACGACGAATCCACCACTTTAGCGGCGTCACCTGGGTGGCCCACATTCGCGGGCCATGACACTTGGTTGGAATATGACAACGAAACCGACGAAGCGCTCTTCCGAAGTTCAAACTTTACACGGCAACGATGACGACGCGTGGCCGCGTAACGATACCGCTTGAGATTCGCCGGAGACTGAAAATTAAAGCAGGCTTCCAGGTCGATTTCGAGCCGGAACCGTCCGGCGGACTGGTTATGCTGGTTCGACGTAAACACAAGCGCCATCGGCTGGCTCCGCGCTAGCTTCCCTCCTTGACCCCCGCGCCCCGCGGCCCTACATCCGCCCGGCCCCACTGGAATCCCCCCGCATGAACGTGCGTTCCACCGATACCGACCTGCCGCGCTTCGCCTCCGTCGAGCAGCTCGTCGAGAAGATGAAGCCGGGCGTGCCGGTCTATGTGCTGCATCCGGGGAAGTTCCAGGTGGCGGCGAAGCGCTTCCTCGATTCCTTCCCGGGCGACACGCTGTTCGCCATCAAGGCCAATCCGCATCCGCACGTGCTGGAGCAGGTCTGGGCCGCGGGCATCCGTCATTTCGACACCGCATCGCTCGCCGAGATCGAGCAGGTCAAGACGCGCTTCCCCGAGGCGCATTGTCATTTCATGGCGCCGGTGCGCGCGGCCGGCGCGGCCAAGGCCGCCTTCACGAAATACGGCGTGACCGACTTCGTCGTCGATTGCGACTACGAGCTCGAGAAGCTGCTCGGCGAGACCAACGATCCGGGCAAGCTGCGCATCTTCGTGCGCATCGCCACGCCCTTGGGCGGCGCGCTGCTCGAGCTCTCCAGCAAATTCGGCACCACGCCCGACGACGCGGCGCGGCTCTTGAAGCGCGTGGCCGAGGCCGGCGCGCAACCCTGCATCACCTTCCATGTCGGCTCGCAATGCCTGTCGCCCTTCTCCTATGCGCAGGCGATCGAGATGGCGCGGCGCACCGCGGAGATCGCTTGCGTCCAGATCGCGGCGCTGGATGTCGGCGGCGGCTTCCCCGGCCCCTACACCAACAACGACGTGCCGCCCTATCACTGGTATTTCGACACCATCCGCGAGGCGCTCGCGACCTTGCCCAAACAGGTGCCCGTGATCTGCGAGCCCGGCCGCGCGCTGATCGCCGAAGGCATGTCGCTCGTCACGCAAGTGATCCTGCGCAAGGGCGACACGCTTTACCTGAACGACGGCGTCTATGGCAGCTTCGACGAGCTGACGCTTCCCGGCTGGACCGGCGACTATGTCCACCGCGTGCTGACGCTCGACGCCAAGGGCAAGCTCACCGAGCGCCCCGCCGGCCACCGCGCCTACCGCGTCTTCGGCCCCACTTGCGACACGCTCGACGTGCTGCCGCGCCCGCTGCCGCTGCCCGACGACATGGCGCCGGGCGATTTCATCGTCTTCGAGGCCATCGGCGCCTATTCCGTCGCGGTACGGACGAATTTCAACGGCTTCTTCCCCGACACCTGGGCCGTGGCCGGGAATTGAGGCAGCCGCGCTGCCGCGCGCGTGCTAGTCTCGCGCAATGTCGCGCACGCTTTTGACGGCCGCCCTTCTCCTCGCCACCACGGCCTTGGCCGGCGGCGGCTGGACGACCTATCGCGGCGACGGGTTTTCCATCGACATCCCGCCCGGCTGGCGCGCCAATCCGAAATTCGAGGATGACGGCTACGGCTTCTATCAGGGCTTCCAGGACGACCGGCTGTTCGGCGCCGCGTTCACGCCGCTGACCGATCCGCAGCCTTCGAGCAATCTGAGGGAGCCGAATCCCACACTGGCGGTCGAGCGCCTGCCGCCGGCATCGCGCTGCAGCGCCGATGCGTTCATCGTCGACGCGGCCCCGGACAGCTTCACCGCCGAACCCACCAGCACCGCCAATTTCGCCCGCACGGTCGCCGAGCCCGGCGATCTCTACGGCGAGGAGCAGCAGGTCTTCGTGGTCAGGACGCGGCCTTGCGTGGCGGTGCATCTCTACATCGCCTATGCCCAGCGGAGCGTGAAGCCCGAACGCGCCTATGACCGCGCCGCGCTTTTCGGCACCTTCGAGCGGATGCGCCGCTCGGTGCGAATTCCTTAACGCCTCTTCACTATGATCGCGGGCATGTCGGACCCGCGTCTTGCAAGCCTCATGGAGCTCGCGGCCGAGCATGCGCCCGAGAAGCGGCGCAAGCTCGCGGTGGAGCTGTGCGATCTGTTGCTGGACTGGCCGGAGAACTATCCGCGGTCCATGCGCGAGCCTTTCGAGACGTTGCTCGAGAAGACAGTGCGCCTGGTCGACCGCGACACGCGCGCGGCGCTGATCGCGCGCATCGCCGAGGCGCCGGGCGCGGCGCTCGACTTCCTCAACGAATTCTTCTTCGACGCGCCGGATGCGCTGCGCACGGCGATCCTGGAACGCAACGCCGCCGCGCCCTCCGCGCCCAACGGCCATGCCGTCGACGAGGCCACGCTGATCGAGCAATTGCGCGGCCATCCGCGCGACGCCTTCGCCGAGCTTCTCGCCGGCGCCCTGGACGTGACGGTGGAGACCGCCGCGCGCATCCTGCATGACGGCACGGGCGAGGCGCTCGCCATCGCCGCCAAGGGCGCGCATCTCTCCCGCGCCGCCTTCTCGACCTTGGCGCTGCTGGCGGACGGCCCGGGCGCGCCGGAGACCATGCTCGCCCGCCTCGCCGTCTTCGAGACCGTGCCGGAGCAGGGGGCGGAGAACCTCATGCGTTTCTGGCGCCGCCATAGTCCCGACGCAAAAGCGGCGTGATATAAGGGCCCATGATCGCGCTCTTCCTTCTCGCCGCCGCAGCAGCGACAAGCGTGCCGCCCGTCTGTGACGCGCCCGGCCTCACGCCGCCGCGCTCGGCCAACAGCCATGCCATAGAGTCCTCCGAATATCCCGACCTCTCCCGGCGGTTGAACGAAGAGGGCGTGACGATCGCCAACATCCTGGTGGATGACACCGGCAAGGCGGCGGGCGCGAGCGTGCTCGTCTCCAGCGGCGCGCCTCGCCTCGACGACGCCACCATCGACATGATCACCCACCGCTGGCTCTACCTGCCGGCCATGCGCGACGGAAAACCCGTGGCTTGCCTCAATGCGGCGCGCGTGATTTGGCATCTGAGCGGCACGTCCGCCTACGACCTCGGCATGGCCGCGCCCGGCATCGCCGTCAAACGCATGGGACCGGCCGACTATCCGGCCTCCGCCAGGGCGGCGAAGGAAGAGGGCGTTTCGTCCATCCTGCTGCACGTCCTGGACGACGGCACGGTGGAGACCAAGACAATCGTCTCCGGCGGCTATGCCGATCTCGACGCCGCCGCCGCCGCCCGTGTCCGCGCCATCTGGGACGCGCAGCCCAACAAGCCCAAGACGGGCGCATGGATCTTCATCTACGCCTGGAAACTGACGCCGCCGGCGCTTTGACGGATTCGCGGCCGCCGCGACCCGGCCACGCGATATTCCCGTTCACCCGAAATCCCGCGCGCATCCCTGCTTTCAAGCGTGATGGCCGTCACGGACGGCCGCGGACTTTCATGGCAGGATCGCTGCATTCGGGTCCGAGGACCGCGCCGCTATTCGTGAATTCACCAATACAAACCTGATGGAGACAACGATGTTGAAATTCGCCACCCTCACCGCCGCATCCGTGCTTCTCGCCGCCTGTGCCTCCACGCCAGATGTGACGTATCACTACTATCTGGCGAAGGCGCGCACGACGCTGTCGGCGACGCAAACGATCACCTGCACCAAGGACAATGCGGGCATCGTCGTCGTCACCACGGCGCAGCAGCCGGCTACCATCTACATGGCCGACACCGCGGCCGGGCCCTACGATCTGCCGGCCCGCTCTCTCGACGGCGCGTTCTCCGACGCCAATGTCACCATCACGCTTTCGGAAGACGGCCGGCTCAAGGGCCTCAACGCCACGCAGACGGGCGAAGGCCAGGCGATACTCAATTCCGCGATCGGCCTGGTCGGCGCCGCCTTGAAGGGCGGCGGCGAAAGTGGAGCGAAGCCGCTCGTCACGGGTGCAGCCAAGAAGCCGAAAATCGGCCCGGCCTGCGCCATCGTGCAGAACCACGGCGGCACGATCACACTGACTTACGCCGAAGCGGTCGATCTCGGCGCGAAATACGTCCAGAGCCAAGGTGCGGATTACAATGAGCCGCCGCCCGTCAGCGACAAGACAACCTTGGACGCCCTCGACAAGGTCGCCGCCGTCCCCACGATCGGCCTCGATATCGCGTTCTCGCCGAACGAAGGCGGCGCAAGCTCGCCGTGCAAGGACACCACCCAGCCCATGGTGACGCTGCGCAAGACCGTGAACGCGCTGGTGCAGATCAATATCGACAATTCGCCCGCCTCCAGCACGCTCGTCACGGTGCCGGCCAGGGACACCTATTGCTTGGCGCTGTCCAAGGCGGCCATGTTCGGGAACGATCAGGTCGCGCTCACGCTCTTCGATTCCGGCGCGATCACCTCCCTCCAGAACAACAAGACGAACGGCGGTGCGCAAGCCATCGGCACGGCCCAGACCTTCGTCACCACCGTCGTGCCGTCCGCGCCGGCCGCGCCGGCTTCCGGCGGTCATTAAGGGCGCCGCCATGCCAGGTTCCCAACCCGCACCCGGCGTCTTTGGGGCTTTCGACCAGGTCAGCACCGCGGCGCTTGGCGCCGCGGTGCTGCACGATGTCCTTGCGCTGCCGGCACAGGATCAGAGGATGTCGAACTGGTGCTGGGCGGCCGCGGCGGCCGATGTCGCGAACTTCTATGCGCCCGGCCCTTTGCCCATCGACCAATGCGTTTTCGTTCGGGCGGTCTACGCGGAGGTCGATTGCGCCCACCTTCCCGGCTACGACGCCTGCGTGAACTACAACACGCCGCAGGACATCGCCGGTGCGCTCAAAGCCCGTCATCACCTCAACGAGCCGCCGCTGATGCGGGCATTGAAGTTCGATGAGATCGTCGTGGAAATCGGGCACAACCGCCCGGTCTGCGCCTGGATGAATACTTATGAGGGCCATTACGTCGTGATCCATGGCTATCAATGCGGCCCGGGCGTGCAGGACGTCTTCATCGCCGATCCCGACGCGGCGAAGAAATTTGACGGCCAGCATTCCTATGCCGAGCTGACGGGCGGCGCCAAACCGTATTGGGCCGCGACTTACCTCACACAGCTAAAGGATCCCTGATCCATGCCTTTCGCGAAATCCGCACAACCGCGCGGGGGCAAGCAGGCCTTGCGCAAGGCGTTGCGGCGGCGGATCCATTCCCGGCACCCGCTGCGCGCTTTCCGGAAGGACGTTCGCGCCGCCGCCGCGCTGCCGCTTCATGTGCTCCGCTCGGCCGCCGCCGGCGCGCCGTTGTCCCGCGCCGCGAGGTCCGGATGGTGGTATCCGATGCTCGCGAGCGGCAAGCCGGCGATCGCCTTCATGCGTGGAAAGGACCGCCCGCGATTCGCCGGGATGACATCCGGGAAGCTTGCCGAGAATCTGTTCCGGGCGGCCAAGCGCGCGGAACGGGATCTTTCGGGCGCCGGGCAGACCTATGCGCCGCGCCTGATCGAAATACCCTCGCTGCGCATCATCGCTCTGTGGCTCTATGCGCCGCGCGGCCATAGCCGTTACGTGCTGCTTGCGCATGGCCGTGCGCGGGCGCGCCCGGACTTCGTCATTCTCGATTCGCTGGAGCAAGCGCGCGAAGCCGCGCGTAAAGCCGCGCCGCGCAAGCGCCGCCGCGCCTAACCCTGCGCCTGCACGTCGCTGCGCTCGCGGGTCTTGGCGAAGGCGAGTTTGGGGAATTTCTCCGTCACGTAGCCCATCTCCCAATTGCTCTTGGCGAGGAATACGGGGGCGGCGTCGCGGTCGGTGGCCATCTGGTTGCGATAGGTCTCGATCAGCTTCTGGATGTCGGCTTCCGGCCCCGTCACCCAGCGCGCGGTGTCGTAGGGCGAGGCTTCGAGATCGGCGTCGAGCTCATATTCGTTGCGCAAGCGGCTCTTCAGCACGTCGAGCTGCAGGTTGCCGACCACGCCCACGATCCAGTTCGCGCCCAGCATCGGCTTGAACACCTGCGTGACGCCTTCCTCGGCCAGGCTCTCCAGGGCGCGCGTCAGATGCTTCTGCTTCATCGGATCGGCCAGCCGCACGCGGCGCAGGATCTCCGGCGCGAAATTGGGAATGCCGGTGAAGACGACGTCACCCGTCTCCGACAGCGTATCGCCCACGCGCAGGACGCCGTGGTTGGGGATGCCGATGATGTCGCCGGGCCAGGCCTCGTCCACCGTCTCGCGCTGCTGGGCGAAGAACAGGATCGGGTTGTGCACGCCCAGCACCTTGCCGGTGCCCGACTGCTTGAGCTTCATGTTGCGGCGGAACCTGCCCGAGGCGAGCCGCAGGAACGCGACGCGGTCGCGATGGTTCGGGTCCATGTTCGCCTGGACCTTGAACACGAAGCCCGTGACCTGCTCGTCGGACGGATGGATGATCCTGCCGCCCTTGGCGGTTTGCGGCCGCGGCCGGGGGGCATGCGTGGCCAGCGCCTCGATCAGGTCGCGCACGCCGAACTTCTTCAGCGCCGAGCCGAAGAACACCGGCGTCAGGTGCCCCTCGCGATAGGACGCCGGATCGAAACGGGCGAGCACGCCTTGCGCAAGCTCCGCCTCTTCCTCGAGCTTGGCGAATTCGTCGGGCGCCAGGAACGAGGCCAGCGCATTGTCGCCGATCTTCTCGTCGCGGCCGAAAACGGAGAATTCCTCCGTATAGAGATCGAGGCACCCCCGGAAATTGAGCCCCTGCCCCGCCGGCCAGGTGATCGGCGCCACGTCGAGCTGCAACTGGTCGGCGATCTCGTCGAGCAGATCGAACGGATCGCGCGCCTCGCGGTCCATCTTGTTGATGAAGGTCATGATCGGGATGTCGCGCATCCGGCAGACCTCGAAGAGCTTGCGCGTCTGCGCCTCGATGCCCTTGGCCGCGTCGATCACCATCACCGCGCTGTCGGCGGCCGTCAGCGTGCGGTAGGTGTCCTCCGAGAAATCCTCATGGCCTGGCGTATCGAGCAGGTTGAACACCGCGTCGCCGTACTCGAAGGTCATGACCGCCGAGGTGACGGAGATGCCGCGCTCCTGCTCGATCTTCATCCAGTCCGAACGCGCGCGCCTGGCCTCGCCGCGGGCCTTCACCTGCCCGGCCGCCCGGATCGCGCCGCCCATGAGCAGAAGATGCTCGGTCAGCGTGGTCTTGCCGGCGTCGGGATGCGAGATGATCGCGAAAGTCCGCCGTCGCGCGGCTTCCGTGGCGGGGGTGGAGGTCATGGGGGCGGATTAGCAGGGGGCGCACAGGCGTGCAAGCCGACGCTATTTCAGGAGCCGGGAGCGGGTTGCCGTCCTCGATCACCGTGAAACGGTGGTTCAGGCTGTCGCCATATTCCTCGACCGCCGCCCGCAGCCGCGACCATTGAAACGGCTTTGCACGAAGCCTCAATCGGAAAAGCGCGACGCCGAAACCCGCCGCCACGGCATCGCGAAACAGCAGATCTCCGAACCCCAGATCATGCGTCAAAAGCAATCGGCGGCTGCGGGCCGCGAGAGCGAATATGGATTCGTCGGACGCGGATGGGAAGCTCTCTGTAACGAACGTTACATCGTGCCGGCGGTCCTGAGCTTCTCGACGATGAACGGACTGATGTTCTCATCGGCGAGCCAGCGCATCGATCAGCCGGATGACGCCGTTTCCGCAGCGGATGTGAAATAGTCCGCGCCGAAGGCTTGCGCGTCTAGGATATCCTCGCGCGTGAGGTGCGGATGATCGGCAACGATCTCCTCGACCGTCATCCCTTCCTGCAGCGCGCGCAGGATGAAATCGACGGGGATGCGCGTCCCCCGGATGACAGGCTTTCCGTACGTCCTGCCGGGATCAATTTCGATGCGTTCGTACTTCATGGCAGAAGCTCCGTTCTGTGGAGAATATACCACATAACTGTATCAGCCGAAAGAACGGTTCCCGGCCATGCCGTCGACGGCGGATTGCGCTGTTGCGTGGGTCCGGGACCGCACGCGGCAAGTCTGCTACGGTCGTTTCGGGTTGAAACGATTTGTCGGAGATTTTCATGCGCCGCATCCTGGTCGCCGCCGCCTTTTTGCTCGCCGCCTCCCCCACCCTCGCCGCCGCGCCGCCGGGCTGCAGCGCGAAAGCCATTCCCGGCACGCCGGTGACGGGCACCGTCGGCGGCAAGCACTTCGTGGTGAAACAGGCGACCGTGACGATCGGCAAGGGCTTCGCCGTCAACGACGTCAAATTCGATTCCTACGACCTGATGCTGGAGGTCGACGGCATCTTCAACGCGCTGACGACGCGCGTGATCGTCAAGGAGGGCACGCGCGCCGACGGCCGAAGCTTCCGCGTGGTCGACAGCGAGTCCATCGGCGACCAGCCCATGGCCATCGCCGGCACGCCCGAGGTGCAGAGCTGGGACCTGCAGTTGGAATCGGCCGGCGTCGACACCAGCTTCACCCAGGAGGCCGCCTCGATGCGGCTGGAATACGGCCAGCGCAAAGGCAACGTGCTGCCCGGCAAGATCGTCTTCTGCGCGCCCGGCCAGAAAGCCACCATCGCCGGCACCTTCAACGCGGTGATCGGGCGCTAGGTAAAAAGACGCCAGAGCCTCTGTGTCATGACCCGTGAATGCGGGCCACCCAGGTGACCGCGCCGTCCTGGTCAAGAATACGCTTCCCCGTGCCGAACCCGAGCAGGTTTCAACTGGGCAGCCCGCATTCGCGGGCCGTGACACGAAGCGCGAATCCACGAGAGCCGACTACACCACCGGTTCATCCACGAAAGCGCGGCCCTGGCGGTCCTCGATCTCGACGATCCAGAGATCGGGATCGAACTTGATCTGCCTGTCGAAATAGGCCCGCGCCTTCTCCTCGTCCGCCGCGTCGCCGAGCGGCCTGACCCAGACGAGCTCGCCCTCGCCGCGCCGCGCCTGCGACAGCACCAGCGACGTGCCGTCGAGCCGCGCGATCTTGATCAGCACCGCGCCCGCCTCCTCCGCCCCCTTGCGCACGACATAGGCCGCGGCCCCAGCCACTTCCGCGCGGCGGATCAGGGCCCTGACGAAGATGCCGGCCTTGAGGCGGGGGGTCATAATTCGGCCCGAAAGATGGGTTGCCGTCGCACCCTAACACCGGGGGAAGACCATGTTCCACAGAACCGCCTTGCTGATCGGATTTCTTGCCGTGGCCCTGCCGGCTGCCGCGCAACAGAACGCACCGCGCGTGATCGTCATGACGGGTCAGGGCTCAGTCGCCGTCATGCCGGACGAAGCGACGGTGACGGCGGGCGTCGTCACCCAATCCGGCGCCGCTGCCGACGCGGTCTCGGCCAACGCCGCCACCATGGAGCGCGTCATGGCGGCGCTGAAGCGGCTGGGGATCGCCGAGGGGGACATCCACACCACGCGCTTCGATCTCGAGCCGCAATATGCGGCGCAAGACAGTTCCGGACAGCCGCGCCGCATCGCCGGCTATGAAGCGACCAACGGCGTCAGCGTGCGGATCGACGATGTCGGCCACGCCGGTGCGGTGCTCGACGCGCTGATCCAGGCCGGCGCCAACCAGGGCGTGAACGTGGAGTTCGACGTGAAGGACCCCGCGCCGGCACTTGCCGAAGCCCGCAAGAAAGCCGCCGAGGATACGCTGGCGCGGGCGCGCACCTATGCCGGCACGCTCGGCAATACGCTGGGTCCGATCCTGTCGGTTTCGGAAGGCGGCAACACGGGGATGCTGGCCGGGGCACGCTTCAAGCCGCAGGGCCTCTACTCGCCTTCGCCGGTCACGGTGGTGGCGGCGGGCGAACAGACGATCGACGCGACCGTGACGATCGAATGGGCCTTGAAGTAGCGCTACGCCGCGCCGCGCAGCTCGTCTTGCGGGGTGGAGACGCGCATGCCCTTGTCGTCCACGGCGGCGTAGGGAAGCACGATGCGCACCGTCGTGCCCTCGCCCAGGGTGGATTGGAGCACCGCCTCGCCGCCATGCATGAGCGACAGCGCCCTGACCAGCGCCAGACCCAGCCCTGTGCCTTCCTGGCTGCGCGTATGCGCGCCGTCGACCTGCTCGAAGGGCTGGCCTAGCTTCTGGACATCGGCTTCGGAGATGCCCACGCCCGTGTCGCTCACCGCGATCTCGATCCCGGCCGCGCCGCGCGACGCCGCGACGCGCACCTCGCCGCCGCGCGGAGTGAACTTCACGCCGTTGGTGACGAGGTTGACGACCATCTGCTTCACCGCGCGCTTGTCGGCGAAGATCGTATGCGCCTCGTCCGCGATGGCCATCTTGAGCGCGATGCCCTTGCGGTCGGCCTGGAGCTTGACGAAGCGCAGCGCCTGGGTCGCGACCTCTTCGAGATCGAACATCTCCTCGCTGAGATCGAACTTGCCGGCCTCGATCTTCGACATGTCGAGGATGCCGTTGATGAGCTCGAGCAGGTGTCCGCCGGACTCGTTGATCAGCTTGGCGTATTCGAGATAGCGCGGGGATCCCACCGGCCCGAACATCTCATGCGTCATCACCTCGGAGAAGCCGATGATGGCGTTCAAGGGCGTGCGCAATTCGTGGCTCATATTGGCGAGGAACCGCGACTTGGCCTTCGACGCCTCCTCCGCGAGATCGCGCGCCTCGATCAGCGCCTTCTCCTGCGCCTTGCGCTCGGAGATGTCGCGCGTCACGGCGACGATGTCGGCGGCTTCGCCGTTGACGGGCGAAGCCGGGCGGCAGCGCATCTCCGTCCACACGAAAGACCTGTCGGCGCGCTTCAGCCTGACTTCGACCGAGGCCGAACGCCCGAAATAGCTCGCCTCGACGAACGCCGATTGCAGCAGCTTCAGATCCTCCGGATGGGCGAGCGCGGACGGCGCGGCGCCCAGCAAACTCTCCGGCCGGCGTCCCAGAATGCTTTCGCTGGCCGGGCTGGCGAAGCGGATGCGGCCGTCCGCGCCGTGGCGGGTGATGAGGTCCATGGCGTTGTCGGCCAGGAAGCGATACATGGCCGCGCCCTCGGCGGCGGCGTTGTCGGCCTTGCGCTGGCGGTCCTGCGTGGCGATGGCGACCAGCGCCGATTGCATCACCGCCGCCAGCACCGAGCCCGCATAGAACTCCCACACCGCCGAATCGATCGACGACCGCGGCAACAGCCCCAACGCCTGCGCCGCGACGACGGCGACGAGCGCGATGGCCGTGGCCGCGCCCGCGCGCCACACCGCCTTGCGTCCGCCCGCGAGTGCGGCTTCCGCCGGCACCAGCGCAAGCCACACCAGCAGCGGCGAGGACATGCCGCCCGTCAGCGCCACCAGGAAACCGATCAGGGCGGCGAAGGCGGCCAGCGCCATCGTCTCCAGCGCCGCCAGCGAAATCCGCGTGAAGGACAGCAGCGCGAACAGCCCCGGCAGAACCAGTCCCGCCATGGCGAGCGCTTCAGGCAAAGTGGGGCGGCCGACGAAGGCAAGGAACAGCGCGGCAAGCCCCGCGCCCACCGTCGCCTTCGTGGCCTGGACGGCGGCGAAACGGCGCCGCTCGGCAGGTCCTCCAGCTTTCGACGGTGAATCGGCCATTAACGACGCGCTCTCGAAGGACCCGCGGCGATCCTCGCGGGGCAGTCTTAACGAAGCTTGAATGACCCACGAATTCGTTCGTTAATTCGCAAGAATTAGCGGTTATCGCGTTCATCGCTTCTTAACGATGATGACGTGATTCCGGCCACGCACGCTATTGGTGCAAGCTTTCCGCAAGCCCGATTCGGCATGATGCTCGCCATAAAGGTGGGGATTGAAGGAATGGGCTTCGCGCAGAAAGCGCCCTCCGAGCATGTTGCGGAGCAACCGGACGTGCTGGCGGCGCTGAACGCGCTGCGCAGCGCCATCACGATTTTCGATTCGCAGCTGCGGCTCACTTACGCCAACCAGCACTTCAACTATCTCTTCCGCGGCTTGCCTCCGCGCGAGGCCCTGATCGGCTGCACCTATGAGGAGATGGTGCGGCTGGAGCTGGCCCATGGCGAACTCGCCGATCTGGAGGCCATGGGCGGCGTCGAGGCCTTCATCGCCACCCGCCACGAGCAGTTCCAGGACGGCATGTACGCGCCGCGCGACGTGATGCTGGCCGATGGCCGCATCGTCGAGATCAAGACGCGGCGCACGCCCGACGGCGGCTGGATCGCGCTGTGGAGCGATGCGACCCAGGCCCGCCATCTGCTCGCCCGCTTCGAGGACACGGTCGAATTGTCCGCCGATGCCTTCGCCTTCTGGGACGGCCGCGACCGGCTGATCCATTGCAACGAAGGCTTCTCGCATTTCCACGGACAGCACGTCCGCGCCATGAAGGGCAAGACTTTCGAGACCATTCTGCGCGAGACCGTCTCGCGCGGCCGCTACGTGATCGAGGGCGACGTCGAAAGCTGGATCGCGCGCCGGCTCGACACGCATCGCTCGCCCGCTGGCGCGCTCACCATCGTCACCGCGTCGGGCGTGGCCTTCCTGGTGCGCGACCGCGCCACGCGCGACGGCGGCAGCGCGACCGTCTATACCGACGTCACCGACCGCCACCGCGTGGAATCGGCGCTCGGCGAGACCAAGCGGGCGCTGGAGAAATCCAAGAGCAAGGCCAAGAAGCAGGCGAGCTATCTCTCCGACCTCACCCGCCGCCTCGATGCCGCCGAGGCCGAGGCCGACACCGCCAAGACCGCGCTGCTGCGCACGATGAGCCACGAACTCAAGACGCCGCTCAACGCCATCATCGGCTTCTCCGACCTCTTGAAAAGCTCGCCCGGCATCTTCAAGGAAGAGCAGATCGCCGAATATGCCGGGCTGATCCACCTGGCCGGCCACAACCTGCTGCGCCTGATCAACCAGATCCTCGATCTCACCAAGATCGCGGCGGGCCGTTTCGCGCTGAAGCGCGGCGCGATCCCGGCGGGCGCGACGATGTGGGCGGCGTCCGACGCCCATGCCGCCAAGGCGGAAGCCAAGAACATCCGGATCGAGATCGATTGCGAACAGGACATGCTGGTCGATGCCGACGAGAACGCGCTCACGACCATGATCTCGCACCTGATCGAGAACGCCGTCGCCTTCACGCCCAAGGACGGCGAAGTGCGCCTCACCGCCGAGCGCGGCGAGGACGACACGATCCGCCTCATCGTCAGCGACACAGGGCCCGGCGTGGCGGAAAAAGACCTCGCCCGCATCCTCGAGCCCTTCGAACAGGCCGGCCGCGGCACTACCGACCACGCCCACGGCGCCGGCCTCGGCCTGCCGCTGGTGCGCGCCCTCGCCGAACTCCACGGCGGCACACTGACGATCGCCAGCGCGCCGGGCGAGGGATTCACCGCGACGCTCGAACTGCCGGCGGCGTAACGCCCCTAGCAAAAGTGGATTCACGCGGAGCCGCGGAGACGCGGAGTTCGTGCAGGCGATCCACGGCAACGTGACCCGTTACCGCCCGCGAAGCGGGCAGACCTTCATGCGATTGACCCGCTTCGCGGGCCGTTACGGCGCGGCAAAATCTCGATCGCCAGCACCTCCGCGTCTCCGCGGCCCAGCGTGAATCCCCTTCCTTCGCATTTACAGAAAATTTGAATCGAACTCGTCGCTGTTTTGAATCGAAACACTCCGCGCTTCGACACCAGGCGTTTTCCCTCATTGCCGCCAAATCGCGAATTAACCCGATTGCATCGAACTTTACCGAATGGTTTCAGCGCGGAACAAGACGCCGCGCATAGCATTCTCGCGTGTTGAGTACGCAAGGTATGTCATGCTCATTCGCGCCGTGTTCTGGATCGCTATCGTTTCGATGCTGATGCCGCGCGAGCCCAATCTTGGGTTCGGCCGGCCCGGCGCCTCGCTGCAGGAAACACTCCTCCCCCGGGTGTCCCAGGCGATGGTGTCCGGCCGGCCGTGTGCGCAAGGCATCGTAGCCTGCGCCAACGGCCTTGGCATCCTGAACGAGCTTCCGTCCTTCGGCCTGCGCCCGCTGGCCGACGTGAAGGCCGACATCGACCAGGCCGTCGCCGAGCGCAAGGCGCACGGGGGCTAGCCGCTGCCCCTCGCGGCGCGATAGCGTGCCGCAATGACCAGCGATTTCTCTCCGCAGACCCATCGTGTCGTGCCGTTGCGCCCGTTTTCGCAATTGCGCGTCGGCGAGATCTTCCGCAATCCGTCGCGCACCATCACCGAGGCGAACTTCGCCGCGTTCCAGGCGGTGAGCCTGGACAACCATCCGATCCACTATGACGACGAATATTGCAAGGCGCTGGGCCATCCCGCGCCGCTCGCGCACGGGCTGCAGGTGCTCGCCTTCACGGCGGCGGGCGCGGGGCTCTTTCCCCATGTCATCGGCGAGGCGCTGATCGGCTTCGTCGAGGTGAACGCGAAATTCCTCAAGGGCGTCTATCCCGGCGACACGCTCTATCCGGCGCTTGAAATCGTCGAACTCAAGGCGCAGCGCACCACCGGCCTCGTGACGATGCGCGCCACGGTGCACAACCAGAAAAGCGAGTTGGTGCTGGACGGCACGCACAAATATCTCCTCAAACTCTAAGCCGCCCGCCACGCCCGCAGTTCCGGCGCGCGATGCGAGCGCAAGCCGTAATGGCTCGCGAGTTTCTCCAGCCCGATCGACAGTACGATCTTCGCCGTGCGGCGCGGCCAGTTGCGGGCGCTCTCCGCCGCCTCCAGCCCGATCAGGTGGCAGCAGATGTCGAACAGCAGGTCGCAGATCACCGGCCCCGCCGCGCTCATGGCGCGGGAGAAGCGCTGTTTGGCGGCGAGCACCATCTCGCCCATCTCGGGCTCGGGCCGCATGCCGCGCGTCTGGTCGACGACGGGTTTGTGCCAGTCCATCGCCATGCGCGGCGTGAGCCCGGCGATGGTGAAATCGCGCCTCAGCTTCTCGCCCGCCTCGAGCTGCACCGCGTCGATGGCGCCGCGCTTGAACAGCCAGCCGAGCGGGGACTCGCCCTCGTTGATCGTGACGACCTGTTCCTCGCCCGCGGCGTTGCGGATCGTGCGCGTGACGCAGAGCTGGTGCTGGCGGGCGAAGGGATCGGCCTCCGCTTCCTGCCGCCGCAGCCAGAACAGCCCGGCATCGGAGAGCGCGAAGCTCTCAGGCCGCGTCCCCCGCGTCCTGAGCCAATCGCGGTGATGGAATTCAACCACCAGTGTCCGCTTCACCAGCACCTCGCCCGGCTCCAGCACGAAGCGATGCTTGGCGGCGCGCAAGAGATAACCGCCCTTGATCTCGAGTTCGCGCAGGATCCAGCGCGCCTCTCTTTCGACTTCCCCTTCACTCAACATGAGCCAAGTTCCTTCTTTGTTCGGAAGGACTTCTAGGACTCAATGGACCACAATGTCAAGTTGTGGGTACAATTGCCGTCTCTGCAGGAATTCGCCCTGTAGTTGCGGGCGTTTAGGCCTCGCCGGCGGCGGCGATGCGGACCTTGCGCGGCGTGCGCTTGCGCCGGTCGGGCCCGCGAAACTGGCCTCGCGATTCCGCGCGGCGGTCCGGCCCGTAGAAATCCGGCGCCACGATGAACGGCCTTGGCCGCTCCACCGCCAGCTTCAGCTTGCGCATGATCGTGGCGGCGCTGACGGGGCGCGTGAGCACGTCGGTATAGCCCTGGTCGCGCGCCGTCTCGATGTCGCGGCGGCGCGGGCCGGCGCAGAGCAGGAACACCGGCAGCATCGGATCGAGCATGCCTTCGCTCTTGCGCGAGGCGGCGCCGAAATCCACGCCCGTGTCGTTCGCCGAGGCGTCGTCGCAGAACACCGCGTCGAAGATCTGGTTGGCGAGGAGTTCGAGCGCCGCGTTGCCGTCGGCCACCGCCGCGACGCCGCCGACGCCGGCGATGCCCATCACCTGGCGCAGGATCTGCACCACATGGGGTTTGGCTGAGACGATCAGCACGCTCAGGGATTTGAAATCGTGGTTCTTCATGACACGGGCCCAACGCGGGAACATCATAAGACAGGCCCATTAAATCGCGGTTAAGCGTTTGTCCCGCGCAATGGCCTGCCACGAGGGGGCCTGCTAGGATGGGGCATGACAAAAGCCCTGAAGACCTCCGCGATCCTCGCCCTCTCGCTCACGCTCTCGGCCTGCGCGATCTTCGGCGGCCCGGCCGACCGCGCGCTGCGCAAGACGCCGTCCTATCGCGACGGTTATCAGGACGGATGCGCGGCGGCGACGAACGCCTACACGGACTTCCGCAAGGGGCCGCTGACGGACAACTCGCTCTACCGCACCGATCAGATCTATCGCACCGGCTGGGGCAACGGCTACCAGTCCTGCCGCTCGACGATGACGCCGGGCGTGCAGGCCAATGCGCCCAGCAACGGCATGACGCCCATCCCCGACCAGGGCCCCGGTCACCAGTAGCGCGCCATGATCCGCATCTTTTTCGCCGCGATCCTGCTTCTGCTCGTCACGGCGGGGTGGATGTTTTCGTCTTATGGCGAGATCGATCCGTGCCGCGCGCTGGCGGTGGAGCGGGCACGGCGGGGCGCGCACGGCCTGCCGGTGGAATCCGCGCTGGAACGCGTGCAGCGCGCGCGGACGAGCCAGATGCCGACCAGCGCCTGCGTGGGAGGGCTGATCGGCGATTGGTGGCGCAGGCAGGCGGCGCGGCAGCGTTAATCCCGCGTTAAGCTTCGTTTGCGAAGGTTAATCCGTATGCGGATCGCGCCCGCCGTTGCCAAACGGCATTTTAAGCGTATCCTCCGTATACGGTGGGTCGTGCGTAACGTCGGAGCGGCATCCATGCTGGGTCATCTCGTATCGCATCGCAGCGTCGAAGAGCTTCACCTCGAACCGGCCGCCCCAGGCTGGCTCCGCCGCCTGCTCGCGGCGCTGTTCGGGATCAAGCGGTAGCTTTCGATCGAATTGAAAACTGTGTCTTGGCCCGCGGCTGCGGGCCACCCAGTTGGGTTCTGCACCATCTCTGCCGCGTCACCTGGGCGGCCCGCATTCTCCCTACGCCAAAGGCTTCGGGAGACTGAAGGCTCGCCTTCCGAAGCTGCACTTGCTGCGTAGGAAGGTCGCGGGCCGTGACACGGCGTTGGACACACCCCTGGATCTCCTCCCATCCGACTTCTCGCGGCAGCGCGCTGCATCGTCCGCGCACGCGCCGCTGTCTCGCGCGCTGCGCCCTCCGCGCCACGTCCTCCTCATCATCGCGATTTTTTTAAGGCGCACCTCTTGCGCCTGGCGCACAGTGTGCGTATATCGATTCCAGCGTTGGGTTCACTCTCACGTCGGAGGATTCGAACGATGATGGGAAATCTTGTGGTCAACCGGGCTTCGCACGAAGCCTATGTCACGCCGGACTACACCAAAGCGGGCTGGCTGCGCCGCCTGCTGCGCGTGATTTTCCGCAGGTATTGACCCGAACCCCGCCTTCCCGCGCCGGCGGGCCGAAGCCTTCCCAACAGCAGACGAACGCCCGGGCGAAACCCAACGTCTCGCTTGAGCGCCAAGACGCTTCCGGACGCTTCGGCCCTCCCGCGCGGCGAGGCGTTGTCGGCTGAGCGCTACCCGGCAAGCCTCATTGCTTCGGCGCCGTTTCGAGGATCAGCATGCGGATGTCGCGGCTTGGTGCGAAATTGTCCGCCGTGAAATCGACCGTCGTCGCGCCCGTCTTCTTCAGGTCGCCCTTCCAGCACAGCGACAGGATGTTGTCCGGCTTCAGCTTGTCGAGCGTCATGTGGAAATGGCCGATGGCGCCTTTCCAATTGTTGCCGCTCATCAGGATGTAGTCGGTGTTGTAGCGCGTGAGCATGCCGCCATCCTCCAGGCTCGCATTCTTGCCGCCGAGGCGCGCTGCGATCGCGGCCTTCGTCGCCGGATCGATGCAATAGGTGGTGAAGTAATATTGGCCGTCGGAATCCTTGTTGTCGATCTCATAGACGGTGAAGAAGCCTTGGCCCGTCACCGGCTGGTAGGCGTGATCCAGCGTGACGGTCCGATGCGCGGGGAAAGCCTGACGCCACCAGAATTTCGTGCGCACCAGCCAATGCGGGTGCTCGAACGAGCCGCTTTCGCCGTCGGCCAGGCCGGCATCCTCCAGGATCTTGCGCTGCGCCGCCGGCAGCTTCTCCATCAAAGGCGCGAATTTGGGATCGCTGAGGCTGAGCGGCACGCCCGCGCGCTTGACGATGTCGGTGACGTCCTTGCCCTTGTAGAAGGCGCGCTGCTCCACGGCGGGCGCGACCGGCTTGCCGTTGGCCGTGATGGTGAAGCCCACGAAATTGACCGGATCGTCCGTCACGGCGCCGATGGGCGATTCGGTGAACTCGTTCATGTCGATGTCCGGCAGCGGGAAGGCGACGATGGTGTCGATGTCCTTGGCGCCATCGTTCACGAACGCGAAATGGATGCGGACCTTCTTGGGCGAGACATACAAATCCTCCTTCGCCATGCGGATGTCGGCCGCCTGCGTCAGCACCACCCCGCCCGCGCCGAGCGCGGCGGAGGAATCGTCGGCGAACGCGGGCGCGGCCGCGAGCGCCAGAAAAGACAAGAAGATAAAGGCTTTCATGGTGTCCCCTCGGCGAATTTCGTCGCTCTTCGCGCATAATACCATCTCCCCGCAAGGGAGAGGTCGCCGACACTCCGCTTCACGAATACTTGCGCTCTTCCCACCACGGGAAATAGCGCGGCATGTCCTCGGAGACCTTCTGCGGAAAGTTCGCGGGGCGCTTCTCCAGGAACGACGCCACGCCTTCGCGCACGTCCGGCGAGGCGCCGCGCGAATAGATGCCCCTGGAGTCGATCTTGTGCGCTTCCATCGGATGGTCGGTGGCCGAGAGCCGCCACATCATCTGCCGGATCAGGGCTATGGAGACCGGCGCGGTGTTGTCGCGGATTTCCTCGACCAGCTTGCGCGCGGTGGGCAGAAGCTCCTCCGGCTTCACCACCTGGCTGACGAGGCGGCCGCGCAGGGCTTCCTGCGCATCGAAGACGCGGCCCGAATAGCACCACTCCAGCGCCTGGGCGATGCCGACGATCTTGGGCAGGAACCAGCTCGACGCCGCTTCCGGCACGATGCCGCGCCGCGCGAAGACGAAGCCGAACTTGGCGGCGTCAGAGGCAATGCGAATGTCCATGGCGAGCTGCATCGTCACGCCCACGCCCACCGCCGGCCCGTTCACCGCCGCGATGACGGGCTTGAGGCACTCGAAGATCGCCAAGGTCAGCCGCCCGCCACCGTCGCGCACGCGCTCGTCGCTCCAGTCGACCTGATCGACAGGCCCGGCATTGCGCGCCGCGCGCTCCGGATTCTGCGTGGCGTCGAAGGTGCGCGCGCCGCCGGAGAGGTCGGCGCCCGCGCAGAAGGCGCGGCCCGCGCCGGTGACGATGATCGCGCGCACGTCGTCATCGCCGTTCACCTTGGTGAAGACGTCGATCATCTCGAACATCGAGGTCGCGGTGAAGGCGTTGAGCTTCTCCGGCCGGTGCAAGGTGAGCGTCATGATCCGATCGCTTACCTCGACGAGGATTTCCTTATAGGGGCCGTATTCCATGGGAGTCTCCTTGATGGCGGGTCACGGCACTGTAGCCGCCGCCGGTGGCGGTGTCTTGAGTTCCTCGATGGCCTCCTGCGCGAGGCCATCCATCCGCTTGATCGCCCGCCGCGCCTGACGCACGTAGGAGACGCTGGCAATCACGAAGAATACGCCCAGGAACACGTGGAGCGGCGTGTCCGGCGCCGAGGTCCGCGCGAACCGCGTGAACATCAGGAATGCGGTTGCGAAGAACAGCAGGATCGCGACTGGAAAGCCGACGGCGTAACGGATTTCGCGCGAGACGATCATGCGGCCCGCCGGATCGGTGCCGAGCCGCGCCACCACCTGCGGGATGGAAAAGATATTGAGCCCGCGCGGCCTCAACCACAGCGATGCGGTTCCGCTGTCCCAGCGCGCCAGCGTATCGCGCAGCCTGAGGCTTGCGCCGTCCGCCAGCACCCGCGCCAGCACACCATCCGCGACCGGATGGCGCGACAGCGCCGGGAAGACCCGCAGATAGGGTCTGTAGAGCAGCAGGATGCCGGCAAGGTTGAGGAGATAGACATAGACGAACACGCTGCTCCACCACGGAAGCGCCGGCAGCTTCGCCGGTACGCTCTTGTCCGCCTTCGACGAGGTGAAATCATCGAAAAAGGCGGTGTGTCCGTAGTCCTTGACCGGGCCGCGATAGCCGCGGATGGCGAGCGTGAGGATCGCGTTGTCGCCGGGATCGTAGCAGATGCGGACATAGGCGCCGCCGGTGACGGGCCCGCCATGCGACACGGTGTTGTTGAACCCTCCGGTGATGACGTAGTCCGAAATGGAAAAATGCACGCCCGACACGGTGAAGGATTCCTCGCCGTGGCCGCCGGCGGGCATCGGAACGAAGTTCTCGACCGGGCCGGTGACAGTGGGGCATCGGCCACTTTCGACCAACGACGTTTGATGCTCGTGCCGCGTGAAGGTCACGGCGAACACGGCCACGGTCCAGAAGAGGGCAAAGCCGACATAGAAATAGCGGAAGCCCTTCGACCAGCGGGAATCGAAGTACCGCGCCGGAATCCGCAACGCTTTCACAACACGCGGGAAAAAGAATAGCGCCAGGCCGACAGCGACGAAAATGAGCCCGAAAGCCGGGAATTCCCAGTCGCGATAGCCCGATTGCGTGACGTTGAAGACGGTGACGAAGTCAGCCACGCAAGAACTCCGCGATCACGACGGCCTGATTGCGTTCGGTGTCGCGCGCGCCGTAGAGCAGCGTAACGGTCTTGCCCTTGCCGGCATGGCGCAGGGCGGCGATGGCGTCGGGATTGTCCTTGAGCTCTTTCTTGTACTTGCGGCGGAAGTCGGCCCATTTGGGCTCTTCGTGGTGGAACCAGTTGCGCAGCGCGTCCGACGGCGCGATGTCCTTGAGCCAGAGATCGATGGCCGTTTTTTTCACGCCGCGCGGCCACAGCCTGTCGACCAGCACGCGCAAGCCGTCGCTCTTCTCGGCCGGTTCGTAGACGCGCTTGATCTTGAGCTTCATGACGCCACTATAGCAAAAAAGGGCCGGGATTGCTCCCGGCCCCTGCTACGCCCCGTGAAGTGAAAAACTATGCGGCTTCCTTCACCGGCGCGAAGCGGCCGTAGAAGGTTTCATTCTTGGACGCCATGTCGCGCAGGAGCTTCGGTGGAGTGAAGCGTTCGCCGAAGCGTTTGGTGAAGTCGTCGCAGCGCGCGACGAAGGCGGCCGCGCCCACCGTGTCGATGTAGGAGATCGGGCCGCCGGTGAACGGCGCGAAGCCCCAGCCGAGGATGGCGCCGACATCGGCGTCGCGCGGGTCGGTGATCACGCCTTCCTCGAAGCACTTGGCCGCCTCGATGGCTTGCAACGTCAAGAAGCGCTGCTTCATCTCGTCCACGCTGGCGTCAGTTTTCCACGCGCGCTGCGCGAGCAGCTCCGGCCAGATGCGCACGCGTTTGCCCTTGGCGTCGTAGTCGTAGAAGCCCTTGCCGTTCTTGCGGCCGAGGCGCCCGTTCTGCTCGACGACCCAGGAGAGGAACTTCTCGGAGTCGTCCGGCGGGGTGTTCACGCCGAGATCCTTCTTCGTCTGGCGCATCACCTTGAGCGGCGTGTCGAGGCCGACCGAGTCCAGCACTTCCAACGTGCCCATCGGCATGCCGGCCATGCGGCCCACGTTTTCGATCATCGCGGGGTGGATGCCGTCGGCCAGCATCGCCATGCCTTCGCGCGTGTAGGTGCCGAAGCAGCGCGAGGTGTAGAAGCCGCGCGCATCGTTGACGACGATGGGCGTCTTCTTGATCTTCTGGACATAGTCCATCACCACGGCGAGCGCGTGATCGCCCGTCTTCTTGCCGCGGATCACCTCGACGAGACCCATGCGGTCCACCGGCGAGAAGAAATGCACGCCGATGAAGAGTTCGGGGCGGTCGCTGGCTTCCGCGAGACCGGTGATCGGCAAGGTGGAGGTGTTCGAGCCGAACACCGCGCCCTTCTTCAACACCGCGCAGGCCTTCTTGGTCGCCTCGGCCTTCACCGCGCGATCCTCAAACACCGCCTCGATGACGAGATCGACGTCCTTCAGCGCGGTGAAATCCGACGTCGCCACGATATGGGCGAGCACCGCCGCCTTCTTCTCGGGTGAGGATTTTCCGCGCTCGATCTGCTTGTCGAGGATGCCGGACACATGCGCCTTGCCCGCATCCGCCTTCTCCTGCGTGGTGTCGATCAAGACGACATCGATGCCGGCGAGCGCCGACACGTAAGCAATGCCGCCGCCCATCACGCCGGCGCCGAGCACGCCGAGATTCTTCGTGTCGCTCGCCGCTTCCTTCTTCGGGCGGCGCGCGCCCTTGCCGAGGTCCTGCATGGAGAGGAACAGCGAGCGGATCATGTTGCGGCTTTCAGGCTGCATCATGAGCTTGGTGAAATAGCGCGCCTCGATGCGCAGGCCCGCATCGATGGGAACCTGAAGGCCCTCATAGACGCAGGACATGATGTAACGCTGCGCCGGATAATTGCCGTAGCTCTCCTTGCGCAACATCGAGTTGCCCATGGTGAAGACCTGGCCGCCGCCGGGGGAATAGGGTCCGCCGCCGGGAATCTTGAAATCCTTCGCGTCCCACGGCTGCGCGGCCTTGGGGTTCGCTTTGCACCACGCTTTCGCATTGCTCACGATGTCGGCCAGCGGCGCGACCGCATGCATCAGTTTCATGCCGAGCGCTTTTTGGGGATCGACGCTGCCGCCCTGCAGCAGCATCGGCAGTGCGGCCTGCGCGCCGACGAGACGCGGCAGGCGTTGCGTGCCGCCGCCGCCCGGAAGCAGACCGACCTTCGCTTCGGGCAGGCCGAGCTGGATCTTCGGATTGTCCGCCACGACGCGATAGTGACAGGCGAGCGTGACTTCGAGACCGCCGCCGAGCGCCAGCCCGTTGATCGCGGCCGCCACCGGCTTGCCGCAGGTCTCGAGCTTGCGCAGCGATTTGTGGAACATCATCACGCCCTGGAAGCGCGCGGCGATGGCATCCTGCTCCGACTTCGCGGCGGAGGCGCTGCCGCCCTCCATCTCGTCCAGCGCGGCGCCGGCGCAAAAGCCGTTCGCCTTGCCGGAGGTGATGACGAGGCCCTTGATGCTTTCATCCGCGGCGACCTTCTCGGCAGCGGTGAGCAATTCGGCGATCACGCCACCGGTGAGCACGTTCATCGTGCGGCCCGGCACGTCCCAGCTCAGCGTGACGATCCCGTCCGCGTCCTGGTCCCATTTGAAGTTCTTGAGTTCCATTGGACTAGATCCGTTCGATGATGGTGGCGGTGCCCATGCCGGCGCCGACGCAGAGGGTGACGAGCGCGGTCGAGAGGTCGCGGCGCTCGAGTTCGTCGAGCACGGTGCCCAGGATCATCGCGCCGGTGGCGCCGAGCGGATGGCCCATGGCGATGGCGCCGCCGTTCACGTTGACCTTGTCGTGGGAGATGTTGAGCACCTTCATGAAGCGCAGCACCACCGAGGCGAACGCTTCGTTGAGCTCATAAAGATCGATGTCTTCGACCTTCATGCCCGCGCGCTTCAGCACCTTCTCGGTCACGTAAGACGGACCGGTCAGCATGATCGAAGGCTCCGACCCGATGGAGCCATAGGCGCGGATGCGCGCGCGCGGCTTCAACCCGGCAGACTTGCCCGCTTCCTTCGTGCCCATCAGCACGCCCGCGGAACCATCGACGATGCCGGACGAGTTGCCCGCGTGATGGACATGATTGAGCTTCTCCACCATCGGATAACGCTGCTGCGCCACCGCATCGAAGCCCGCGAATTCGCCGAGCTGGGCGAAGCTCGCGTTCAGCGAAGCCAGCGACTGCATCGTCGCATCGGGGCGCATGTGCTCGTCGTGGTCGAGGATCGTCTGGCCCAGAATGTCCTTCACCGGGGCGACGGATTTCTTGAAATAGCCGTTCTTCCACGCATTCGCCGCGCGCTTCTGGCTTTCCACCGCGAAGGCGTCGACGTCGTCGCGGGAGAAGCCGTCCATCGTCGCGATCAGATCGGCGCCGATGCCCTGCGGGCTGAAATAACTCTTGAAGGCGATGCTCGGATCGACCGACCACGAACCGCCCGACGCGCCCATGCCGACGCGGCTCATGCTCTCGACGCCGCCGCCGATGGTCATGTCCGACTGGCCGCTCATGATCTGGCCGGCCGCCATGTTGCAGGCCTCCAGGCCGCTCGCACAGAAGCGGTTGATCTGCACGCCCGCGACGCTCTCGGCGTAATCGGCGTTCAGCACGGCGAGGCGGGCGATATCGGCGCCCTGCTCGTTCACCGGATCGACGCAGCCGAACACGACGTCATCGACCAGCGACGTGTCGAGATTGTTGCGGTCGCGCAAATTTTTCAGCACCTGCGTGCCGAGCTCCAGCGCGGTCACTTCGTGCAAGCTCCCGTCCTTCTTGCCCTTGCCGCGCGGCGTGCGCACGGTGTCGTAGATGAAGCATTCGGTCATTGTTTTCTCCGTTGAGAGATCAAAAACTAAATTGTCATCCCCGGCGAGCAAAGCGAGGGACGGGGATCCAGGTGGAACGACGAACGCCGGTATCGTTCGTTCCGCCTGGATCCCCTTCCCTCGCGCTACGCGCTCGCCGGGGATGACAGATGAGACATCACTCCCCGGCCGGCATGACGCTGTAGCCGGCGACGCGCACCGGCGGGGGCGGCGTCTCCTCGGCGAGGCGGTTCTCTATTGCCGTGATGCCGAGCTTGAGTTCGGCGATGGACTCGTCGATGTCGACGCGCTGGCGCTCCAGCGCGGTGAGGCGCTCGACGAATTTCTTTTTTGAATGGCTGAGCTGGGCGACGCCGCTCTCATCCGCATCGTAGAGGTCGAGGATCTCGCCGATCTCGGCAAGCGTGAAGCCGACGCGGCGGCCGCGCAGGATCAGCATCAGCCGCGCGCGGTCGCGCTGCGAGTAGATGCGCGCCTGGCCGCGGCGTTCGGGGGAGAGGAGTCCCTCGTCTTCGTAGTGGCGCAACGTGCGCGAGGTGACGCCCATCTCCTTGGTGAGCTGGCGGATGGAGAAAGTCCGGCTCATGGCGCTCGCGGACTGGGCTTTTGCCCTTTGGGTCCGTCCCTGTCGTTTCCGGACCAGACTCCTATTTACCGTTTACGTGAACGTCAAGCTGAATATTCAAACAGGCGCATAGGTCCGAATTCCACTGTAACACGTTGAAAGTGCTACACTTATTGAAGAGAATGTTTTGCCGCGCACGCCGGTCAACCGCACGAGCGGTCAAGATTTCGCGCACGGAAGCTCGGCCCAGCAACGGTTACAAGCAGATCCCCTGGCCCTGGAGATAGGTCAGGCCCTTCTCGTCGCGCGCATTGGCCTTGGCGAAATCGCAAGCAGGGCGCATCACCCGCGCCGCCTCGCTCTGCTGGCCTTTCGCCGTCAGCACGATGGCGAGCGTCAGGCGCACGGAAAGCTCGAACTGTTCCGGCATCGCGTCGGCCATCTTCCGCGCGCCATCCAGGGCCGTGCGCAATTGGTCTTCCGCATCCGGGAGGTCCTCGCGCTTCAGGTAATATATGGCGCGGAAATAATGCGCGCGCGGATCGCGGCCATAGCGCGCCACGAGTTCGCCCGATTGCGCGACGGCCGCCTCGTTGCCGTCGGGCATCGCGGATTCCGGGATCAGGCCGGGCAGCATCGCCGGCTGCGATGTCTGCAGCAACGCGAAGCAGGACAGCGCGAGCGCCACGCCCGTGAGGCCGAGGCCCGCGCCTTGGTGCTCCGGCTGCGGCGCGCCATCGGTCCAGAATATACGCAGGATCATCGCCGCCATCGCGCCCGCCAGCGCCCCGCCGGCATGGGCGGAATAGTCGACATGATCCACCGACACGGTGAGTGCCGGCAGCAGCGAGGGCAGCGCGATGATGGTGAACCGGCGGCGCAGCGCGCGCTGCACCTTCGCCGGCACCTCGTCATTGAAGCTGACCACGAAGGCCGCCATGAGCTGCGCCATGATTGCGCCCGATGCGCCGGCGCTGACGATGTCGGGCGGATTGTAGAGCGCCGAGGCAAGCCCGCCCGCCACGCCGCCGAGCGCGAACAAGCCCGCGAACCATCCGCGCCCGACCAGCGGCTCAAGCAGGATGCCGGTGATCAACAGGCAGACGCCGTTGCCGATGATGTGCTCGGCATTGAGGTGCAGCAGCGGCGCGGTGAAGAGCCGCCACCATTCATGGTCGCGGAAGAGATGGTTGCCGTCGATGCCGCCCAGCGCGACCAGCGCCCGCGGCGACACCGTATAGCCCGCGACATGCACCTCCCAGGCATAGACGCCGGTGAGAAGTACAAGGATCAGGAGGGTCGAAACGGGAATGCGCGAGATGGGCCTGTCCGCCGCCGCGACTTCTATCGGTTCCGGCGCGGCCAACCGCGCCGGCGAGGGCGCGGCAACGGCCGCGCCGCGTTTGCCGAAAGAATTGGCCATCGCGCCCTCCGAACGATGCCCAATATGCGGCTGCCGCGCTTGCAGAAACGTAAAAAGCTTAGAGCATTTTTGGCTTGAGATTACGCATATCCGGCGTGGCTGAAGAAGTTTGCGCATTCGGTTGGCGAGAAGGTATCGAGGATGGAGCCGATGCGATCCCAGAGCGCCGGCATGGAGCGCTCTGCGGCTTTGCGCAGGTGAGCTTTGAGTTTGGCGAAGGCCATCTCGATCGGATTCAGATCGGGAGAGTAAGGCGGCAGGTATAGGAGCCTGGCACTGGCGGCCTCGATGATCTGGCGCACCTCCTGGCTCTTGTGAGACGACAGATTGTCCATCACGACGATGTCGCCGGGCTCCAGAGTGGGCACTAGGCACTGTTCCAGATAGGCCTTGAAGATCGCGCTGTTCATCGGCTGGTCGATGACGAAGGGCGCGGTGATCGCGTTGCAGCGCAGCCCGGCAACGAAGGTGGTGATCTTCCAGTGGCCGTGAGGGACTTTGCCGATCAGCCGCTTGCCGCGCCGGCAGCGGCCTCTGGCGCGCGCCATATTGGTGCTGGTGCCGGTCTCGTCGATGAAGACCAAACCTGTGCGATCAAGCTGCTTTTGCGCGGCTTTCCAGCGCTCCCGCGCGACCGCCACGTCGGCGCGGTCCTGTTCGCTGGCGTAGACGCTTTTTTTTGAAGCTGATGTCGTGCCGGTCGTAGAAGCTCCACACCGTCCACAGGCTGACGCGCACGCCACGCTTTTTCAACCGTGCGCGGATCTCCTCGAGCGTCAGATCGGTCTTGGTCTCAATGACTCGAAGAAGCCAGTCGGCATGGCCCTCAAGCAGTTGGCGGCGGTGGCCCCGAACCGGATTGGGAGCGACGCTTCCTTGCTGCCTCCAGCGCTGCATCCATTTGATCGCCGAACTCTCGCTGACCCCGAACACCTTGGCCGCCGACCGGGCCGATACCCCGCCCTCAACATAACGAACCAGCCTAACCCGCAAATCCTGGGAATAGGGTCGCGCCATCCGCGCCTCCCGAATCAACCGCGATCCAAGACTCGCTTATCAAACCAGCTTTGGGAATCCACTCCGAGTCAGCTCATTCCAAAATTGCTCTAGCCTTCGCCGCTGCACGCACCCCCTCCGTCGTTCGCGGGCAAGGCCCGCGCCCGACACCTCCCCCGCAACGGCGGGGGAGGAAGAAAATTAAGCCGCCTGGCGCTGTTTGCCGCCGCGGAAGCGGCGGCGGTTGTTGGGCTTCTTGCGGTTGGCGTAGTCGATGACGCGTTTGGGCTGCTCGGCGCGCGGGGCTTCGGCGGGAAGCGGCGCGTGGCCGACCACCGTGAGCGGTGTGCGCACAAGCCGCTCGATGTCCTTGAGCAGCGGACGCTCGGACGGATCGCAGAAGGCGATGGCGATGCCGCCGGCGCCGGCGCGCGCGGTGCGGCCGATGCGGTGGACATAGGATTCCGGAATGTTCGGCAGATCGTAGTTGATGACGTGGCTGACGCCGTCGACGTCGATGCCGCGGGCGGCAATGTCGGTGGCGATCAAGGTGCGGAGATTGCCGTTGCGGAAGGCGGCGAGCACGCGCTCGCGCTGGTTCTGCGACTTG
>DASXCJ010000029.1:0-1959 GCA_036491175.1 Rhizomicrobium sp.
GGAAGGCGACACGGTCAAGTCGGGCGATATCCTGGCCGAGATCGAGACCGACAAGGCGACGATGGAGTTCGAAGCCGTCGACGAAGGCACCATCGGCAAGATCCTCGTGCCCGAAGGCACCGAAGGCGTGAAGGTCAACGAGCCCATCGCCGAGATGGCGGGCGAGGGCGGTGCTCTATCCAAGCCGGCCAGAAGCGAAGAAGCGGTGCAGGAGAAGCGCCCCGCCGAAGCCGAGGCCAAACAACCGTCGCAAAAGCAGGGTGGCGAGCCAAAGCGTGCACAGCCCGCCGGTCATGAGGATCGCGGCCATCAGGCTGAAGCGGCAAAAGAAGAATTCCCCACCGGCACCGAACTCGTCACCATCACCGTGCGCGAAGCCTTGCGCGACGCGATGGCGGAGGAGATGCGCCGCGACAAGTCCGTGTTCCTGATGGGCGAGGAAGTCGCGCAATACCAGGGCGCCTACAAGATCAGCCAGGGCCTGCTCGACGAGTTCGGCGCGGAGCGCGTGATCGACACGCCGATCACCGAGCATGGCTTCGCCGGCCTCGGCGTCGGCGCGGCGTTTGGGGGCCTCAGGCCCATCGTCGAGTTCATGACCTTCAACTTCGCCATGCAGGCGATCGACCAGATCATCAACTCCGCCGCCAAGACGCGCTACATGTCCGGCGGCCAGATGGGTTGCCCCATCGTCTTCCGCGGCCCCAACGGCCCGGCGGCGCGCGTCGCCGCCCAGCACAGCCAGGACTATTCCGCCTGGTACGCGCATATCCCAGGCCTGAAAGTCATCGCCCCCTATTTCGCCGCCGACGCGAAGGGCCTGATGAAGGCCGCGATCCGCGATCCCAATCCGGTGATCTTCCTGGAGAACGAGATCGTCTACGGACGCTCCTTCCCGGTGCCGAAGATCGACGATTGGGTCGTCCCCATCGGCAAGGCCCGCGTGGTCAAGGCCGGCAAGCACGTCACCCTGGTCGCGCATTCCATCTGCGTCGGCCTGATCCTGGAGGCCAACGACAAGCTCGCCGCCGAGGGCATCGATGCCGAGCTGATCGACCTGCGCACCCTGCGCCCGCTCGACACCGCGACGGTCATCAACTCGGTCAAGAAGACCAACCGCCTCGTCACGGTCGAACAGGGCTGGCCGGTGTGCTCCATCGGCTCGGAGATCTGTTCCGTGGTGACCTCGGAAGCGTTCGACTATCTCGACGCGCCGCCGACCAAGGTCGCCGGCAAGGACGTCCCGATGCCCTACGCCGCCAATCTCGAAAAGCTCGCGCTGCCGACCGTGGACGACATCGTGGAGGCCGCGAAAGCGGTCTGCTACCGATGAAGGGCAAGAAGGCAAAAACTTCCTGGCACAAAGGCGGCTGCCATTGCGGCGCGGTTATGTTCGAGGTCGAGGCGGCGGACGAGATCGAGCTCGTCGATTGCAATTGCTCGATGTGCGCCAAGACGGGCTATCTGCACCTCATCGTGCCGAAATCGCAGTTCAAGCTGCTGAAGGGCGAGGGCGCCATTACGACGTACACCTTCAATACCGGCGCGGCGAAGCACATGTTCTGCTCGCTCTGCGGGATCAAGTCGTTCTATGTCCCGCGCTCGCATCCGGACGGCTATAGCGTGAATTTCCGTTGCCTCGACGCCAGGGAATTCGCCTCCGTCGTCACCACCGAGTTCGACGGCAGCCACTGGGAACAGAATGCCGGTGAGCTCGCGCCGCTGGAGGCTTCGCAATGACGAAGATCTTCATGCCCGCGCTTTCGCCGACGAGATTCACCGCTGTCATGGCCCGGCTTGACCGGGCCATGACAAGGGAGGTGTGAGATGACGCAAATTCTCATGCCCGCGCTTTCGCCCACGATGGAAGAGGGCAAGCTGGCCAAGTGGCTGGTGAAGGAAGGCGACACGGTCAAGTCGGGCGATATCCTGGCCGAGATCGAGACCGACAAGGCGACG